>NZ_JBIVNJ010000006.1:0-318683 GCF_044753585.1 Streptomyces sp. NPDC088354 | reverse complement strand
GAGCGTAGAGAACTCCATGATCACGCAGGCCCGTGCCCGTGCCGCATCCAGACCATCTCCCAGACGCACAGCGGCCACCTATTGCCGGTCGGTCTAAGCTGCGCGTCATGCACACGACCCTGACCGAGCACGCCCGGTGCCTGTACGGAGACGAGTACCGGCCCACGCGCGATTGCGTGCTCAACCACCAGGAGCAGCACTTCGTCGAGGAACTGACCTTCGCCGACGCCGACTCGATCGTCGCGATGCTGCGCGACCTCAGCCCGCACGTGGTCGACGGACTGCTTCCGGTGTGGATCCGCAACCTCGCCTACCGGCTCGCCCTGCTCCAGCGTCCCGACGACCCGGCGCTGTTGCGCGAGGCGGCCGACAGCCTCTACCTCCACGGGCCCGAGTGGGACGACATCGCCGCCGACCTGCGGCGCCGGGCCGAGGCACTGGACCAGCAGCCGGCGGGGCCGCCGAGCCACTGACGGCACGTCGGCAGGGGCCGCCGGGGGCGCCGGGGGCGCCGGCTACCGCGCTCCTCGGAACGGCGCCAGGTGCACGCACATCGATACGGGGAAGGCGGGTTCCTCGCGCCGCACGTCCTGGCATCCGCCGTGCGTCCCGTGGACGATCGGCACCCAGCCGGCGGGCTCCGCCCGGAAGAACCAGCGGTCGCCCAGCCGGGAGGAGCACTCGGGGGCCTCTCCGTCGCCGCAGACGGGTCCGGTGCGCCAGGAGAAGTCCAGCACGAGCCACTTCCCGTTGCAGACCTCCGCTTCGCGGTAGGTGTGCTCGGGGGCGTCGACTGCCATCAGCGCCTGCTCGTAGGAGGCGGCGGTGCAGCCCGTGGCGGGCGGACGGCAGCCCAGTGGCCCGCACAGCCGCAGCGCGGGCGGGTGGGCGCCGTCGGCGGTGAAGACCGTGGAGTTGTCGACGATCAGGTCCCGGGCGCCCAGTGGCTCGGGCAGCCGGACCCGGGCGGTGGCCGTCGTCACGCCCGTGCACCCCGAACGCCGGTCGCCGGAGGGCGAGGAGTAGGTGATCTGCACCCACGTGTGCTGCGGCACGGTGTCGGTGACCACGGCCCTGAGCCCGCGGACGCACGGGTGCGGGCCGTGCGGCACCTGGGCGTCGAGGGCGAGCGTGCGGTGGTCGTCGCCCAGCCGGGCACCGGTGACCGAGATCGGGGCCGCAGTGGTCCACGGGATCGGCCCGCCGGCCGTCGACGGGTCGGTCACGCCCCCGTCCCGGCCGGCCACCCGGGTCCCGCACGCACCGAGGAACAGCACCACGACGACACCGAGCACGGCGGCCATGACCGCTCCACGCTTCCCACCTGATCGCAAGCCGTCCAGTCCCCCGCGTCGCACCGGCATCGTCCGGGGCCACCATAGCGCCGCGTCCGAACCGCCCCGTGCTCACCCGTCCGGCGCAGCGGCCGCCCGGCGATCGGGCGAAGCGGCACCCGGGCCCGGTTGCCGGACGGGCCGGCATGGAACGTGGCTCAGGCACGCCCTCCCGCCGGGCCCCGGCCGGCCGACCGCCCAGGAGCAGCGCCATGACCAGGATCGCCGTCATTCTCGGCAGCACGCGGCCCGGCCGCAACGGGGCGGCCGTGGCGGAGTGGGTGTACGACAACGCCGCAGGGCGGGACGACGCGGAGTACGAGCTGGTGGACGTCGACGACTACGGGCTGCCGCTGCTGGACGAGCAGGCGCCGCCGTCGATGGGCCACTACACCCGGCCGCACACGCTCGCGTGGGCGGAGAAGATCGCGTCGTTCGACGGGTTCGTCTTCGTGACCGCCGAGTACAACCACTCGATCCCCGGCGCGCTGAAGAACGCCATCGACTTCCTGTACGCGGAGTGGAACAACAAGGCGGCGGGATTCGTGAGTTACGGCAGTGCCGGCGGGACGCGCGCGGTGGAGCACCTGCGGGTGGTGATGGCCGAGGTGCAGGTGGCCACGGTGCGCGCGCAGGTGGCGCTGTCGCTGTTCCGCGACTTCGTCGACATGAGCCGGTTCGAGCCGGGCCCGCGCCGTGCCGGGGAGCTGGGCGTCGTCCTGGACCAGGTCGTCGCCTGGAGCGACGCGCTGGCGCCGCTGCGCCGGACCCCCACCGGCTGACCGGTCCCCGTCGCGCGGCGGCGGGTCCGGGTTCAGCCGGAGCAGGCGGTGCGCTGGGCCTCCTGCCACTCGCAGCGCGGGCAGAGCGGGGTGCCCGGGATCCGCGCCTTGTACTCGGTCGGCTCCCGGCACAGGGTGCACTCCGCGACGGGCTCCCCGGGGGCCGCCGTCCAGTCCACGGAGACCGGCACCGGGATGTCGCAGTACGGTTCGCTGCTCATGGATCGCCTTTCGCAGGTGTGGCCTGAGGACCGGAGAGGGACCCCGTCGCTCAGACGGTACCCAGAGCCTCGCGCAGGACGGTGACCGCCTGGGCGATGGCGGCCTGGGCGGCGCGGGTTCCGCGCAGGGCGTCGAGCATCACGAAGTCGTGGATGATGCCCTGGTAGCGGACGGCGGTGACGGGGACGCCGGCCTCGCGGAGCTTGGCGGCGTAGGCCTCGCCCTCGTCGCGCAGGACGTCGGCCTCGCCGGTGACGACAAGGGCCGGGGGCAGACCGGCGAGCTGCTCGACCGTGGCACGCAGCGGGGAGGCGGTGATCTCGGCGCGCTGGGCGGGGTCGGTGGTGTACTGGTCCCAGAACCACCGCATGCCGTCACGGCGCAGGAAGTAGCCCTCGGCGAACTGACGGTAGGAACCGGTGTCGAAGTTCGCGTCGGTGACCGGGTAGAACAGCACCTGCTGCACCAGGGGCACGTCGCCGCGCTCCTTGGCCATCAGGGTCAGCGCGGCGGTCATGTTGCCGCCGACGGAGTCGCCGGCAACCGCGATACGGGCGGCGTCGAGGTTCTTGGCGGCGCCCTCGGCGACGATCCAGCGGGCGACGGCGTAGTTCTGCTCGATCGCCACCGGGTAGCGCGCCTCGGGCGACAGGTCGTACTCGGGGAAGACCACGGCGGCGCTGGCTCCGGTGGCCAGTTCACGGACCAGTCGGTCATGGGTGTGCGCGTTGCCGAAGACCCAGCCGGCGCCGTGGATGTAGAGGACCACGGGCAGGACGCCGGTGGCGCCGGCGGGGCGGACGATCCGTGCGCGGACGCTGCCGGTCGGGCCGCCCTCGACGGTGATCCACTCCTCGTCCACGTCCGGCTTGGCGATGTCGCCGGACTGGACCTCGTCGACGGCCTTGCGGCCCTCGGCCGGGGCCAGGTCGAACAGGAACGGCGGCTTCGCGGTCGCCGCCGCGAACTCCGCCGCGGCGGGCTCCAGGACAGGGGCGGTGGGCACGTATTCGGACATGGCCGACTCCTTCGAGAGCGGTCACCGGACCCTTGCGGCCGGCTGACGGAAGGAAACCTATCCCACGATTACATCGTGCACAAGCTAATCGCTGGCGTTGAAATCGCGCCCCCGGTGGGATAGGGTCCACGGAACACGCGCGAACGAGAGAAGGGGCGCGCCATGGACCGAGCCGGCGCTTCCGCGGCCGACCGCACGCAGGACTTCTCGATGCTGCTGGACGACCAGCTCTGCTTCGCCCTGTACGCCGCGTCCCGTGCCGTCACCAACCGCTACCGGCCCCTGCTGGACGAACTGGGCCTCACCTACCCGCAGTACCTGGCCCTCCTGGTGCTCTGGGAGCGCGGTCCGACCCCCGTCGGCGACATCGCCACGGCGCTGCACCTCGACTACGGCACGCTCACTCCCCTGGTCAAGCGACTGGAGGCGGCGGGGCTCGTCCGCCGCGAACGCCGGCCCGACGACGAACGCACCGTGCAGGTGAGCCTCACCGAGGCGGGCGTCGCACTGCGCGAGCGGGCCACGACCGTCCCCTCCCCCATCGGGAACGCCATGGGCCTCACGCCGACCGAGTCCGACGACACGAAACGGGTCCTGCGGCGGCTCACCGCCAACGTCTCCGCGTGACAACGGGCCCTACTCCAGGACCCCTTCGTGGAGCTGGGCGAACAGCTCGGTGTTGCGGCTGTAGTCGACCGGGACGTCGATGACCGTGACGCCCGGCTGGACACGGGCCTCGCGCGACAGCGACTCTCCGAGCACCTTGGTGAACTGCTCGTCGGTGTGGACCCGGTAGCCGTGCGCGCCGAAAGCGGCGGCGTAGTGGGAGATGTCGTAGTCGCCGAGGCGTACACCGGAGGTCCGGCCGTATTTCAGCTCCTCCTGGAAACCCACCATGTCGTAGCTGTTGTCGCGCAGGATGACATGGGTGAAGTGCAGGCCGAGCCGCGTGGCGGTCTCCAGTTCCTGGGCGCTGAACAGGAAGCCGCCGTCACCCGAGACGGACACGACCTGCTTGCCGGGACGCACCATGCAGGTCGCCATCGCCCACGGAAGGGCCACGCCGAGCGTCTGCTGACCGTTGGAGAACAGCAGGTGCCGCGGTTCGTAGGCGCGGAAGTGACGGGCCATGTAGATGTAGTGGGAGCCGACGTCGCAGGTGATGGTGGCGTCGTCGTCCACCATGTCGCGGAGCGTGAGCAGCACCGACACCGGATTCAGGCCGCTCCCGTTGTGGCCGGCCATGCGTGCCGACTCGTCGATGCCGGCCGAAGTCCGCCGCAGCTCGGCCAGTTCGCCGAGCACCTCTTCGCCGAGCCGTAGTCCGGGCAGCTGCCCTGCCAGCTCCCGGAGGGTGGCCGCCACGTCGCCGCGCAGTTCCACGGCGGGGAGGTAGTGGTTGTCCACGTTCGCGGGGAGGCAGTCGATGTGCACCAGGGTGCGCGACGGATCGGTGTTCCACAGTTTGGGGTCGTACTCCACGGCGTCGAAGCCGACGGTCACCAGCACGTCGGCATGGGCGATCCCGATGTCGCCGGGCTGGTTGCGGAAGAGCCCCACGCGCCCGAGGTAGTGGTCCTCCAGTTCCCGCGAGACCACGCCGGCCGCCTGGAACGTCTCCACCACCGGCAGGTCGGTGTCGGCGATCAGCTCGCGCAGCGCCGCGCACGCCTCGGGTCCCGCCCCGCGCAGCCCGACGAGGAGGACGGGGCGCTCGGCGTCGCGGATCAGGCGTGCCGCCCGCTCGACGGCGGAGGCCGGCGCGGAACCCTGGGCCGGTACCGGCACCGCCTCGGTGATGCGGGCGGCGGTGGGCGTGGCGAGCACGTCGGCCGGCAGCACCACGGCCGCGGCCCCGCGGGGCTCGGTCACGGCGGCGCGCAGGGCGTTGGCGACGGCCTCCGCCGTGTTGTCCGCGTCGTCCACCTCGCCGGTGTACTTGGTGAAGGGCTTCAGGGCGGCGGTGGCGTCCATGGACTGGTGGCTGCGCTTGAGCCGGTCGGCGCGGGGCACCGCGCCGCACAAGGCGACCAGCGGGTCCTGTTCGGTGGTGGCGGTGAGCAGTCCGGTGGCGCTGTTGGACGTGCCCGGGCCGGAGGTCACCACGATCGCCCCCGGCACCCCGGTCAGCCGGCCGACCGCCGCGGCCATGAAGGCCGCGTTCTGCTCGTGGCGGCACACCACCAGTTGGGGACCGCCGTCGACCAGCGCGTCGTAGATCGCGTCGATCTTGGCGCCGGGAACGCCGAAGACATGGCTGACGCCGTACGCCGAGAGCACCTCGACCGCGCGCTGGGCGGCGCGTACTTCCGATGCGGTCATGGGAGACCCCTTTCGCCGTGGGCTCGGTGGGAGAACGTGGAGGCGGCTGCCGCGGCAGTGCGCGGACCGCCGGCGGTCAGCCGCCCTCGGCCTGCCGGATCTGGTCGGACAGTCCGGAGGGGCTCAGGTCGGACGAGAGGAACTGCGGCGTCGTCGGCAGGCTGAGGTGCAGCTCCGAGCGCTCGGCGAGGGCGATCGTCCCCTGGTCGAGCCGGAAGTCCAGGCAGTGGCCGCCGCGGGTGCGGCCGTCGTCGAGGAAGTGCAGGTGGTAGCCGGCGACCGAGATGCCCTGCTCGTAGGCGGGGGTGCGATAACCCGCGAGGGTCCCGCGCAGGCCGGTGAAGGTGGTCTCCGCCTGTCCTTCGGCGGCCTCGGTGAGCGAGGGGTACGGCGGTTCCTGCCGGCGCACGGTACGGGTGCGGACCTCACCGAAGAGGCCGGTGATCCGGATCGCGTAGATCAGGTTGGGGCTGCGGGCGGTGCGGTCCACGAGCGCGGTGACCTCGGCGCGGGGCAGGGGCGAGGCCACGTCCTCGGTGATGTCGGCCCCGAACCAGGTCAGGGCCGCGAACGGCGAGAGTTCGCCGCCTCCGGCGACCTCCACGGATCCGCCCGCGCGCAGGTGGTAGCAGACCCCGTCGAGGACGAGCATCTCGCCGTCGAGGTGGTTGAAGGTGCCCAGGCCGAAGTCGCCGTGCCGGAGCAGTTCCGCGACCGGAACGTCACCGTCGTAGACGCCGTCGATCAGCGCCCCCATCGTGGAGCTCTGGTAGACCTCCCGCGCGCGTGCGGGGTCGTGCCCGGCGCCGGCGCCCCCGTGCCGATGGGCCAGAACCGTCCGGACGAACCTGCGGAACCGGTCCTGTGCGTTCTCCTCGGCGGCCATCGCTCGTCCTCCATCGCGCCTGGCGGGCCCTGTAAACATGCTCTCGCCGTGGTCGGGGCTCGCAACCGGAGTGATCCCCCGGGGCCGGGCCCGGCGAGTGCGGGCGCAACGGCGGCGCGGGCGGACCGCGGGACGTAACGATGCCGCGGGCCGGAGGCGGATTCCGGCCGGGCCGGCCGGTATCTCGACGACCCCGGCGGCGGCCGGGCCCGTCCGGTGTTCCTCCGACTTCCTCCGCCCCCCGGACCGGCCTGCCCGCAGGGCCTCGATCCGGGCATGGCGGGACAACCGGGAACACCACTCCCGCGTACCCCGGACGGGCCGCTGACCTGGCAGGTTGCGGTGACCATGTGAAGATCTGCAAGTGCCCCAACCGTGTGGCTATTTGGTGATCCACTGCTGCTAGGGTGATCGGGTTTCCAGAAGGCTGATGGCGCGTCATGCGCGCGGGGGACAGTCTCCAGGGCCCCATCGCGGAGGAGCGGCTCTTGGCTCGGCTCGACGGCACACACCCTGTCGCGGTGTTCGCCCTTGGCCCGACGCCGCGGCCCCGATCGTCGCTTCCGTCGTGATGCGACTTGAAGAGAGCCTCATGACATCGATTTGGGATGATCCACTCCTGTGGATCGCGACAGTTGTATTGTGCGCCGCCGTCTTGATCATCCTGCGCGCCCGCAGGACCAACATGATCCTGCGCGGCAACAACGCCCGGCTGCAGGGTGAGCGCAACGCCCTGCAGCAGGAGCGGGACCACATCCGCGCGGCCCATGCCGAACTGCGGGAACAGCACTCCGCCGAGGTGGCGGAAGTGCGCAAGGACGCGGAGGAGGACACCAAGACCGTTCTGAAGTCGGCGATGCGCACACTGCAGGTGCTCGCCGACGAGCAGCAGGTCGTCATCGACCGGGTGCAGAAGAAGTACGGCGACGACCCCCAGATCCTCGCCGACCTGATGGCGATCGACCACGCCAACAGCCAGTTCGGCCGCCGTGCCCAGGGTATCGCCGTGCTCTGCGGCGGCTGGCTCGGCCGCCGCGAGGCCATCGCCTCGGTGTACGACGTGGCGCGCAGCGCGCAGGGCCGCATCCGGCGGTTCGACCGCGTGCAGATCCACGCGCAGGTGCACTTCACGGTCGCCAGCCGGGCCGTCGAACCGGTGGCCGTCGTGCTCGCCGAGTTGCTGGCCAATGCCACCAACTACAGCGCGCCCGACACCCCGGTCGAGATCAACATCCGCGCCGTCCCCAAGGGCGTCTGCGTGATCGTCGACGACGCCGGCCTCGGCATGAGCCAGGAGGAGAAGGACCGCGCCGCGCTCCTGCTGTCTCCGTCCGCTCCGGTGGGGATCACCACGCTGGGCAACCCCCCGAAGTTCGGCTTCGCCGTCGCGGGCATGCTCGCGGCCCGCTACGGGTTCGAGGTCTCCGTCGACTCCGTCTCCCCGTACGGCGGCGTGCGGGCGGTAATCCTTCTGCCGGAGGACCTCCTGAGCAACGAAGTCCCTGCACCGCAGCCCGAGGCCGTCCACACCCACGACGCCGCCGAGCCGGCGCCCCCCAAGCGCCTGGCACCCGTGAGCGCTCCCGTCCCCATGCCCGCCACCGGCACCACGGCGGGCGGCCTGCCCAAGCGCCGCCGCCAGCGGGTGACGGTGCTGCCGCAGCCCGCCGCCCCGGCGGCGTCCGGATCCGGCGGCACCCCCGCGCCGGAACCGGAGCCGGCCAGCGGTACCAGGGCCTCGCGCATCGGGGCGTTCCAACGCGGCACCCTGTCCGGTCGGGACATGACGAACACGGAAGGACTCCAGGACCAATGAACCCCGATCTGTCGTGGGTGCTGAACGACGTACTCCAGGTGCGCGGCGCCCGGCACGCGATCCTTGTCTCGGCCGACGGTCTGCTGCTGGAGAAGTCCAGCGAGATCGGCCGTGACGACGCGGAGACCAACGCGGCGGCGATGAGTTCGATGCAGTCGCTGTCCCGGGCCGTCGCCCCGTTCGCCGGCGGCGGTGCGAGTCCGTGGCGGCAGACGCTGCTGGAGTACGAGCACGGCTGGATCTTCCTGATCGCCGCGGGCGACGGCGCGTACCTCGCCGCGTCGGCGGCCCCGGACGTGGACATGGAGGCCATGAGTTTCCGTATGCAGCAACAGGTCGGCGCACTGGGCAAGGCGATGACGACGCCGCCCCGCCAGAACGCCGGTGCCGAAGCATGACGTCGTCCGGCAAGGAAGAACCGGTCGCGAGCGACTTCGTCCGCTCCTACGTCATCACCGGCGGCCGTCAACTCCCGGCCGCGGACCAGCTGTCCCTGCTCACCCTGGTCACCATCGCCCCCGACCGGGAGCTGCCCCTCGGGGCCGGGCCCGAGGTGCGTGCCATCTGGGAGCTGTGCTCCGGGGGTTATCTGTCGGTGGCCGAGGTGGCCGCTCATCTGGAGCTCCCGGTGGGCGTCGCACGGCTGCTGCTGACCGATTTAACCGAGCATGGGCATCTGCTGCGCCGTGAAGCCCCGCCCCCCGCCCAGGCCGTCGACAAGAGAATCCTCGAAGAGGTGTTGCATGGACTCCAAAGGCGCTTTGCCTGACAGCGCATATGTGTCGGAGGGGGTGACCACCGCCGCGAAGATCCTCGTGGTGGGTCACTTCGCCGTGGGCAAGACGACGTTGATCGGCACGCTCTCGGAGATCACCCCGCTGCGCACCGAAGAGAAGATGACGCAGGCGTCGCTGCACGTGGACGACCTGGCGGGCGCGCCGGACAAGCGGACCACCACGGTCGCGCTGGACTTCGGCCGCCTGACGCTCAGCGAGGAGCTGGTGCTCTACCTCTTCGGCACCCCCGGTCAGCAGCGCTTCATGCAGCTGTGGGAGGACATGTCCCGGGGCGCGCTCGGGGCACTGCTGCTGGTCGACCCCGCCCGGCTCGCCGAGTCGTTCCCCGTCATCGACCTCGTCGAGAAGTACGGCCTGGAGTACGCCATCGCCGTCAACAACTTCGACACCGAGCACCGCTACCAGGAGGACGAGATCCGGGAGGCGCTCGACCTCTTCCCGCACACCCCCGTCGTGTACTGCGACGCCCGTGACGAGGCCTCCTCGGCACAGGCGTTGATCTCCCTCGTCCAGCACCTGCTCACCCACGCCGCCTGACCGCCGGACCCCTTCACCGCCTACCAGGGCGGGAAGGCTCCGGCCCCCTCAAGGAACCCCCATGGAATCTCAGCACGCCACCCCCGTCCCCGGCGCCCCTTCCAGATGCCCGATGCACGGCCACGACTTCGCGGCCGACCCCGGGCGGATCTACGACCAGTTGCGCGACTTCGGGCCCGCCGCGCCGGTCGAGCTGTCCCCCGGTGTCGACGCCACCTTGGTGACCGAGCACGACACCGCGCGCCGCGTCCTGCAGAACCCCACGCTCTTCGCCCGCGACTCCCGCCGCTGGGCCGCGCTCAACGAGGGCCGCATCGCGCTGGACAACCCGGTCCTGCCGATGATGGCCTACCGGCCCAACTGCCTGTTCACCGACGGCACGGTGCACCTGCGGCTGCGCAAGGCGGTCACCGAGAGCCTCGACCGGCTCAACGTCAGCCGGCTGGCCCGTGACGTGGAGCAGATAGCCGACTACCTGATCAGCCAGTTCAGCGAGCGCGGCCGTGCCGACCTGCTGAACGACTACGCCAAGCTGCTGCCGCTGCTGCTGTTCAACAAGCTCTTCGGCTGCCCCGCCGACATCGGTGACCGGCTGACCACCTCGATGGCCGCCATCTTCGACGGCGAGGACGCCCTGCGGGCCAACGAGGAGCTCACCGCCTGCCTGATGGAGCTGATCGCCCTCAAGCGGCGCACGGCGGGCGAGGACATCACGTCCTGGCTGATCGCGCACCCCGCGGGCCTCAACGACGAGGAACTGAAGGACCAGCTCGTCATGCTCATGGGCGCCGGTGTGGAGCCCGAGCGCAACCTCATCGGCAACACGCTGCTCCTGCTGCTGTCCGAGGACTCCTCGGGCCGCCGGTCGGGCATGCTGATCGAGGAGGCCATGGACGACGTGCTGTGGAACAACCCTCCGATCGCCAACTACGCCACGCACTTCCCGCTCCAGGACGTGGACCTCGACGGTGTGGAGGTGGCGGCCGGCACCCCGCTGGTCATCAGCTTCGCGGCCGCCAACAGCGACCCGGCGCTGACCGCCGAGCGCGAGACGCTGAGCAAGGGCGCCCATCTCGCCTGGGGTGCCGGACCGCACGCCTGCCCGGCGAAGTCGCCCGCCCAGCTGATCGCCCTGACGGCGGTGGAGAAGATCCTCAACACCCTCCACGACCTGACGCTCGCCGAGGACCCGGAGAAGCTGCAGTGGCGCCCGGGCCCGTTCCACCGGGCCCTGGTGGCGCTGCCGGTGAGCTTCAGCCCCCTTCCGGCCACCCGGTTCGCCGAGCCGCTGCCCCGGGCCCAGGTGCCCGCGGCGGCCGGTCCCGCGGTGACGGAGGCTCAGCCGGCCTCGCCGGCCCGGCCGCAGGCGAAGAAGGGGTTCTGGTCCACCTTCCTGGACCTCTTCCGCGTCTGACGAGAGGCATGTGACAGGAGCAACACCCCAGGACCGCATGACCGCAGGTGGGGGAGGGGTAGGTTCCGCCGGTCCGGACGCCCAGCCTGAGGAGCTCCGCGTGACCGCAGTCGGTGACATGAGCGAAACAGTCATTGACCGTCGAGCCGTCATATCCGTCCTTCGGCGCCTTCGCACCCCCGAGGGGCAGGCCGATCCCTTCCCCCTCTACGAGGAACTGCGCACCATGGGTGATGTCGTACCCGCCCCCTGGGGCGGGTACTTCATCACCGGATTCGACACCTGCGACCAGGTCCTGCGCGGCAGGAACTGGATCGTCCCCGACTTCGCCTGGCAGGAACGGCAGCGGGACACCGAGCGCTGGCACGCCCCGGCCACGCAGGAGATGAGCCGGACCCTGTCCCGGCTGAACGCGCCGGCCCACACCTGCCAGCGCCGCAGCCTGGGCAACCCCTTCGACCGCGCCACCGTGGCCGGCATGCAGCCGGAGATCGAAGAGCACGTCGCCCGGCTCCTCGACGCGCTCGAGGACGAGCTGCGCACCGCCGGCACCGCCGACTTCGTCGGCACCGTCAGCGAGCAGCTGCCGATCGTCACGGTCGGCCGCTGGCTGGGCATCCCCGCCACGGATTACGCGCACATCCTCGATTTCACCCACCGTCAGGTCCACGCGCAGGAACTGCTGCCCACCAAGTCGGAGTTGGCGATCTCGGAGGAGGCCACGGCCGACATGCGGGCGTTCTTCACCGACCTGGTGAGCAGCCGGCGCGCGCGGCCCGGCAACGATGTCCTGTCCGGCTGGATTCGCCACTGGGACGGGCAACTGCCCGGCGACCGCGAGACGGCCGACCGGATGATCTACCAGTTGGTCATGTTCCTCACCATCGCCTCCCTGGAGACCACGGCGACCCTGCTCTCGGTCGCCGTATGGCTGCTGCTCGACGAGCCGGCGCGCTGGCAGTGGCTGCGCCACCACCCCGAGCACGTCGACGACGCCGTGGAGGAGGCCCTGCGCTACGACCCGCCCATCCACCTCAACAGCCGTGTCGCCGCCGACGACACGGTCCTGGCCGGTGTCCCGATCGCCAAGGACACCATGGTGCACGTGATGTACGGGGCGGCGAACCACGATCCGCGGCGCAACGCCGATCCCCACACCTACGACATCCTCCGCAAGGGCACGCATCTCACCTTCGGCGGCGGCGCCCACTACTGCCTGGGCGCGGCACTGGCCCGGCTCGAGGCCCGTACGTTGCTGACCGCACTGCTGAAACGATTCCCCACACTTCGCCTCGCCTCCGCGCCCTCGTACGCGCCCCGCATGGTCTTCCGCCGCGTGACCTCGATGAAAGTGACGGCATGAACGCCCCGCAGTCCCTCCCGCACGCCACCGGCCCCACCTCCAGCACCTTCAGGACCCTCAGGACCGGCCGGCGGGGACCGGTCCTGGACATCGAGCTGCACGACCCCGATCAGGGCAACGCCGTCACCGAGGCCATGCTGGACGAGCTGCTCGCGATCCTCGGCACCCCGGAGCCGGGGGTGCGCGTCATCGTGCTGTCCGGCGCCGGCGACGACTTCTGCCTGGGCGGCGACCGGACCGAGTACGCCGACTCCCTCGCCCACGACCCCACCGGCGGTGGCATCCGCGCGTCGGCCACGAAGGGCCGCCTCGTGTGCGAGGCACTGAGCGGCAACACCGCGGTCACCATCGCCAAGGTCCACGGCAAGGCCATCGGCGCGGGGCTCGGCCTGGCCCTCGCCTGCGACCTGCGCGTGGGCTCCGACACCGCCTCCTTCCGCCTGCCCGAACTCGCCCTCGGCCTCCCCACCGCCTGGGGCGGCCTCCTCCCCCGGCTCCTCAACGAGATCGGCGCCGCGCGCGTGCGCGAACTCGTCCTCACCGGAAGGTCCTTCGACGCCCACGAGGCGCTGTCCCTGTCCGTCCTGCAGAAAGTCGTCCCCGAGGCGCAGCTCGACGACGCCATCGCCGCCTGGGCGCGGCCGGTCGTCCGGCGCCCCGAGGGCGCCCTGCGCGTGACCAAGACCCTGTTGAACTCCTACACGGCCTCCACCCGCCTCGCCGACACCTCGGCCCTGGACGCGGAGCTCATGGCCGCGGTCGTGGCGGGCACGCACTACGCGCACCACCACGGCACGGTCCACCACATGTGACATCCTCCCCGCCCTGAACGACGCTGATTCCTGGCTCACGTGGGCCGGGCACCGGCGGTACGCCGGCGCTCGCACGATCGGCACCAGCCGGTTCGGGACCGGCCCGGAGCAGTGTCACGCGGGCGGAGTTCGCGTCCCCGGGGGACACTGCTCCGCACGCGGTGCGGGTGCGGGTACGTTCCGGAAGAGGAAGTACGCGCCTGGGTCTCGCTCCGCACGCCGCGCAGTCCATGGTGGTCTGCGCGGGACCGCGAAGGTGTCCGAGCAGATCGACCGTCAGAGGCGGGACACCAGCCGCGAGTGGGCCAAGCGCGTGCCGTCCGACCACGATGCGCCTGCGGGTCGAGGACTTCCGGCCGACGTGCCGGGCGAAGTCCGCCATGGCCCGCAGGGCGGCGGACGCCGTGATCGGTGCGACGAGGACGGCCCTGACCGACAGGGGCCGCATGCACGGGCGGGACATCCGCCTGGAGCGGCCCGGCGGGCCCTGACATCCTGCTGGATGGCGGAATCCGCGCCACACGCAACGGAGTTCCGCCCGAGCCGCGCCCGACCACCCCGCCGACCCCGGAGGACCCGCCCATGCCCGCGGTCACGCCCGAGCCCCGCCAGACCACCGCGCTCATCGTCAACCGGCGCGGCCAGTACCTGCTGCACCTGCGGGACGCCGACAAGCCGATCAGCGACCCGGGCACCTGGTCGCTCCCCGGCGGCGCCCGGGAGGGCGAGGAGACGCCGGAGGAGGCCATCGCGAGGGAACTGCTGGAGGAGGCGGGGCTCACGATCGGCCTCACCCGGTTCGGGGTCGTCGAGCACCCCGGCCCGGACGGCCTCCCCCGGCCGCACATCCAGATCTTCCTCGGTCAGTGGGACGGCGACCCCTCCCGGCTGGAGGTGGGCGAGGGCATCATGTTCGCGTTCTTCGACGTCGCGACGACGGCCCATCTGACCATGGCGCCGTGGGCGGCCCGGGTGATCGCCCGCCACCAGGCCGCCGGCGGCGCCGTGCCGACGTCCGGCGGGGGCCCGGGCCGTCAGATCGTTCCCAACGTCGTCGGCGCCCATCTGTACCTTGAACGCGACGGTCAGGTCCTGCTCGGCCTGCGTCACCCGGACTCGCGGTTCGCACCGCTGCAGCACCACTTCCTGGCCGGCCACTGCGAGCAGGAGTCGGCCGTCGCCTGCCTCGTGCGCGAAGCCCGCGAGGAGGCGGGCCTGGTCATCGACCCCGACGACGTGGAGTTCGCGCACGCCGTCCACATGCTCCACATGCCCGGCACCCGGCCCCGTCTGCAGCTGGTCTTCCGCGCCCGGCAGTGGAAGGGCGAGCCGCAACTCCTGGAGCCCGACAAGTGCGTCAGCTGGGACTGGTGGCCCGCCGACCGCCTCCCGGACAGCACCGTCCCCTACACCCGCGCCGCCATCGACGGTATCCTGCACGGCCGTCCGTACACCGAGATGGGCTGGGCCTGACGCACTCGCTCAGAAGCGCACGTAGACGTTCTTCGGCTGGGTGTACGCCTCCAGCTCCTCGATGCCCTCCTCCCGTCCCACGCCGGAGTTCTTCACGCCGCCGAAGGCGGTGCCGGGTATGTGAGCGGAGCTGGAGTTGACCCAGACGTACCCCGTGCGCAGGTCGCGGGCGGCCGCCAGGGCGGTGCGGAGGGACGTCGTCCAGACGCTGGCGGTGAGGCCGTAGGGCAGGGCGTTGGCCTCGGACACGGCCTCCTCGTAGGTGTCGAAGGGGGCCGCCACGAGGACCGGCCCGAAGATCTCGTCCGTGAAGAGGGGACCGCCCGCGCCGCTGGGCGCGGAGAAGAGGGTGGGGCGGACGTAGTAGCCCGGGCGCTCGGGGAAGGTGCCGCCCGCGACGAGGTCGAGGGCGGGGTCGGCGAGCCCCGCGCGGATGTAGGAGGAGACCTTGCTGTAGTGCCCCGCCGAGACCAGGGGGCCGATGTCGGTGCCGCTCTCGGAGGGGTCGCCGATCCGCAGGGCGTCCATGCGCCGGCCCACCTCCCCGACCACCCGCTCGTACAGCGACTGGTGCACGAGCAGGCGGGAGGTCGAGCCGCAGCTCTGGCCCTGCCACGTGAAGTTCATCCCGGCCATCACGCCGTCGATCGCGGCGGGCACGTCCGCGTCGTGGAAGACGATGATCGGGTTCTTCCCGCCGAGTTCGAGGGTGACCGTCTTCACGGCGGCGCTCGCCGCACGCGCCTGGACGCGCCGGCCCGTGACCGACGAGCCGGTGAAGGCGATGCGCGGGACGTCGGGGTGGGTCACGAGCCGTTCGCCCGCCACGGAACCGAGGCCCGCGACGATGTTGAGCACCCCGGGCGGCACGATGCGGGCGGCGATCTCGCCCAGCCGCAGGGCCGACAGGGAGGTCACCTCGGCCGGCTTGAGGACGACGGTGTTGCCGGCCAGCAGCGGCGCGGCGATGCGGGCCGCCGCGAACATCAGCGGGTGGTTCCACGGGACGATCCGCCCGACCACGCCGAACGGGTCGCGCAGCGTGTAGTCGAGCGCGTCGTGGGCGGCCAGCGGGATGGTCTCGCCACGCAGCTGGAGCGCCAGGCCGGCGAAGTAGCGCAGCTGGGCCACCGCCACCCGGAAGTCGTTGCGCATGACCCCGATGGGGCTGCCGTTGTCGATCGTGTCGATCCAGGCCAGTTCCTCGCCGTGCGCCTCCACCGCCTCGGCCAGCCTGGTCAGCACGGCCGCCCGGTCGGCGATCGACGTCGCGGCCCACGACGGCGCCGCGTCGCGGGCCGCGCCGACCGCCGCGTCCACATCCGCGCAGCCGCCGAGGGGCATGCGGGCCGCCACCGTCTCGTCCGCCGGGTTGACCACGTCGAGCGTGCCCCCCGCGACCGCGTCGGTCAGTTCCCCGCCGATCAGCATGTGCCAGGGACGGTCCACGATCTCGCGCGTGCGGGGCCGCGCGGCGAGGGTGCCCTGCGGATGAGCCAGCCACGAAGTATGCATACATCCCATGTTTGCACCATTAGTGGATATATGCCTCAATTGTTTTGATTTAGTCCAGGTAAACACTCCGCCCCACCCGGCCCCGGGTACCGGGCGACCGGGATCACCCCAGGTGGGACGGGGTCCGCGGCGGAAGCCCGGGATGCGGGGCGCCGCGCCCGCTCAGCCGCCGTAGAAATTGCGCTGCCAGCGGTGCCGGGCCAGCACGTCGAGGTGTCCCGGCGCCAGGGCACGGCCGTCGCTCACGGCGGCGTTCCGCTCGACATTGCGCACGGAGCGCATGCCGGGGATCACCGTGGAGACCGCCGGGGAGCTCAGGACGAAGCGCAGCGCCGTCTCGGCGAGCTCCTCTCGGCCGATGCCGAGGTCCGCGACGATGGCGTCGACGTGCCGCTCGACCTGGGCGGGGCGGTCGCCGCGGAAGTAGCGGTTGCGGAAGTCGCCCTCCGGGAAGGTGGTCCCGGCGGTGACGCGGCCGGTCAGCCCGCCCTCGTCGAGCGCCACCCGGACGATGACGCCGACGCCGTGCTCCTGGCAGGCCGGGAGGAGGGCGTCCGCCGGGGCCTGGTCGAAGATGTTGTAGATGACCTGCACGGTGTCGACCACCCCGCTGCGCACGAGGGCGAGCGCGTTGTCGGGCTCGTGGTCGTTGACGGAGACGCCGAACAGGCGGATCTTCCCCTCCCGCTTCAGATCGGCGATCGTCTCCAGCCAGTCGCCGCGGCCCACCCACTCGTCGCTCCACACGTGGAACTGGAGCACGTCGAAGTGGTCGAGCCCGCTCGCCCGCAGGCTGGTCTCCAGGCTCTCGCGGATGTGCGCCCCGGGGAACGCCTCCGCGGGGTCCACGCCGTCGGGAGCGGGCCACAGGCGGTTCTTCGGCGGCACCTTCGTCGCCACCAGGATGCCGTCGCCCGCGCCGGCCCGCCGGCGGACGAAACGCCCCACGATGCGCTCGCTCTCGCCGTAGCCGCGGGCGGTGTCGATGAAGTTCACCCCGAGGTCGACGGCCCGGTCCAGCGCCCGCACCGACTCGTCCTCGGTGGCGCCCACCCACGCCGACTCCCCGATGCCCCAGGCTCCGTAGCCGATCTCGGACACCTGAAGCCCGCTGCGTCCCAGGTCCCTCGTGCGCACAGTCGTCCTCCCGCGGATGCCGCCTCGGCGGCGCGATCGATCCCCGTCGGCACGACCATAGGCGATCACTCGCGAGGGCGCGGGACCGTCCCCGGCGGCCGGGCGAGCGGCGGAAATGCCGGAACGCCGGCATAGGCTTGATCGTCCTGACAAGATGAACCGGCGGTGGCTTCCCGCCAAGTGTCGTAAGAACGACACGCGTTCACGCTTCCGTCGCACGGAGAAGGATCATGCTCGAATCGATCGGCCTGAGCCGGCAGGACGAGGCGGTCTACGAGATCCTGATCCGCCGGACCCAGGCCACCGTCGCCGACCTCGCCCACGACGGCCATCTCGCCGCCGCGGCGGCCCGGCGCTCGCTGCAGACACTGGCGGCACTCGGCCTCGCGATCCGCTCCCCCGGGCGTCCCGTCACCTACGTCGCGGTCTCCCCGGACACCGGCCTGGAGGCGGTGCTGCGGGACCGGGAACGCGCGCTGAACGACGTGCGCGGACAGGTCGCGGGCCTGATGGACGTCTACCGCGCCGCCACCCGCTTCGTGAACCCGGACGACCTCGTGGAGGTGGTCTCCGGCCGCGACGACGTCAACCGCCGCTGGGCGCACATGCAGCAGAGCACCCGTACCCAGGTCCGCGGCTTCGACCGGCCCCCGTACGCCGCCGTCGAGGCGCACACCGAGCCCAACCCGGACGAGCTCGAACTACTGGGCCGGGGGGTGGCCTACCGCGTCATCTACGACAGCAGCGTCCTGGCGCTGCCCGGCTGGCTCGACGACGTCACCGTCGGCATACGTCACGGCGAACAGGCGCGCATCGCCCCCGGCCTGCCCATGAAACTGGCCGTGTCGGACGAGCGGCTGGCCATCATCCCGCTGCTGCGCCCCGGCGACAGCGTCGTGACCGCCTGCTACATCATCCACCCCTCCCCCCTGCTGGACGCCCTGATCGCCCTCTTCGAGGCGATGTGGGAGCGCAGCGTCCATGTCCGGGCGCACGAGGCGGTCACGGCGGAGGACGGCCGGGAGGAGCTGTCCTCGCAGGAGGCGCGGCTGCTGACGCTGCTCGCGGCGGGCGCGACGGACAAGGCCGCCGGGCGGGCGATGGGGTGGAGCGAACGGACCGTGCAGCGGCACGTCACCAAGCTCATGCAGCGCTTCGGCGCGCAGACCCGCTTCCAGATCGCCATGGAGGCCACCCGGCGCGGCTGGATCTGACGCACCGTCAGGCCGTTGCGCCGGTGACCCGACCCATCTGGTGTCACGTGCCCCCAGATGGGTGTAGCCTCGTGGACATTGCGGTGCACCACCGCACAGATCGCACAAACCGCCGCCGGTGAGGGCACACCCGCCCCCGATGCGGCCTCCAAGGCGCAGCGCCCCCCTGCCGCTCAGCGGGTCGCTCGCACGCCGGACGCGCCGTCGCGGCGCGCCGGACCACCATCGCGCACACACCCCGGGCCGGTGCCGCGGCACGTCGGCGGCCACGGCCACGGGACCCAACAGGGGGCGGCCCTGCCGGCCGCCGCCGGAGGAAGTGCCCGCTATGACCTCCCTTGCCATGAATGCACATGGGAACCGGCTGTTCGTCGGGGGCCGGTGGGCCGCGCCCTCGGGCCACCGGACCATCACCGTCACCTCGGCCAGCACCGGCGACCACCTGGGTGCCGTGCCGGAGGCCGGCACCACCGACGTCGACCACGCCGTCCGCGCGGCCCGCGCCGCGTTCGACGCCCCGGGCGGCTGGCCCTCCTGGGAGCCGGAACGCCGCGCGGCCACCATGCTCCGGCTCGCGCAGGAGCTCGACGAGCGGAGTGATGCGACGGCGAGCAGCGTCAGCGCGCAGAACGGCATGCCGATCTCGATCGCCCGCGCGTACGAGGGGTCCGTGCCTGCCGCCCTCCTGCGCTACTACGCCGCTCTGGTCACCTCGGCGCCCGGAGTCGAGTTCCGGTCCGGTCTGCCCCGGGGCACCACCGAGGTCCGCCGGGAGCCGGTGGGCGTGGTCGCCGCCGTCATGGCCTGGAACTTCCCGCAGACCGTGGGATTCTTCAAGATCGCGCCGGCGCTGGCCGCCGGGTGCACGCTGGTCGTCAAACCGGCTCCGGAGACCGTTTTGGACTCGGTGCTGCTGGCCGAGGCGGTCGCGGCGGCGGGTCTGCCCGACGGCGTGGTCAACATCGTCCCCGGCGGGCGCGACATCGGCGCCTACCTGGTCGCGCACCCGGGAGTCGACAAGGTCTCCTTCACCGGGTCCACCGCGTCGGGACGCCGGGTCGCCGCCGCGTGCGCGGCGCTGCTGCGGCCGGTGACCCTGGAACTCGGCGGCAAGTCCGCGGCCGTCGTCCTGGACGACGCCGACCTCATGGCGGACCCCGGCGAGCTCTTCGCCACCAGCCTGCTCAACAACGGTCAGACCTGCTTCGCCAGCACCCGGATCCTCGCACCCCGCAGCCGCTACGACGAGGTCGTGGAGGTCTACACCGCCGTGGCGCGCGGTGCGCGGGTGGGCGACGCCCTCGACCCCGACACCCAGATCGGCCCGCTGGTCAGTTCACGGCAGCGGGACCGCGTGGAGGGCTACATCGGCAAGGGCCGGGCCGACGGCGCCCGGATCACCACGGGCGGGGGCCGGCCGGCCGGTCTCGACCGCGGCTGGTTCGTCGAGCCGACCGTCTTCGCCGACGTCGACAACTCCTCGGTGATCGCGCAGGAGGAGATCTTCGGACCGGTCCTCACCGTCACCCGCTACGAGGACGAGGACGACGCCGTCCGCCTCGCCAACGACTCCGTGTACGGCCTCGCGGGCAGTGTCTGGACCACCGACCCGGAGCGCGGGGCGCGCGTGGCCCGCCGGATCCGCACGGGCACGATCGGCCTCAACGGGTACCAGCCCGACATCGCCTCGCCCTACGGCGGCGTGAAGGGCAGCGGGCTCGGCCGCGAACTGGGCCCCGAAGGCCTGCGGGCGTACCAGTGGTCCCAGTCGATCTACCGCCCCTGACCAGTCCTGACGCCGACGGCCGGCGACTACGATCGGGCACGGGCGGTCCGCCGGACCCCCGTGAGCCGGGTGCCGCCCCGCCCGGTTCGAACGGATGGCGCGCGGGCACCGTGTCCCGCTGTGCAAGCCGTACGACCAGGAGGCCCCGCCCATGACCACCCCACCCACGCCGTCCGGCGCCGCCGCCGGCCCCGTCCTGCCCCTCGACGAGGACCCGGCCGCCGTGCTGGAGGCCGCTACCTGGGCCATGGCCGCGATGGTCGGCACGCTGCACGACGCGCTCACCGCGCCGCTCGCCGAGGTACTGGCCGCCGACCCCCGGCGGACCGAGGTCCTGGAGGAGGCCGGTCTGGTGCGCCGGGAGGGGACCGCGTTCGTCCCGCACCCGTCGCTGGTCCCGCCGGACGGCCCGACGGCTCGCAGCGCCGTGGAGGCGCGCCTCAGCTCGATGCGGCAGGCCCTGACCGCGGCGACGGGTGAGGGTTCCGGCGGCTGGGCGGCGCTGGACGACCGGGTCCTGCTCCACCAGGGCCGGGCGTCGGCCGCGGTCGGCCGGGCGCTCGGCAGCCGGATCGTGCCCCAACTGCCGGGCCTGGGCGACCGCCTGGCCGGCGACGGCGGCCACATCCTCGACGTCGGCACGGGGGTGGCCGCGCTGGCCCTCGCGCTGGCCGAGGCGTTCCCCCGCGCCCGGGTCACCGGCATCGACGTACTGGAACGCGCGCTGGACCTGGCACGCGGTGAACTGGCGGAGGCGCGGCCGGGGACCGCGGACCGGGTGACCCTGCTCCGCCGCGACGTCGCCGACACCTCCGAACGGGCCGCGTACGACCTGGTGTGGCTGCCCGCCCCCTTCCTGTCGGAGGCGGTCCTGGAGACCGCCCTGCCCCGGCTGGCCGACGCGCTCGTGCCCGGCGGCTGGCTCGTGGCGGGGGCCGGCTCGCCGTCCCCCGACGGGCTGCGCCGGGCGGTAGGCCGCTGGAACGCCGCGCGCAACGGCGGTTCCGCCTACGACGCCGACCGGATGGCGGAGGTACTGGCCGCCCGCGGGCTGCAGGACGTGCGGCGGTTCCCGACCGTGCCCGGCGGGCCCGTGCTCGTGGCCGGCCGCCGCCCGCGGCCGAGCTGACGTCGACGTGACCGGCACGGCGCCCGGGAGCGGGGCCGCCGACGGCGAGGCGCTGACCGGCGGCATGATGAACGCGGGTGCGGTCCTCCGTCGTGGAGCCCTGGTGGAACGGCCCGCGCCGCGCACCGCGCCGGCGCTGCACGGCTACCTCCGCGCCCTCGGGGAACGCGGCTTCGACGCGGCTCCAAGACCTGTGCGTCTCACCGACGACGGCCGCGAGCAGCTGACCTGGATCCCCGGCGACGTCGCTCTGCCGCCGTTCCCCCGCTGGGCGATGACCGCGACCGCGCTGCGGTCGGTGGGAAGCCTGCTGCGGCGCCTGCACGAGGCGAGCGCGGGCATCCGCGTCGACTCCCGCGCCGAGTGGCCCCGGGCCCTGGCCGACCCGGAAGGAGGGACGATGCTGTGCCACAACGACGTGTGCCCGGAGAACGTCGTCTTCCGCGACGGCCGGGCGGCGGCCCTGATCGATTTCGACCTGGCCGCCCCCGGCAGGCCCGTGTGGGACCTCGCCATGACCGCCCGCTACTGGGTGCCCATGCTCGATCCCGAGTCCGCGGCGCCCCTGTACCCCACCGGACTCGACGCCCCGGAGCGGCTGCGGGTCCTGGCCGACGGCTACGGCCTCGGCTCACGGGAGCGTGCCGGACTGCCCGCGCTGGTCGAGGAGGCCACCGCGTCCTGCCGGGCCTTCGTCGCCGGCCGCGTGGCCGGCGGCGACCCCGAGTACGGACGGATCCTGGCCGAGCGCGGCGGCTGGCAGCGCTGGGACCGCATGCAGGGCTGGCTCGCGAGCCACCGTCAGACGTTCACGGCCGCCCTGCTCGCCTGACCGGCCCGGCGCCGGGAACAGGGCTAACCCGTGGTGCCGAAGGTGACCCGGTAGTAGCAGGCCCCCTTGCAGGACATGGTCGCCGAGTCGTCGAAGGCGTAGGAGTAGGCGTACGGCGCGGCCTTCTTGAAGACCCGGGTGTAGTCGACCGGCCACTTCGAGGGGACGCACTTGGCGCGGCCCGCCCACGCCCCGCGGCAGCAGTACACGTCGCCGCCGAACGCCGCGCAGGGCGGCTTGCAGCCGATGACCCGGCCGCCGGACGTGGCCTGCATGGCGCTCGGGCAGACCACGGGGCTCGTGCAGGTGCCTTTGTAGCAGCCGGAGGCGCTGACCGGGTCGCTGCTGGTGGTGTGGGAGATGTTGATGTACATGGGCAGGTTGGAGCCGTCGACCATGCTCACGTCGTAGAAGTCCAGACCGGCGTACGCGTCGAAGGTGAACTCACCCAACGTGGTCGGCGGGTTGGGACCGGTGCACACGCTGGTGCAGTCACCGGTGCGGCAGGCGCTCGCGGCCGTCGTCGCGCAGCCCGTACGGCCCCAGATCCGGCCGCCCCACTTGTTCCCCACGGTCAGCGACGTGCTCTGCCCGGGGGCGAGCCTGCGGCCGTCGGGATAGGCCGGCGAGTCGGTGACGACGGCCCAGATCGTCTCCTGCGTACGGTTGACCAGGGTGATCGCCCGGCTGCCGGCCGGGGCCGCGGCCTGCGACCCCGGTGCCTCGGGCGTGGCCTTGGCGCCGTGCGACGGCCGCTTGCTCGTCCTCGCCGACGGATCGGGCGAGCCGGAGGGCCGGTGGCTCGCCGAGGTGGAGGCCGAGGGCGACGCGGCCGGGGTGGTCCGCGTCGCCGCCGCGGAGGGGGGCTCGGCCGGGGCCGTGTCCCTTCCGGCCGTCACGGCGAGTGTCGCCGGGCGGCCGTCGTCCGCGCCGAATTGCGTGAGGGCCCCGTAGACCGCCAGAACCGCCACCGCGACCGCTGCTGCCGCGAACGTCCACCGCCGCGTGCGCGGGGACCTCGCTCCGTGCCGACTGCGTCGTGCCATCCTTGTGCCTTCCTCGTCCTCACCTGGTGCGTGCGCACGTATCGGGGACCGCGCCCGGGGGCGCCCGACAACACAAATCCGTGCGGCGATCCCGCGGAGTTTGTGTTGTCCGGGCTGCGGCCGGCCGTCTCCTGTATGTGCAGGCATCCCCGTCCGCCCCGATCGCGGGCCGGACGGGACAGGGCAGCGAGACCAAGTGCCGCGCCACGGGGCGCCGGTACGAAGGGAAGAGTGGAGTCACATGCGCAAGACCCACCGGAACGGACCCGGCGCCGGGGTGGTGGTGGCGGCACGCGCGGGCGACCGGCAGGCGCTGGACCAGTTGGTGGCCGAGTGCCTGCCGCTGGTCTACAACATCGTCGGCCGGGCGCTGAACGGCCACGCCGACGTGGACGACGTCGTACAGGAGACGCTGTTGCGCATGGTGCGGGGGCTGACGGAGCTGCGGGACCCGGGGGCGTTCCGCTCCTGGCTGGTGGCGATCACGATCCGGCAGGTCCGCGATCACGCGCGGCTGCGCGCGACGGCCCGGGACCGCAGCGCGGGCCTGGAGGCCGCCGAGCAGATACCCGACCCCGGCCTCGACTTCGCCGGGCTGACGATCCTGCGGCTCGGTCTGACCGAGCAGCGCCGCGAGGTCGCCGAGGCCACCCGGTGGCTCGACGAGGACGACCGGGAGCTGCTGTCGCTGTGGTGGCTGGAGGAGAGCGGCGAGCTGGACCGGCCCGAACTCGCCTCCGCGCTGGGCCTGTCGGACCGGCACGCCGCCGTACGGGTGCAGCGCATGAAGAAGCAGATGGAGGCCGCCCGCGTGGTGGTGCGGGCCCTGAACGCCACGCCCCGGTGCGCCGGGCTGCAGGCACCGGCCGACAACTGGGACGGCGTGCCGAGCCCGCTGTGGCGCAAGCGCTTCGCGCGGCACGTGCGCGGGTGCCCGGTGTGCGGCGGGATGGAGGAGGGGCTGTTCCCCATGGATCGCCTGCTGAGCGGGCTTCCGCTGCTGGCGCTGCCCCCGGCGCTCGACCCGGCGCGGGTGGTCGCGGCCGTCGTACGCGAGGCGGGGACGGCCACCGGGACCGGCGGGCCATGGTCATCCGGCGGTTCCGGGAACTCTGCGGGACACAAGGCGGTCGGCGGCGCGCGGCATGCGCACCGGGCCGCCCGGCCCGCGTCGCGCGTGTTCAGCGCGCCGGTCGTCTCGGGGGCCGCGGTCGCGGCCGTGGTCGCCGTGGCGCTGGTGGCCGCCGGGCTCACGACGGGCTCGTCCGGCACCCCCGGGAAGGCCGCGCCGCCGGCCCGGTCCGCACCCGCGGTCGCGGCCGCCGCCTCGCCGACCCCTTCGGCGCGTTCCGCGAGCCCCTCCCCCTCCCCGAGCACCTCGAAGTCGCCGGCGAAGAAGGCCACGCCCAAGCCCACGCACAAGGCACCGGCCGCACCGCCCGCGGTCGCCGTGGCCTCCACGTCCAAGAAGGGCGTGGGCGTGTGGACCTTCCCGGGGGTGAGCAAGGCGCTCGCCGCGTCCGGGGCGAGCTGGTACTACACCTGGTCCACCACGCACTCGGAGGTGACGAGCCCGCCCTCGGCCGGATTCGTCCCGATGATCTGGGGCCGCGACTCCGTCACCCCGCAGAACCTGTCCCAGGCCAGGTCCCAGGGCCCGTACCTGCTGGGCTTCAACGAGCCCGACATGGCCCAGCAGTCGAACATGACGGTGGAGCAGGCCCTTTCGCTGTGGCCGCAGCTCATGGACGCGGGCAGGGTCCTCGGCAGCCCCGCGGTGGCCTACGGCGGCGACACCCCCGGCGGCTGGCTCGACCGCTTCATGTCGGGGGCGAAGGCGAAGGGTTACCGCGTCGACTTCATCACGCTCCACTGGTACGGCGGCGACTTCCGCACCGCGGAGGCGGTCGGGCAGCTCACGTCCTACCTCAACGCGGTGTACCAGCGCTACCACAAGCCGATCTGGCTCACCGAGTACGCGCTGATCGACTTCTCCCACGGCACCCGCTTCCCCTCCGCCGACCAGCAGGCGGCCTTCGTCACGGCCTCCACCAAGGCGCTGGAGGGCCTGCCGTACCTCCAGCGCTACGCGTGGTTCGGGCTCGGGGCCGACGCCTCCGCCCCGAGCAGCGGCCTGTTCACCGACGGCACGACGGCGACGGCCGCCGGCCGGGCTTTCCAGGCGGCGCACTCATAACGCCCCGGGCCGTCGGTCGATTCACAACCGTATTTAATTTCCCGGGACCTTCGCCGTTCCTGCCCGTTGGCTAAAGCCGGGACATGTCGGGAATGCCGATCCGGAATTGCGTGCTTGCGCCACCGGATCGGCCTCGGATAACTTGTCGACGCACCAACAGGCGGAGACATGGCCGGAGATGACCACTCCGGCCTTCCGGCACGCCGGAAACTTCGTCGCGCGAAACCGTCAGTCCTCGGGCAAGGAATTCTCAAGGAGAACCCTTGCCCCCTTTTATGTCGAGGAGTTCTCGTGCGCAGCCTGAGGTCGGCGAAAAACAATCCCACCGAAACGACGTCCCGCACCCGGCGCCCGGGCCGTCTGCGTCTGGGCGCCGTCGCGACCGCCCTGGGCGCGATGGCGGTCCTTGCCTTCCCCGCCGAGGCGAACGCCTCCGTGCTCCAGCTCCTGCCGCAGAACGCCGACGGACTGGAGCAGTCCTTCTCCCCCGCGTACGACTACGACGGGGACGGCTGCTACGCCACGGCCGCGATCGGTGCCGACGGCACCCTCAACCCCGGCCTGAAGCTGGGTGGGGACGTCAACGGCCACTGCCACGACTACGCCCAGCTGGCCAACGCCAACACGTACTCGCGCGAGAAGTGCAACAACGACTGGTGCGCCGTCGTGTACGCCAGCTACTTCGAGAAGGACCAGGCCACGCTCGGCCCTGCGGCCATCGGCCACACCCACGACTGGGAGCACGTCGTGGTCTGGATCCACAACAACCAGGTCGAGTACGTCGCGGCGTCCCAGCACTCCGGCTACCAGATCGCCGCCCGTTCCGCGATCCGCTTCGACGGCACCCACCCCAAGATCGTGTACCACAAGGACGGCGCCTCGACCCACTGCTTCCGCTTCGCCGGCACCAATGACGAGCCGCCGGAGAACGCCACCGGCGGCTGGTTCTACCCCCGGCTCGTCGGCTGGGAGGGCTACCCCGCGGGCTTCCGCGACGAGCTCATGAACGCGGACTTCGGCTCGGCGACCATCAAGATCAACGACGCCCGCTTCAACTCCACCCTCGCCAACTCCAAGCCGTCCGGCATCCCGTTCGACCCCAACGCCTGATCCACCCTCGTGGACGGTGCCCCGCCCGGGGCGCCGTCCGCGAGAGGCCGCGTCTCACTCGCAGACGCGCTTGGGGGCCGTCGCACCCGGTCGCGCCCGGAAGCGCACCTCGTGCCCCGCGGCGTCGGTGAACACGGCCGCGGTCGGTGAGACCAGGGTCATCGTGCCGCGCTGCGTGGGGTTGTCCCAGCCCGCGGGCGGGTTGCCGGAACCGCCCGAGAGCGGCCGCACCGCCTCGAACCACGTCGGGCCGATACGGACGTCGTCGATCCCGCAGTGGGTGTAGAGCTCGAACGGCACCGCTTTCCCGGCCGCGGTGGCCGTCGTTTCGCGGGCGGCGGCACGGCGCGGTTGTTCGTCGTCACCGGAGCAGCCGCTGAGTACCGCGGCGGAGAGCGCCGCGACGAGGACGAGATACGTGATTCTGGGATTCATGCCGCTTCGACGCCCCGGCCCCGGTCCCGGTTCCGGGCCGGGCGCCGATCAGGCGCGGGGAGGCGTCGGCCCGTGCGGGAGCAGGACGGCGCGGCCGTTCGCGGTGCCCGTCGCCTGGCGGTGCCATGCGGCGGCGAGGCCGTCGAGGGGGACGGGTTCATGGGCGACGGTGAGCCCGCCCTCGGCGGAGCGCCGGGCGATCTCGACCAGGGAGGCGGCCCGTTGGGACGGCGTGAGTTCGTTGTTCGTGTAGCCGAGGATGCGCAGGGAGCGGCTGCGCAGTGTGCCGGAGTCGAGCGGGCACGTCTCGGCCGCGGAGCTGCCCAGGTTGACCAGGCGTCCACCGGTGCGGAGGGTGCGGGCCGCCGCCGCGGCCGGGGGACCGAAGAGCGGGTCGACGACCAGGTCCACAGGTCCGTCCGCCGCGGCGGCGATACGGGCGGCCAGTTCACCGACGTCATCGGTGTCGAGGACGACGACGGTGTCGGCACCCGCGGCATGGGCCCGCTGCCGCGCCGCCGCGGAGCGAGCGGCGGCCACGACCCGCCGGGCGCCGGCGGCGCGGGCCAGTTGCACCGCGGCCTGCCCGACCGCGCCCCCGGCGCCGAGGACGACCACCTGCTCCCCGGCCGCCAGTTCGCCGCGCCACGTCAGCGCCATGTGCGCGGCGACGGCGGACAGGCCGAGGGCGGCGACGGCCACGGGGTCCGCGCCGGGCGGCAGTTCCACCAGCGCCGCCTCGGACACCGCCACCTGCTGGGCCATGCTGCCGTCGCCTGGCGCCATACCGGCCGCCGTCGGGAACCAGACCGTGCGCCCGCCGTAGCTGCCCACGCCCTGGACACCGGGCACGTAGGGGGTCCGCGGCCGGCCGAAGTAGGAGGTGCCGCTCGCGCAGAGCAGGTCCAGCGGCGTCAGGGGCGCGGCGTGCACCTCCACCAGGACCTCGCCCTCCCCCGGCCGGGGCGGCTCCCGGTCGACCACGCGCGGCGGCCGGCCGGGCTCGGCGATCTCCGCCGCCCGCATGGTCACGTGGTGATGTCGGGGTAGGGCAGCGTCATGTGCGACAGCCGCCGGGCGTACTCCTTCTGGAACTCCAGCGGCCCGTGGTCGCGTTCGAACAGCCCGATGAAGAGCGTGATCGTGAGGAAGGGATGGGCGCCCAGCTCGAACAGCTTCGGGTAGTCGTGGGTGGACAGCGCCTCGCGCTCGGTGTCGTCGAAGCTCAGCCATGTCGAGGCCTCGCCGTGCAGGCAGTTGAGGATGCGGTTGGCGTACTCCTCCTCCCACGCCCGCACGGTGGCCACCGGTTCCTCGCGGTAGCGCTCCAGCAGCTCGGGGTCGCGGTCGACGGTGTACAGGAACTTGTTCAGCAGGTACTTGCTCACGAGCGGCCTCCGCGCGGGTACCAGGTGAAGTAGGCCTCCATGGTGTGGAACAGGTCGAACGTGTCGGTGTAGTCGGCCTTTCGGCCCTCACCGGCGACGCCCATCATCAGCATGAAGTCCATGAAGCCGTGGGTGGCGTTCCCCGGCAGGTGCAGGCTGTCGAGGGTGACCTCGGCGAGGCAGCCCTCGATGTCCCCGGAGGCGATCCACTCCACGGCCCTGCGGTCGAACTCCGGGTCGGGGCCGTGCGGCCCGAACTGGCGCGGCCCGCCGAGTTCCAGGGAGAGGTGGCCGGTGCCGATGACCGCGACGCGCTGGTCGGCGGGCCAGGACTCGATGAGCTCGCGTATCGCGCGTCCGAGCTGCACGAAGCGCTTGGGCTGCGGCAGCGGCGGCGCGAAGATGTTGGTGTAGATCGGCACGATCGGCAGGTCGTTCTGCGGCCGCAGCGTGATGATCGGGCACGTGATGGAGTGGTCGATGCGCATCTCGTTGGAGAAGGCGAGGTCGAATCCGAGGTCGAGGCCGCCGCGCAGCACGTGCGAGGAGAGGTCCTCGTGGCCCGTCATCAGCATCCGGGGCAGGCCGAACTCGCGTTCCTCGTTGTAGAAGTTCGCGTCGTAGAAGGGCGCCTTGCCCACGAGGAACTGCGGCATGTTGTCCAGCCACAGCTGGTGGAAGTGGTCGGAGCCGACCATGACGAGCACGTCGGGCCGCGCGGCGGTCAGTGTCGCGCGGAACGCCTCCACCTTGCGCACCCATTCGTCCGCGAAGGGCGGCCGGTCCTCCCCGGTGGCGTTGCTCGCCCGGTAGTAGAACGGGTGGTGGGTGGACGCGATGACCGCGACCAGCTCAGCCATGCGGACCTCCGTTGGTCTCGTCGGCGCGTTCGTAGGGGTCGGGTTCCACGGACCGGTTGTTCAGGTCCACGGACAGGAAGATCTCGTTGGCGACGGGGTGGCGCAGTTCCTCCGCGAGCTGCCCGATGAGCCCCGCGGTACGGGCCAGCAGGGCGAATCCGCGCAGCAGTTGCAGCGGCAGGCCGAGGTCGGCGAGCGCGGCACCGCACACCCCGGCGCCGTTGAGCGGCAGCGTCTTCCCCAGCACCTCGGGGTGGACCCGGCCGATGGCGGCGAACAGCGAGAGGTGCGGGCCGGCCAGCCCCTCCTCCTCGGCGATCCGGAAGAGCCGGGGGGTGCGGGGGTCGCCGTTCTTGTGCACGTGGTGGCCGAGGCCGGGAATGAAGCGCCCCTCGGCCCGCCGGGCCCGCACGGTGGTGAGCGCCAGCGCGTCCCAGCCGGCCTCGTCGGTGGGCGGCGGGCCGTCCAGGGCGTCGAGGACGTCGTGCAGGAAGCGGCCGCAGTCCTCCGTGACGCCGAGGAAGCGGGAGCCGCCGCCGAGCAGTCCGGCGGCGAGCGCGCCCTGCACGGAGTCCGGGGCCGACAGGTACGTCAGCCGGGTGACGATCGCGGTGGGGGTGAAGCCGTGGTCGGCCAGCGCGGCGAGCACGGCCTCGAAGACCCGGGTCTCCCCCGCCGTGGGCCGGCGCTGGGTGGCCAGCCAGAAGGCGAGTTCGCCGAAGCCGACCTTCCCCATCACGTCCTCGGCCAGGTCGTGGCCGAGGAGCGTGATGGACTCCGTCGACGAGGCACCGAGGGCGGTGGGGTACGTGGGGCGGGCGGCCCGGTCGGGCCGTGCGGGCTGCCCGGCGGGCCCGGTCATCGCCCCTCCCCGGAGTCCGCCGGGGCGGCGGAGTCGGCGGGGCCGCTCAGCCAGGCCCTCAACTCGGCTCCGTGCTCGTCCAGTTCGGGCGGGGGAAGCCGGTATCCGGCTGGGGTGTGCGAGAAGCGGATCGGGTGCCGTGTGGTGGGCACCGCGCGGTCGCCCTCGCCGACCTCGACGATCGGGTCGAGCCCGAAGCGCTCGGCCATGGCGAACCCGCCGTCGATGGTGTTGATCGGCCCGCACGGGATGCCCGCCTCGACCAGCAGCTCGAACCACTCGACCGCGCCGCGCTTCGCCAGCTGCTCCACCAGCAGCGGGCGCAGTTCCTCGCGCCGCTCCGTGCGGTCGGCGTTGCGGGCGAAGCGCGGGTCCTCGGCGACCCCGGGGATGCCGAGGACCTCGCAGAGCTTGCGGAACTGGCCGTCGTTGGCGGCCGCCACGATGAGGTCGTTGTCGGCGGTGGGCAGCGGCTCGTACGGAAAGACGCTGGGGTGGGCGTTGCCCATCCGGTACGGGACCACGCCTCCGGCGGCGTAGGCGGAGCTGTGGTTGACCAGCCCGGTGAGCGCCGAGGAGAGCAGGTTGACCTCGACGTGCTGGCCGTCCCCGGTGGCGTCGCGGTGGCGCAGCGCCGCGAGGATGCCGATGGCCGCGTGGTTGCCGGCCATGACGTCGAAGACCGAGATGCCGGCGCGGTAGGGCGGCCCGGCGGGGTCGCCGGTCAGGCTCATCAGGCCGGAGATCGCCTGGACCATCAGGTCGTAGCCCGGCACGTTCCGTCCGGGGCCGGTGCCGAATCCGCTGATGGAGGCGTAGACGACGCCGGGGTTGGCGGCGGACACCGAGCCGAAGTCCAGGCCGAACCGCTCCAGGCCGCCGGGCCGGAAGTTCTCGATCAGCACGTCGGCGCGGCGGGCCAGTTCCCGGGCGGCCGCGGCGTCGTCCGCGTCCCGCAGGTCCAGGGCGATCGAGCGCTTGCCGCGGTTGACACCCAGGTAGTACGTCGAGACGTCGCCGCGCACCGGGGGCGTCCACGTCCGTGTGTCGTCGCCCTGCGGGCTCTCCACCTTGACGACGTCGGCGCCCATGTCGGCCAGCAGCATGGAGGCGTAGGGGCCGGCCAGGATGCGGGAGAAGTCGGCGACCAGCACACCGGCCAGCGGCCCTGCCTGCGGGGACGGCTCAGGTGGCAGGTGGGTGTTCGGCATTCGGGCAGGCCTCCATGTCCGCACAACGGACGACTGTCCGCCACAGCGATTCTGGCATGTCACCCGCCGACGTCAAGACCTTCGCCCGCCCGATCCCCCGGCTGCCCGCCGGCCTCCCGCCCCGGGGCCCCGCTCAGCCCCGCTCAGGCCCGCGGCAGCGCGGCCCGCGTCACGTGCGGAACCGTCTCCAGCAGGGCGAAATCGGCACTGATCTCTCCCGCGGCCTGCAGCAGCAGCGGCAGATGGTGGTCGAGCAGGTGCTCCACGGACGTCTCGGCGGCGTGGGTGTTGACGTTCAGGGCGGCGACGACCCGGCCGGTCCCGTCGCGCAGCGGGACCGCGACCGACCGGATGCCGCGGGCGAGTTGCTCGTCGGTCAGCGCCCACCCGCGGGCCCGCACCTGGCGCAGTTCCGCGTCGCGCTCCTCGGGACCGGGCCGCCAGCGCGGTTCCAGCCCCGACCGGCTGGGCTCGGCGAGCACGGCGTCGGCCTCCTCGGGCGCCAGCGCCGCCAGCAGCACCTTGCCCAGCGAGGTCTGCAGGGCGGGGAAGCGCGTCCCGATCTGCACGGCCAGGGTCACGATCTTCGGCACCGCCACCCGGGCCACGTACACGATGTCCGGGCCGTCCAACTGCGCAACGGAGCAGGACTCCCCGGTGCGCCCGGACAGTTCCTCCATGTGCGGGCGGGCCACGTCCCACAGGCCCATCGACCGCACATAGGCCACGCCCAGTTCGAGCACCCGGGGGGTGAGCGCGTAGCCGCCACCGCCGGACGCGGTGCGCACATAACCGAGTTCCTGGAGGGTGAGCAGGATGCGCCGGGCCGTGGGCCGCGCCAGGCCGGTCGCGGCGGCCACCTCGCTCAGGGACATCGCCGGCCGGTGCGGCGCGAAGGCCGTGATCACCTCCAGGCCGCGCGCGAGCGCCTCGATGAAGTCGGGTCCGGTGCCCTCGCGTGGCATGTCGCCTCCAGCTGACGTACGGATTCGGTGCGCGGTCGATGGGAACGGTCCAGCCTAGCGTCCGTCAGGCGGACGCAGGTTCGCGCGAACGGCTCACGGAAGGGCGGCCTTTGCGTTCGCCGTCGCGCCAGTTCAGGCCGGTGCCCCGCCCGGGCCCGCAGACCGGCTGACCCGCGGAACCGCCCGCCCGTCGCCTCACTCCCGCGAAGCCTCCGGCAGGCGGACGCGGCGTGCAAGACCCCCGCTCGGCGCGCGCCGGGGCGCCGTGCAACCGGTGCTGACAGATTCCTTGACACCGCCGACACACGACCTCACAGTGACAGAAATTCCAAGTGACCGCTTGCCGGACGAAAGTCCGTTGATCGCTCAAGGGCGGCTGCCTGCCAACCGCACTCATGGCGAGGAGTGGAGTTCGACGATGAACGAGCAAGCGGAGTTCCTGCCCGGCCGGCCCGTCCTGCTGCGCGGCGGCACGGTCCTGCCGATGGACGACCGGCGGCAGGTGCTCCACAACACCGACGTCCTGGTCCTCCGCGACCGGATCGCCGCGGTGGGACCGGACCTGGCCGCCCCGGACGGCTCCGTCGTCGTCGACGCCACGGGCGGCATCGTCATGCCCGGCATGATCGACACCCACCGGCACATGTGGCAGACCGCCATGCGGGGTTACGGCGCCGACTGGACCCTGACCCAGTACTTCGTCTGGTACTACCTGGAGTCCGGCCGGCTCTTCCGGCCCGAGGACATCCACGCGGGCAACCTGCTGGCCGCCCTGGAGGCCGTCGACGCGGGCGTCACCACCGTCGTCGACTGGTCGCACGGCCTGCAGACCGTCGACCACGCCGACGCGGCGGTGGACGCGCTGCGGTCCGTGCCCGGCCGCTTCGTGCTCGCCTACGGCAACATCCAGCAGCCGCCGGCCGAGTGGACCGCCGCCCCGGAGTTCCGCGACTTCGTGAACCGCCGGATCACCGGGGACGACATGCTCGGCTTCCAGCTCGCCTTCGACGTGACCGGCGACCCCGCCTTCCCGGAGAGGCCCGCCTTCGAGGTCGCCCGGGACCTCGGCGTGCCGGTCACCACGCACGCCGGCGTGTGGGGTGCCACCGGCGACGACGGCATCCGCCTGATGCACGAGCACGGCTTCATGACCGACCGCACGGTCTACGTCCACGCCGCCTCGCTGTCCGCGGACTCCTACCACCGCATCGCCGCCACCGGCGGCTCGATATCGGTCTCCACCGAGAGCGAGCAGAGCGCCGGCCAGGGCTACCCTCCCACCTGGGCCATCCGCTCCCACGGCATCCCGGTGTCGCTGTCCATGGACACCAGCGTGTGGTGGAGCGGTGACCTGTTCTCCGCGATGCGCACGACCCTCGGCGCCGACCGCGCCCGCGAGCACCACGAAGCGCACGCCAAGGGCGAGACCGTGACGCACCTGGGCCTGCGCGCCGACCATGTCGTGGACTGGGCTACCCGCGGCGGCGCCCGCACCCTGGGCCGTGACCACGAGCTCGGCAGCATCGAGACCGGCAAGAAGGCCGACCTCGTCCTGATCAAGAACGAGCACTCCCCCGTCTCGTTCCCGCTGCTCAACCCCTACGGCCACGTGGCCTTCCAGGCCCAGCGCGGCGACGTGCACACCGTGCTGGTCGACGGCCGGGTCGTCAAGCACGACCACCGACTGGTCGGCGTCGACCTCGCGGCCGCGCGCCGCGAGGTCGAGCGGACGGTGGAGCACCTGCGCTCGCAGCTCGGCGAGGAGGGCTGGGCCCGGGGCATGAACCCCGACGTCCCCGAGACGAAGATCCTCGACAACCCCTACCAGTACACGGACTACCGCAGCAGCTCCACGCACAGCCGGACCGAGTGACGCCCCGGGCCGGCCTGCCTGACCGGCCCGGTCGCCGACCGGCCGCCACCGGCCGGCGGCCGGGTCAGGCCGCGTCGACGGTGGGCGAGTAGATGTCCATCCACAGCGCGAGGTCGAGGACGCGCTCCAGCCCGTGCCGCGCGGCCTGCGTGTGCTGCGGGGCGTCGTCCTTGACCGCACGTTCCAGCCAGGCCTTGCTGACCAGGTCGAACACCGGGTGGGAGGGCTTGGCCAGCAGGTCCCTGCCGTTCTCCCGCAGTGCCACGGCGTACTGCGGGTCCTGGGTGGAGGGGTAGGGGCTCTTGACCCTGTCGTACACGGACTGCGGCAGCAGGTCCACGGTGGCCTCGCGCAGCAGGCTCTTCTCCCTGCCGTCGAAGGACTTCAGCGCCCAGGGCGTGTTGTAGACGTACTCCACCAGCCGGTGGTCGCAGAACGGCACCCGCACCTCCAGGCCCACCGCCATGCTGGCCCGGTCCTTGCGGTCCAGGAGGATGCGCACGAAGCGGGTGAGGTGCAGATAGCTGATGACCCGCATCCGGAACTCGAAGTCGCTCTCCCCGTCGAGGCGTTGCACCCCGGTCAGCGCCTCGCGGTAACCGTCGTGGACATAGCCCTCCAGGTCCAGGGCCTTGGACAGGGGCTCGGTCAGGACGTTGCCGTCGTCCCCGAACTGCTGGGCGAAGTGCACCAGCCAGGGGAAGGTGTCGGCCCTGCGGGCCTCCTCGTCGAAGAACTGCTGGTAACCGCCGAAGACCTCGTCCGCGGACTCACCGGACAGGGCCACGGTCGAGTGCTGCCGGATGGCCTTGAACAGCAGGTACAGAGAGCTGTCCATGTCGCCGAGCCCGGCGGGGATGTCCCGGGCGCGGATGACCCGCGCGCGCACCTCCGGGTCGGCGAGCTGATCGGAGTCGAGCACGATGTCCTGGTGCTCCGTCCCGGCCAGTGCGGCGACGTCGTGGACGAACGGCGTGTCGGGAGTGGCGCGCAGGGCGTCCGGGACGAAGTGCTCGGTCTGGCCGACGAAGTCGACGGCGAAGCTGCGCACCGTCTCGCCCACGGTGGCCAGTTGGCGAGCGGCCAGCGCGGTCATCGCCGAGGAGTCGAGCCCGCCGGACAGCAGGGTGCAGCGCGGTACGTCGGCGACGAGCTGGCGGCGGACGATGTCGTCGAGCAGCTCGCGCACGCGGGCGATCGACGTCTCCTTGTCGTCGGTGTGCCGCTCGGTCCGCAGCGACCAGTACACATGGGTGCGCAGCCCGCCCCGGTCCACGGTCACCACGGTGCCGGGCTCGACCTCGCGCATACCGTCCCAGAACGCGTGACCGGGGGTCTTGACGAACGCGAACAGCTCGCGCAGGCCGTCGAGGGTGACATGGCGCGCGGCGAGCGGGTTGGCGAGGATCGCCTTGGGCTCGGAGCCGAACATCACGCCGTCGTCGGTCGGGTAGTAGTAGAAGGGCTTGATGCCCATGCGGTCGCGGATCATGACCAGCTTCTCGGCGCGGCTGTCCCAGATGGCGAAGGCGTACATGCCGTTCAGCCGTTCGGCGATTCCCTCACCCCACTCCAGGTAGCCGTGGAGCACCACTTCGGTGTCCGAGGTGGTGGTGAAGCGGTGGCCGCGTGCGGCGAGTTCCTTGCGCAGCTCGGTGAAGTTGTACGCCTCACCGGAGTACACCATGACCGCCGTACCGCCGTCGGGGTCCTCGGCCGCCATCGGCTGCCGGCCACCCGGCAGGTCGATGATGGCGAGCCGCCGGTGGCCGAGCGCGGCCGGCCCCTGCACCCAGGTGCCGCGGGCGTCCGGCCCTCGGCAGGCCATCGTCTCGGTCATCGCGTCCAGTGTGGCCTGCTCGTTGCGCAGGTCCCGCTCGAACGAGACCCATCCCGCGATTCCGCACATGCGTCTGCCTCCGGCTCTGGCGTGCCGTTGTGTGCCGCTGTGTTCCTGCGCGGGTCGGCCCCGGGATCCCGACTGGCGACTCCGCGCCGGGAGCACCATCACTGGGAGTGATGTGTATTAAGCAGCTATATGCCCGAGTCTGCGTCGATATGTGCTATTCGTCAAACGCCTCAGGCAACGATCACCGAGGGTCGCGACCTGCGGCTCAGGGACCGGAAAGGCGCCCCTGACCTGCGGCGACGCCATGACACAGCCACGCCGCGAGCCGACGCGCCCGCTCGCCGGCCCGGGCCGCGGATCGGTGCGCGGACATCCGTCCGGGTGAGCGGAGTGGCGGCGACGGATCACACGCGGGCGGAGACCAGCGCCCAGACGGACTTCCCCGACTCGTCGGGCGGCGTCCAGCCCCAGGAGTCACTGAGCGAGTCGATGATGTGGAGCCCCCGCCCCGACTCCGCGAGCCAGTCGGGCTCCTTCAGCACCGGGATGCCGGTGCCCGGATCGGCGACCGTGCAGAGCACGGAGGTGTCGCGCAGCAGCAGCCCCAGCCACAGCGGCCGGTCGGAGAGCGCGCACCTCGCGTCCTCCAGTCCGTAGCGCACGGCGTTGGTCAGCATCTCCGAGACGACTATCGACGCGTTGTCGACCACCCTCAGCATGCCCCACTCGCACAGCGTGGACCGGGTGAACTGCCGGGCGGCGCCCGCCGCTTGGAGGTCGCCGCTCAGCCCGCAGGCGGCGAAACGTGTCCCGGGACCCTCGGGCAGGTCGAAGTCGAGGGGGGTCGCCGGGTGAGTCGTCATCGAGTACTCCGCGGAGCGTCGAGGGGGGCGCGGTGTCTACACACTCCACTATCCCGGTCGGATCCCTACCCGTGCAAGCACATCTGCAATTACAGTCGTAAGTGCAACTGTAAGTACGTCTGCACGTGCAGATGCACGTGCAGAACGCCAAGGAGGCGTATCCATGCGGGAGTTCGAAAACGGCGTCCCGGCCACCGACATCGACGGCGCGGTCTGGCGGAAGAGCGGCCGCAGCAACCCCAGCGGCAACTGCGTGGAGCTCACGGCGCTGCCGGGCGGAGGCTTCGCGATGCGCAACTCCCGCCACCCCGGGGGTCCCGCCCTCGTCTACACGCGCGCGGAGATCGAGGCCTTCCTCGGCGGCGTCAAGGACGGCGACTTCGACGACATGGCCGGCTGACGGACCCTCACACCACCGATGACCTGCCCTCCACCCTTTCGAAGCGCGGTCCCGTCGGCGCGCCGTCCGCGAACGCGTGCGGCGCGCCCGGGGATATGGCTGTATTCGCACGCCCATTGGTGGGAGACTGGCTGTCTGCCCAGTCACTCACGGGAGTCGGCATGACCGCCACGCGGCCGAGCAACGAACCGTCGATAAAGCAGTACCTGGAGCACCCGCGAGGCGGTCCCACGGTCCTGCGCATCGTGCTCGGCACCCAGTTGCGCAGGCTGCGGGAGGCGGCCCGTATCTCCCGCGAGGACGCCGGCGAGGCGATCCGCGGTTCCCACGCCAAGATCAGCCGGCTGGAGCTGGGCCGCGTGGGCTACAAGGAGCGCGACGTCGCCGATCTGCTCACCCTGTACGGGGTGACCGACGAGACCGAGCGCGCCGACTTCCTCAACCTCGCGCGCCAGGCCAACACACCCGGCTGGTGGCACCGGTACGGCGACGTCCTGCCCGGCTGGTTCGAGACGCTGGTCGGCCTGGAAGAGGCCGCCTCCATCATCCGTACCTACGAGGTGCAGTTCATCCCCGGCCTGCTGCAGACCGAGGAGTACGCCCGCTCCGTGATCCGCCTGGGGCACCCGCGGGCGTCCGGCGTCGAGCTGGAACGCCGGGTGGCGCTGCGCATGGACCGTCAGCGGCTGCTGACCGCGCCGGGCGCGCCGAGGCTGTGGGCGGTCGTGGACGAGGCGGCCCTGCGCCGGACGCTGGGCGGCCGGGAGGCCATGCGCAGCCAGCTGGAACGTCTCATCGAGGTGGCGGCGCTGCCGAACGTGACGCTGCAGATCGCGCCCTTCAGCGTCGGCGGCCTCGCCACGGCCGGCGGCCCGGTCACGATCCTGCGTTTCCTGGAGCCGGACCTGCCGGACATCGTCTACCTGGAGCAGCTGACCAGCTCGCTCTACTTGGACAAGCAGGAAGACGTCGACAACTACCTGGCCGTCATGGACCGCCTCAGCGCGGAGGCCGAGCCGCCGGCGCGGACACCGGGCATCCTGAACGACATCGTGAAGCAGCTGCTCTAGCCGCTTCCGCGCCGAAGGAATCAAGGCGTCCTGACGCCCGGTTAGGCCTGCGGGCGGGCGGGCCGGACCGCCTCGTGGAGCCGGCGCACGCTCGCCTTCCCCTTCCCGTTCCCGGGCCGCGCGGGGCCGGTCAGACCTTGCGGCCGACGCCGCCGAACTCGATCCACTCCTGCGTGGCCTGACGGGGTGCCAGGTCGGTATCGGGGCGCCAGGTGGAGACCTCCACCAGGCCGGGCTCCAGGATCTGCAGTCCGTCGAGGAATCCGGCCACGTCGTGCTCCTGGCGCACCCGGCCCCAGTTGCCCTGCGTGCTGGCGTCCATGAACTCGGTCACGAAGTCGCGCACCGACTTGTCCTCGCTGACCAGTTGGCACACCACGAGGAAACTGCCGGGCACCAGACGCTCCGCGACCCTGCGCACCAGACCCGCCGGGTCGTCGTCGTCGGTGATGCAGTGCATGACGGAGACGAACAGAGCCGCGACCGGCTCGTTGAAGTCGATCAGCCGCTCGACCTCCGGGTGGCCGAAGATGCCCTCGGTGTCGCGGAAGTCGGCCTGGATGACCGCGGTGTTCTCGTTCTCCTCCAGCAGCGCCCGGCCGTGCGCGAGGACGATCGGGTCGTTGTCGACGTAGACCACGCGCGAGGCGGGGTCGATGCGCTGGGCGACCTGGTGCACGTTGTCCACCGTCGGCAGACCTGAGCCGTGGTCGAGGAACTGCCGGATGCCGTACTCCCGCGCGAGCACGCCCACGACGCGCTGGAGGAACCGCCGGTTGTTCACCGCGAGTTCCTTGGTGCTGGGCACGACCTTCAGCAATTCCTCGGATGCCTCGCGGTCGACCGCGTAGTTGTCCTTGCCGCCGAGCAGGAAGTCGTACATCCGCGCGACGCTGGGTGTCGCCGTGTCGATCGCGGTCGGCAGCGGCTCACGTTCCTGGCTCATCCGGCCCCTCACAGTCTTCCCCACGCCCCGAACGCAGGGGTTGATCGCGGATCTCCATCCTAGGGGCAACGAGGCGGCGCCGAACTGTGGTTCTCCCATTCCGCATCAGGAATCGGCCGTGCCGGAAGGCTTTCTGATATCCCCTCAGGCGGTGCACCGGGCGACATACCTCGCGTCCCGGCGGCCCCCGCGCGGAACGGGCTGACGCCGTCCGCGGCGGGCCGGACACAGAGGCGGAGAGCCGAGGCGCCGCCGGTGGCCGCCGTACTTCGTGCGGCATATCGTCCCTTGCATGGAACTCGATGCGCTGGACCGCGCCCTGATCCGGGAGCTGCAGCACGACGCCCGGCAGACCAACCGGGACCTGGCCGCCAAGACGGGCGTGTCCCCGTCGACCTCGCTGGAGCGGGTGCGGCTGCTGCGCGAGCGCGGGGTGATCACCGGCTTCCACGCGGCCCTGGACCTCGAGGCCGTGGGGCGCCCGGTCCAGGCCCTCATCGCCGTGCGCATCCGGCCGCCGGCCCGGCCGGTCATCGAGGGGTTCCGGGAGTGGGCGGCGCGGCTGCCGGAGACCATCGGCCTGTTCGTGACCTCGGGGGCGCACGACTTCCTGATCCACATCGCGGTCCCCGACGTGAACGGCGTCTACGCCTTCGTCATCGACCGTCTCACCGAACGCCGCGAGGTCGCGGACGTGCAGACCACGATGGCGTACGAGCACGTGCGGGCCCGTTCCGTCGAACCGGCCGACCCGGACCGGCGCCGGACCCGCTGAGGCCACCGGTCCCGCCCGGGGAGCCGCCGTACGGATGGGCACCGGACGGGCGGAACGCCGCACGAACTGCGCCGGGCGGCCGGGACACGCGGGGCCGCCCGAAGGAAGTTCGGCGGGGGCGCCATCCGGCCACATACCTGCCTAGCATCTGCCCGGTCCACCGAACAGACGCGGCAGGAGAGCAGGTCATGACCGCCGAGAACATCACCCCGTCCCGCACCGCAACCGTCGGCTTCTCGCCCGAGGAGATCGACCCGGCCGCACCGACCCGCGCGGCCCGGCTCAAGTGGGTCGTCGTCGTCGACAGCGACCTGCCGCCGGGACGGGCCGTCAACGCCGCGGTCTGCGCGGGCGCGGCCACCGCCGTCGCCGTGACCGGGCTCCTCGGGGAGGACGCCACCGACTCCGAGGGCAACGCCCACCCGGGGCTGCCGTGGGCGGGCTGCACGGTCCTGACCGCCGACGCCGCCGCACTGCGGGCGATCCGCGCCAAGGCGCACGCCTCCGCCGGCACCTTCGTCGCCGACATGCCCGCGGCCGCCCAGCAGACCCGCGTCTACGCGGACTACCTGGCCACGCTGGGCAGGACCGCGGCCGAGGACGTCGGTTACTGCGCGGTGAGCATCGTCGGGCCGCGCAACCGCGTCGACAGGATCGTCGGCAGGCTGCCGCTGATGTCGTGATCGCCCGCGGCGCGCGGACAGGCCGCCGGAAACCCGGTGGAACGGGGACGGCCGCCCGGCCTAGGGTCGGAGCATGAGCACCCGCGTCTTCCGCATCACCGTCCGTGGCGTCTTCGACGGCCTCGGCCCCGAACAGCGCTCCGAACTCCTGGCCCGCGCCGGGGAGCACGACGTGCTGCACGCGGCCTTCACCCCCGAGGGACACCTCTCGTACGACATCGCCGCCCGCCCCGCGTTCACCTTCCGCTTCCAGGACGCCGGCGAGGCCGAGGAGGACATCCTCGAGGCGACCGAGCGCGCCGAGCAGGCGGCCCGGGCCTGGCTGACCGGACGCGGCTACGGCTTCAAGCACCTCCGCGCCCAGGCCGAGGACCTCTCCCAGGCCCCGCTCGGCAAGCGGCAGCGCCGCGCGGCCGCCATGGGGAATCCCGCCTGACGATCGGCCCGCTACGCCTCGCGCGGCGGGACGTAGAAGCCGGTCGTCGCGGCGACCGCGGCGGCGACGACGTCCTCGGGCGCGCCCGAGGCGGCGTAGGCCTCGCCCCATGCCTCGCTGCTGCGCGTCATGCACACCCGCACCTCGTCGGACTCCGCGAACTCGGCGGCCTGCTCGGGGGTGGGGAAGTCACCGGCAAGGTAGCGGCCGAACCCGAGGAGCGCGAGGTCCCAGCCCACGCCGACGGCTCCGGGGCCGAACTGGTCCCACATGCCGGGCGGGACGACCGCGACGTGCTCGAGTTCGAGGACGGTCCGCTCGTCCTGCTCGGTGAGCCGCACCGCCACCTCGCTGAAGCCCGGCGCCTCGCCCATCACCCAGCTGACGCGCAGCAGTCGGGGCGGTTCGCACTGCAGGATCTCCCCGCCCGCGTTGCCCTCCAGCTGGTAGTGGCCGCCGAGGCGCAGGTCGCCGGTGACCGGGAGGAACCAGCGCTGGATGCGCTCGGCGGTGGTGCAGGCGTCCCACACGTCCTCGATGTCCGCGTCGTAGGCGCGGCGGAGCAGGACCGTGCGGGCCTCCTCACCGGAGACGTCCCGGGAGCCGACCTGCCGGTGGACGTGGTTGATCTGGTCGACGATGTCGCTCATGGCGTCTCTTCCTGTTCCTTCCCGGAGCGGGGGGCGAGCCCCGCCCCCGGCCGTGGTCCCTGCCGCCGTTCCCCGGCGATCCGCCGCTCCCGGCGCCCGCGCGCCAACTCCGTGCCCAGCGCGTCCAGCCGCTGCTCCCAGAAACCGCGGAAACGCTCCAGCCAGGCGTCGACCTCGCGCAGCGGGGCGGCTTCCACGGCGTAGAGCCGCCGCGTCCCCTCCGCGCGGACGACGGCGAAGCCGTGTTCCCGCAGCACCCGCAGGTGCTGGGACACCGCGGGCTGCGAGATGCCGAACTCCTCCCGGATCGCGTCGCTGATGGCACCGGAGGGCTGCTCACCGGCGGCGAGCAGCTCCAGTATCCGTCGGCGCACCGGATCACCGAGGATGTCGAATGCGTGCACGGCGAGAACTATGCCAGCGTCCACTTATATAAGCAATCACTTATAGAACGCCCTCGCGGAAGCGCCGGCGGCCCGGGGCGGTCCACCGCCCCGGGCCGTCCCGGTCCGCATCCGCCGTCCCCGGCCTCACGGGGCCGCGGGGTCGCGGAGGCCGTCGTCGAGGGTCCCGTAGTTGTGCTGCGGCAGCACGTCCGCGTCGTAGTCGGCCTTGACCCAGGTGCCGAGCACCATCTCGGCGGTGATGCCGGGGCCGAAGCCGGCCAGCAGGCCGCGGTGGCCGTCGAGTGCCGTGCCCTCGTCGAACATCCGGGCCAGGGCGTCGAGCACGACGCAACTGGCGATGTTGCCGTACTCGGTGAGCGTGGCACGGCTGAAGCGGAACGCCTCGGGAGCGACGCCGAGGTAGCGGCTCAGGTCGTCCAGGATGCGCGGGCCGCCCGCGTGGATGACGTAGAAGTCCAGCTCCGACGCGTTCCATTGGTGCTCCGCGGCCACGCGGCGCAGGACCGGCGCCAGCGGCTCCATGGTGCCGGGCACGCGCTTGTCGAGCTGGAAGTGGAATCCGGTCTGGCGCACCGCGTAGGAGATCCAGGCCTCGGTGTTGGGGATGAGGTAGGAGGAGTTGCGCTCCAGCCGCATCCCGGTGCCGCCGTTGCCCCGCACCACGGCGGCGGCGACACCGTCGCCGAACAGGCCGTTGGACAGCAGCGTTCCGACGCTCAGGTCGGTCGGCTGGTAGCACAGCGAGCAGAACTCGCAGGCCACGATGAGGGCGTTGGCCTCGGGGTACGCCGTGCAGAAGTCGTGCGCGCGGTTGATGGCCGCGCCGCCCGCCGCGCAACCGAGTTGGGCGATGGGCATCTGCCGGGTGTCGTGCCGGAAGCCCATCGTGTTGATGAGCCACGCCGTCAGCGACGGCATCATGAAGCCCGTGCACGAGACGTAGATGATGAGGTCGATGTCGGCGGCCGTCAACTCCGCCTCGTCCAGCGCCTGGCGCACCACCGCGGGCACGCGCGCCTTGGACTCCTCCTCGTAGATCTCGCTGCGCACATCGAAACCCGGATGTTCCAGCACCTCGTCGATCGGCCGTATCAGGTGCCGTTTCCGTACGCCGGTGTTCTCGATGAGCCTGAGGGTCAGGCCGAGTTGCGGGTGGTCTTTGTGCAGCCGTCGTGCCAGCTCGAGCGTTTGTTCGCAGGTGATAACGTTGTCGGGAACCGCGATCACCGGCTTGCACAGAACTGCCATGATTGGCTCCATTCCTGTCCCTCTGCGGGCAATGGTCCACGTGGTGCCCCGCCCCGGTGCATTTCTTCCGGGGCGGACCCGTACCTTTCACGGAAAGGCGATAGGGAGGTACGGGCATTTCGCATGCGGCGCCCCAATGGCGCCGGTATTGCACGTGGGCCCAAACGGAGTCGGATGACACATTCGGACCGGCCACCGCCGGAATGGCGTTGTGGCCCATTCGGTTTCTGGTCCGCCCAACAAAAAGTACGGCAGCCGGACCGGGAGCGCACGTCGGAGGCGGGGCGGCCAAGCACCGCACGGGCGCCGCGCCACGGCGCCGGCCCCGCCCCGTACGGGCGGAACCGGCGCCGGAGGGCACTCGGGGCGGTTCCTACCAGCCCACGTGCAACGCCACCGGGTAGCGCCAGATCGACGTGGCGCTCCAGCGCACCTCCTCGGCCGGCTTGGCCAGCCGCAGCTCGGGGAAGCGGCGCAGCAGCTCGGTGAAGGCGACCTGCAGCTCCATCGTCGCCAGCGGTGCCCCGAGGCAGTGGTGGCCGCCCCAGCCGAAGGTCATGTGCGGGGCACCGGTGCGCTCCAGGTCCAGTTCGTCGGGGCGGTCGAACTTCGCGGCGTCGCGATTGGCGGTCAGGTAGGAGACGTGCACAATGTCCCCGGCCCTGATCAGGACGCCGCCGAGTTCCACGTCCTCGGTGGCCACCCGCGGGATGCCGACGCCCTTGCGGAACGGGATGTGCCGCAGCATCTCCTCGATGGCCTGCGGGATCTTCTCGGGGTGCGCACGCAGTGTCGCCAGCTCGCGGGGCCGGGTCAGCAGCGTGTAGGCGATGTTGCCGATCTCGTTCGAGGTCGTGTCCTGGCCGGTGATCAGCAACACCATGGCCATGACGGTGAGTTCCTTGTCGTTCAGGATCTCGTCGCCGTCGCGGGCCGTGGCCAGCACGCTGATCAGGTCGTCGCCGGGGTGCGCGCGCCGCTGCGCGGTCAGCTCCGCGAAGTACGCGCGCAGGTCGGCCTTGGACCGCACCGCGTCGTCGCGGTTGTCGGGGCTGAAGTCCATCAGCGTGCGGGCGTGGGCGCGCAGCCGCCACCGGTCGTCCTCGGGGATGTCGAGGACCTCGCAGATCGCGGTGAGCGGCAGCGGAGCGGCCAGGTGCTCCACGAGGTCGGCCGGCGGACCCTCTGCGGCCATCGTGTCGAGGAGCTCGGTGACAACCCGCTCGATGTGCGGGCGCATGCGCTCGACCTGGCGCGGGGTGAAGCCCTTGGAGACCAGGGAGCGCAGCCGGCTGCTGTCCGGCGGGTCCATCACGTTGATCGCCTCGTCCTGCACGATCGGCTCCGGGGTCATGCGGGGGAAGTCCCGGCCGACGACGCCGCGGCGGCTGAAGCGCCGGTCGGTCGTCACCGTCCGGACGTCCTCGTAGCGCGTGACGAGCCACGCCTCGCCCTCCCCATGGGGCAGCTTGATGCGCGAGATCGGTTCGTTCTCCAGCAGGTGCTTCAGCTGGGGGTCGAATTCGAGGGCCACGGCGAAGTCGAAGGGGCAGTCGTGCGCGGAGGGGCCGGAATCCATGCGATGCTCCAGTGAGCCTGGACGTCAGGGAACACCTCACAACAAATCGCCCCCGGACCCCTGACGGCCACCGCAGCAAGCCCATCCGGGGGACCGGCCGCCCCGGGCGGCGTGCCGGCCCGGTAGCCCCACGAGCGGCACGGTGCGGGTGCCCCGGGTCCGGTGCGTCCGGTGCCCCGGGTCAGGAACGGCGGCGGGGTTTGCCCTGCTTGCCGCCCCGGCCGGTACCGCCGCCCTTGGCGCCCCCGGAGGCGCCGCGCGGGTTCTTGCCGCCGGCCCGCCCGCCGGTCTTCCCGGCGCTCTTCCCGGCCGCCGGCTTGCGCCGCGCAGCGCCGGCGTCGGCACGCCCGTCCTTCGTCTGGGCGGGGGCGTCGGCCCGACGGCCCCGCGTGCTGTTGACCGTCCGGCCCCGGACGACGCCGATGAAGTCGTCGACCATGTCGGTCGTCGCGTCCTCGGGCCACGACAGCGCGACGCGCGACTGCGGGGCGTCGACCAGCGTGCGGTAGGTGAGGTCCCGGCGGTGGTGCAGCCGGGCCAGGGACTGCGGGACGACCAGCAGGCCCACCCCCGCCGCCACGAGCTCGACGGCGTCCGCCGTGGTGGCGGGGCGCTCGATCGCGGGCCGGCCGGGGGGCCGCTCCCAGTCGATGGTGTCGTCGAGGGGGTGGAAGACCACCTCGTCGGCCAGATCGCCGGTGCTCACCTCCTCGACCGCCGCGATGACGTGGTCCTTGGGGATCACGACCACCGTCGTCTCGGTGTAGAGGGGGATCGCGCTCAGGTCCGTGCCGTCCACCGGGAGCCGTACGAAGCCCGCGTCGGCACCGCGGCCGCGCAGCACGCCCGTCGCCTCGGCGGAGGGGACCGCGACGAGTTCCAGCGGGACGGCGGGGAACCGCTCCTGCCAGATCCTCACCCATTTGGCGGGGGTCACGCCCGGCACGTAGGCGAGCCTGAACTGGGGGGATGCTTCCGAGCCTGTCACCAGGACAGGCTACCCGGGCCGCGGCGGGGGGCGGCCCGTCCACGCGGTCGGGGGTGCCCCGCGGGATCGATATCCTTGACCCATGACGTCGCACCACGCCACCCAGACCATGAAGCCCGCCACCGCGGCCAAGAAGCTGGGTGTGTACCTCGAGGCCACTCCCGCCGCGTTCCGGGAAGGCGTCGTCTCGCGCGACGAGCTCAACGCGCTCCAGGCCGACCCGCCGGAGTGGCTGCGGGAACTGCGGCGCGACGGGCCGCACCCGCGTCCGGTCGTCGCGGCCAAGCTGGGTGTCTCCATCGCGGGCCTGGCGCGCGGCGGCGTCACCGAGCCGCTCACGACCGAGCAGATCGACGCGCTCAAGCAGGACGTCCCGGAGTGGCTGGTGCGGGAGCGCGCCACGCAGGCCGAGGTTCGCAAGGAGGCGGCACGCCTGAAGGAGCGCGACGCGGAGCGCCGGCAGCAGGCGAACGGGCCGCGTTCCTGATCGACGGTCCCCCTGGTCGGCGGGGTCCCCGGGGCTCCGGGGACCCGCCCTGCGTCACACGGACGTGGGGAGTGAGCCGCGGACGACGAGGTCGAGCAGACCGGGGAAGCGCTCCTGGAGGTCGTCCCGGCGCAGTGTGACCTTGCGGCTGTTGCCGTAGTTGACCTGCCGGATCAGTCCGGCCTCGCGCAGGACCCGGAAGTGGTGGGTCATGGTCGACTTGGAGATCGCGAGGCCGAAGGACGCGCAGGTGCGCTCGGTGCCCTCGGATTCCCGGCACAGTTCCTCGACGACCTTGCGGCGCAGCGGGTCCGCCAGGGCGGCGAAGACGGAGCCCAGATCCATCTCCCCGACCTCGGGGTGGCCCTCGGCGTCCGGCATGGTCCCTCCTGGTCCGCTTCCGCCCTGGATACGACAATCACCATACCTCAGGGGCGACAGCGTCCTCCGGGGCACACTTCGCGACAGGTACGTCTTGCGCCTTACCTTGAGGTAGAGGTATGAACGTATGCGTACCTCGCGCCCGGCTCTGCCGCCGCGCGCGCCGCGACCCGCCGAAAGGACCGCTCCGTGCCCCTCCCCCACGACGCGTCCGAGGGAGGCCGACGCGGCCCCCGCGTCCGCCGCCTCCGCATCCCCGGCACCGTTGCCGCACCCCTGCCGTGCCGCGAACTCCGCGCGGGGCGAGGGCAGTCGGGCGCGGCCGGCCATTCGGCGCCCGCGCCGCGGGACGGCTGAGCGGACCGGGGTCCGACCGCGATATGGTGCGCCCCGGGAGGGTCCTCGGCGTGCGGCGCCGGAACGCCCAGGGGAGGGACGTGCCATGGGCGCACCAGACGCCGCGATCCAGCGGGCCGAACGGGCCCTCGGCGTCGCCTTCCCCGACGACTACCGCACGTTCCTCGCCGACCCGGGTTCCGTGGCCCGGTACTTCCTGCCATCCGGCGACTTCCTGACGCTCTGCCCGGCCGACGAACTCCTGGGCCTCAACGACACGGCGGGCCCGGCCGGCCACCTCCCCGGCGCGGTGGTCATCGGCGGTGACGGTGGCCGCGAACTGCTGGTCTACGACTTCCGGCAGCAGCCTCCCCCGCTCCTCCTGGTCGACTCCGCGGCCGCCACCTGGTCCGAGAGCCTGCGCCAGGCGGCCTCGCTCACGGAGTTCCTGACCCGCTTCCCGGAACACGGCTGGCGCTGGCAGTAGCCGGACACCGCCGACGGCCCGCAGGCGAGCTTGCATCGTCAAGCATTCTCATGATCTTCTTGATTGCCACAGCAATCATCGCGGTGTGCCGCTCCGCGTGTCGGCGGGTGGCTCATGGTGCCGGGCGCAGGCGGGAGGGGTCCACCGCACAGGACGGCCCGCACGGCGTCAAGGCGGGCCACGCATCACCGATGAACGGACATCAATGAAGAACGTACGGATTCGGCTGACCGCGCGTCGCGGCGCGGCGCTGAGTACCGCAGCACTGACCGGCGCAGTGGCACTGGTGGGATTCGCGGCAGGCCAGGCGGGCGCCTCTCCCGCCGGTCACTCCGGGCGGGACCACGTCGCCCTCGGCGACTCCTACGCGTCGGCTCCCCTGGTCCCCGACCAGGTGGACACGACCTGCTTCCGGTCGAGCCACAACTACCCCTCGCTCGTGGCGGCCCAGCGGCACGCGGACCTCACCGACGTCAGCTGCTCCGGTGCGACCACCGCGCAGATGACCGCGCCGCAGGGCACCGCACCGGCCCAGTTCACCGCGCTCGAGCGGGGAACCGACGTCGTCACCGTCAGCATCGGCGGCAACGACATCGGCTTCAGCAGCGTCATCGCCACCTGCGCCGGTGTCACCTCCTCCGACCCCGCCGGGGCGCCCTGCCGGGCCCACTTCACCAGCGGCGGCAGCGACCGGCTCGCGGAGCGCGTCGAGCAGACCGCACCCAGGATCGCTGAGGTCATCCGGGGCATCCACCGGCGGTCACCCCACGCCGAGGTCCTGGTGGTCGGCTACCCCGACCTGTTCCCGGACGACGGTGCGGGGTGCACCAGTTCCTCGGTGCCCTTCGCCGCCGGTGACTTCTCCTACCTGCGCGACACGGAGAAGAAGCTCAACAGCATGCTCGCCGGCCAGGCCCGCGAGAACGGCGCCCGGTACGTCGACACCTACACCCCGACCATCGGTCACGACATGTGCCGGCCGACCGGCGAACGCTGGATCGAGTCGCTGGCCCCGGCGACCCCGGCGGCTCCGGCGCACCCCAACGCCCAGGGTGAGCAGGCCATGGCCACCGCCGTGGTGCGCACCCTCTCGCACCACCACGGGCCGCACCACAGCCACCACTGACACCCTGGCGCGCCCCTCCGGCCACCCCGGAGGGGTGCGCCCCTGGGTGCGACGGCTCGGGTATCTGCCGGCGTCCCCCAGGACACGGCTGCTCGGCTGTTCTCGGGCAGCCCGCAGAGGTCAGTTCTCGACAGCCTCCGCGATCCGCTGCGCGGCCTGGGCAGGGGTGAGGCGCGTGGTGTCGACGACCTCGGCCTCGTCGTGCAGCCAGGTGCGCGCCGCCTCGGCGTAGGGCTCGAGGTGGGCGAGACGGAACGCGGAGGGGCCGAGAACCGTGTCCCCCTCGATGCGTCCGCGGAGGGTGACCTGGTCGGCGTGGAGGACGAAGTGCCTGACGGGAATGGCATGTCGGGCCAGGCCCGTGCAGATCTCGCGCCAGTACGGCTCGACCAGGACGGTCATCGGCACGATCAGGGTGCCGCCGGTGTAGTCGAGCACGCGGCGGGCGGTCTCGACGACGAGCGGCCGCCACGGCGGCCAGTGCTGGAAGTTGTCCGAGCCGGGTCCGGGCAGCGCCGGCGTGATGTCCATGAGGGTCTCGCCGACCTTCTCGGCGTCGAACACCCGTGAATCCGCGAGCAGTCGCTGCACGAGTGCGCTGGTCGTGGTCTTGCCGGCGCCGTGGGTGCCGTTGAGCCATACGATCATCCGCCCACGCTAGCGGCATGGGGGTGCCGTCCCCGCCGACCGCTCGCGCCCACCGTACGCGCTGCGTGATCGAATCCCCAGCACGAAAGGGCGGCCTCCGCCCCGGCCGGTGAGGTGGCTGAACGCGGCTGTGGCCGACGGGCTACTCCGCCTCGCCCACGCCGAAGTGCCGTTCGTACGGCGGGAAGCTTTGGACCTCCTTTGAGCTTGACCGGCGAACGCCTCTGGCCCGGCCGTGCGGTGGGGTCGATCAGAGGGAGGGCCGACCTCGCGCGGCGGCCGTCACAGGGCCCCGGCGTCCCGGGCAGTCCAGACGCTCGGATAGATCGGCCGGAAGCCGAGCTCCCGGCGGATGCGCTGGTTGGACACGATCCCGAACCACGGGTCGGGGTCCGTGAGCTCGTGGAGGCCGGCGGGCACCTCGACACCGTTGAGCTGGTGCAGCTCGACCGTCGTGACCGGGGCGTCATCGGCGATGTTGTAGATCCGGCCCGCGATGCCCGGCGCGTACAGCAGACGCATCAGGCCCTGGGCGACGTCCGCGTGGTGGGCCATCTGCAGGCGCTGGTGCGGAGCCCAACCGGACGCCCAGCGCAGGGAGTCGGCGAGGTGCGGGTCGCCCTCGCCGTAGACGAAGGGGAGCCGCCCGATGCGTACGTCCAGGCCCTCGAGCGCGAGCAGTTCGCGCTCGGCCGCGGCCTTGGACTCGGGGTAGGCGCCCCACATCTCGCCGCCGGGCCGGCTCTCGTCCTCCTCGGTCAGCGGGCGGCCCCGTCCGACGCCGTACACATTGTTCGTGCTGACCTGCACGAACCGCTCCACCCCGGAGGACTGCGCGGCGCGGCCCAGGGCCACCGCGGCGTCCCGGTTGACGGCCCACGCCTCCTCGTCCGGCACCCCGCGGAAGGAGGCGGCGACGTTGACGACGGCGTCCACGCCGACGAGCGCCTTGCCGAGTGTCTCCTCGTCGCGCAGGTCCCCTACGGCGACCTGCGCGCCCAGCTCCGCGAAGCGCTCGCCGCGGGCCGCGTCCCGTACGAGGACCCGCACCTGCTCGCCCGGCTGCCGCTGGGCCAGCAGCCTCGGCACAAAGCGGCGTCCGACCTGTCCTGTCGTACCGGTCACCAAAGTCAGCATGATGTGCTCCTCACGCACTGTTTCCCGTCGTTGACGACCAGCCTCGGCGGATGCCGGAACGACCGGGAGAGACCTCTTCATCAGGGGATCGGCAGTCCCTGGATAACCCGGCCGGCCTGCCGCACCCTGGAGGGGTGAACCGAGGTGAACTGGCCGACTTCCTGCGCCGCGCCCGGGCCCGCCTGGCCCCCTCCGACGTGGGCCTCACAGTCGGCGCCCGCCGCCGTACGCCGGGGCTGCGCCGCGAGGAGGTGGCCCAGCTGGCCGGCATGTCCGTGGACTACTACACGCGGTTGGAACAGTCCCGGGGCCCGACACCGTCCCGCCAGATGCTCACCGCGCTGGCCCGCGCCCTGCGCCTGACGGAGGACGAAGCCGACCACCTCTTCCACCTCACCGGGGAACAGCCGCCGCGCCGGGAGGCGACCAGCACGCACGTGCGCCCGGGCCTGCTCCTGGTGCTGGACCGGCTGCACGACACTCCGGCGATGGTGGTGACCGACTGCGGCGAGGTCCTGGCCCAGAACGCGCTGTCACGGGCGCTGAGCGGAGACGTCCTCGCCCGGCCGCCCCAAGGACGCAACATGATCCGCCGCTTCTTCCTGGACCCGGCGGCCCAGGAGCTGTTCCCGCCCGAGGACCGCCCCGAGCGCGCCCGCGAGCAGGTCGCCGACCTGCGAGCGGTGGCCTCGGCCCGCCCCACGGACCCCGAACCCTCCGCCCTCGTCGCCGAACTATGCGCCGGGAGCGAGGAGTTCGCCCGCCTCTGGGACGAACACGAGGTCGCCGTACGCCGCGCCGCCACGAAACGCTTCCGCCACCCCTCGATCGGCATCCTCGAACTCGACTGCGAGGTCCTCGTCAACTCCGAGCACAATCAGCGGCTCGTCATCCACACGGCCCGCCCGGGCACGGAGTCGTACGAGCGCTTGCGGTTGCTGCAGGTGGTGGGCTTGCAGGACCTGACTCCGACGAGCTCCTGACCGCCTGCGGCCCTTTCACCTGAGCCGGGACACGAAAGTCGGAACCGATGTGGCGACGTGACCTGGTGGTCTTGACCTTGTGGGACACACTCGTTGGATCATCTGGTAACGCTTCTTGCGACGTTCGGCGCATTGCCATTCATGTTGGAACCAGTTCCGGACATCTCGGGCCTGCGGCGTTCGTGGTCACCTTCTAAAGCAACAGCATTTATATAAGCACTGTTACGATGCCTCTCATGGCCGACCCCCATGCACTCGACCCAACGCAGCAGAGCCTCTGGCGGCCCCTGCGCCTGCTCCAGGCGTCCATGGACGCCGACATTGCCCAGGTCTACTCCGAGCAACAGATCGACGGGCTCAAGCCCAGCTATGTGATGGAGTTGCTCCGGCTTCACGCCTGCGGGCCCATGACCATCGCGGAACTGGCCGAGTCGGTCCAGCGCACGCATTCGGCACTCAGCCAGAAAGTCGCCGCGATGCGCACGGCCGGCTGGGTCCAGACTGTCGTGGGCGACGACGCGCGCACCAAGAAGGTGACGCTCACCGACAAGGCCCGCCGCATCGTGGATCGCCTGGCGGCGGAATGGCGGGCCACCGAGGCTGCGGTCGCTGAACTGGAGGCGGAGATTCCTTACCCGCTCTCCCAGGTCGTCGTCGATATCGAGCAGGCTCTGGAGCGCAGGAGCTTCCACGACCGGATCGCCGAGAAGCTGGCTGAGGATCCCGCATGGGGCTGAAGCGCACGCTGATCGACGTGACTCCGTTACGGTCGTCACCACCGTTCCGGCGGTTGTGGATCGGGCAGACCCTGTCCGGTTTCGGCGGCCAGATGACGCTCGTCGCCGTCCTGTTCCAGGTCTGGCAGATGACAGAGAGCCCCACGTGGACGGGTGCCGTCGGGCTGGCCCAGGCGGTTCCGCTCGTTGCGCTCGGGCTGTTCGCCGGCTCGCTCGTCGACCGAGTGGACCGCCGGAAGTTCTACCTGCTCACGATCAGCGGACAGGCCGCATGTTCGCTCCTCCTCGCATTCCAGGGCTTCCTCGGGCACGTTCCTGCCGCCGGCGTTCTGGGGCTGGTCGCACTCCAGTCCTGCTTCGGCGCAGGCAGCGGCCCCGCCTCGCGCACCTTCATTCCCCATCTCCTGCCCGAGCACCAACTGGCCGCGGGTCTGGCGCTGAGACGCATCGCCTTCCAGGGCGCCATGCTGCTCGGTCCCGTACTGAGCGGACTGATCGTGGGCGGGCTGGGTGTCGGCGCCTGCTACCTGACCGACGCCCTGACCTTCGTCGCCGCGCTCTACGGTGCATTCGGCCTGCCGAAGATGGACCCCGGGGACGAGCCCGCACGGCCCGGCCTGCGCGGAGTGCTGGACGGTCTGGCCTTCCTGGCACGCACCCCCGTCATTCGCGGGGCCCTGCTCACAGACCTGGCCACCACCGTGCTGTCCATGCCCATCAGCCTGTTCCCCTTGATCAACGCCGAACGGTTCGGCGGCAACCCCCGCACTCTCGGACTGTTCCTCACAGCCATCGCCGTCGGCGGCGTTGCAGCGTCGCTCTTCTCCGGAACCTTCACGCGGTTCCCCCGCCCCGGCCTGGCCATGCTTGGCGGATCCGCCACCTGGGGCGCAGCGTTGACACTGTTCGGCTTCTCGCCCAACCCATGGGCCGGTTTGGCCTTCCTCGTCATAGCCGGCGCCGCCGACACCGTCTCGGTCGTCTCCCGGAGCACCGTCGTCCAGATGCACACCCCGCACGAACTTCTCGGCCGCGTCAGCGCTGCCGAACAGATCGTCGGGCAAGCGGGACCCGACATCGGCAACATGCGCGGCGGTCTCGTCGCAGACGCCACCTCGGGAGCAGCAGCCCTCGTCGCCGGTGGCCTGCTATGCCTCGGCGCCGTCGTCGTGGTGGGCGCCACCACGGCAGACCTGCGCAGTTCCTCCGCACCGCCCCATCCACACACAGCCGCAGCCAGCCCATGAGCCCCGCTCCGAGGCGCGCAGTCACTGGTTCCAACTCTCGTGACCAGGTTCCAACTAACGTGTAACGGCCCTTTCACCTCGGGCAGGTCGGTGGCGCGGCGGGTCAGAACTCGAGCTCGACGTAGTCGATGTCGGTGAACTCCACGTTCAGGCCCTGGGCGCGGCGGCCGCGGTCCTTGAAGTAGATCTCCTGGAGGCCCTCGGCGGCGATGGCGCACAGCTGCTGCTCCGTCGCGCCGGCGTCCCGGGCGGCGAAGAGGCGGGCGGCGTAGGCGGGCGGGAGGGACTGGGTGATGAGGCGGACGCGGCTGTCGTCGGTGGAGCCGGGGGCGGCCGTGAAGCCGAAGCGGGCGCGGGTCTCGATGACGATGCCGCCGCTGGTCGCGGCGTGCCGCTTCGCGCGGTCGCGGACGCGGGGCTGCCAGCGCTCGCGGACGGCGTCCTCCAGGCGGGCGGCGAGGTCCTTGCGGGGCTGCTTGATCCGGCCCGCGAGGTAGCGCTCGACGGTGCGCTGGGAGACGCCGAGGAGGGCGGCGACGCCACGGGTGCCCTTCTCGTGCTTGACGAGGTAGCGCATGCGGGACTGGGCGGACTTGGGGAGAGGACGGGTGAAGGTGGCCGCGGTGGCCTTGTCGAGGCTGTCGCCGAGCATGCCCATGAATGTGTTCCCTACTCCCCGTCGGCGGCGGCGTCGGTGCCCTTGATGTGGCGGGCGGGGTTGTGGCCGTCCTCCAGGAGTTCGGCGGCCCACATGAGGGTCTGGGTGCCCTCGTGCTTGACCATGCCGGGCGAGACCCCGAGGCGGAAGCCGCCCGGCAGGGGCTTGCCGTCGGGGGTGTACGGCAGGAAGTCCGGCGGGCCGGGGCCGTCGGAGAGGTAGACGGCGCAGTCGGAGAGGACCGCGATCGGGTGGAGGCCGACGGACGCGAGCCTGAGCATCTTGCGGTGCATGTTGACGCGGGCGGTGGCGATGACGGCGGCCCGGATGTCCGGGCGCCAGGTAGGGCGTTCGAGGGCGGGCCAGCGTTCGCCGGGCCGGTAGCCCGCGCCCTGGGGGCGTTCGCGGAGCTTGCCGATGCCGCCCTTCACGGTTGCCTTGATCGCCGACAGGAGCGCGACCCGCGCGGGGTCGGTCCGCTTGTGGCGCTCCATCGCGGCGAGGAACTCGTCCTCCGGCATGCCGGGGACGACGCCCAGCTCGCCCATGGTGGCCAGATACGCGTCGCGCAAACGCGTGTACCAGGCGTCCAGGTACGGACCGTGCTCGGGCCGTACGTACGCCTCCAAAGGGGCGACGGCGTGGCCGAGTTCGACCGCGTAGGCGACGGTCGGCGTGGCGTACCAGGCGGGGCCCTCGGGGCGGCCGCCGTGCGGGGTGAAGGGGCTCGGCAGCCGCGGGTCCAGGTCGATGCCGGACAGGTCGACCAGCCAGCAGCCGGGCAGCGCCTTGTCGAAGGCCGGGGCCTTCACGTGGACGGGCTCGCCGAGCCCGACGGTGAGCCGGTTCGCGGCGGCGGCGAAGGCCATGTTGACGTCGACGCCGACCGCGTAAGGCTGCGCGCACTCGGTGTCGGTGAGGAGTTCCGGGTCCCGGATCCAGTCGTACGCCTCCTCGTCCAGGACCTGGTCCGGGGTGCGCAGGTGACCGCGCGGGTGGAGCGCGGCGACGACGGGGTGCTCGTCGGGGGCCTCCGGCGGGGCGGGATCGACGGGGCCGGTGAGGGCTCCGGGGTTCGGCCCGGAGACCCACGCGCCGGTCGCCGGGTCCTTCACCGGCCGGGTCGGCGGCCGCAGGGCGGTCATCAGCTCCAGCCCGGACACCGCCGTCGAGCCGCGCGGCGTCAGGACGCGGGACGCGTACGCGGCGAGGGTCCGGGCGAGTTCGGGCGCCGGCAGGCCGGCGGCACCGCCCCAGGACCGCGCGTCCAGCGCGCCCCACGGCAGGACGGCCAATTGCACGCACTGACGTCTGCCGCCCTCGGCCGGCCGGAACACCCGCGCCCACGGGCCGAATCCGCGCTGGGTCAGTTGCCAGCCGGCCCTCGTGATGCGGCGGACGACCGGGTGGTCCGGGGGCAGCCGCAGGCCGCGGCGGTCCTCCAACTCCGTCGGCAGGCCGAGCCGTTCGGCTGCCGACGCGGTCAGCACGACCAGCGGGTCGGCGTCCTTGCCGTTGCGGTGCAGCCGTGGCGCGCCGAGGCGGGCCTCCGTGAGCGTCCACTCCACCAGGGACGGGACGTCCGCCGCGGGGCACTCCAGTACCAGACCGCCGGCTCCGTACGCCGATCCGTCACCGTCCAGCACCGCGAGCGGGCCGTTCACGAACCGCGGGTCGGGCGCGCCATGGTCGCCCTCCGGCCGTGGCACGTCCCGCTGTCCGGTCGAGCGACGTCCCGCATGCGGTGTCCGCGCCGCCGGGGGCTCGCCACCGCGACGGGCGTCCCCACGCGGCGCGTCCGCGGACGGCTGCGCCGCCAGGGGCGCGGCCCCGGCAGCGCGGGCGGCGGTCACGGGCACGGGCACCGCCGACGGGTCGCTCGCGGCCTGCCCCGGCCGCGCCGAAGGGTTTTCGGCGGCAGGCGCCGTCGGCGACGGCGGTGCGCCCGCCGCGAGTTGACCGGCGATGCCCTCCAGCAGCTTGGCGTACGCGGCCCGTGTGGCGCCCTGGGGTTCGCTGCGGCCGGCCTCCCAACCGGCGACCGTGGTACGGGTGACCTGCAGCGCCTCGGCGATCTCGGCCTGGGTGAGCCCGTACGCCGTGCGCAGCCGGGAGCGTTCGGCCGGTTCGGGGAGCCGGGTGCGGCGGGGTCCTGACCGCAGGAGGGCGTCGACGGGGTCGGGCGCTGCGGCGGCCATGGGGGGCTGGGGCTCCTTCACTGCGGTCAGGCCTCCCCGGAGTGCGGGACGCCGCCCGGCGCGGCGTCGAGGAACTCGCGCAGGTGCTGGCCCGTGAGGATGCGCGCGGGGTTGCGTCCCGGAGGCAGCGGCAGCCGGTGGCCGAGGGCCCACTGGAAGCGCCGGGCCGGGGCGAGGTCGAAGACCCAGCGGCCGTCCGCCGCGTCGCCGGACCGGCTCCCCCGGATCTCGAAGGCGCCCACGCACACCCCGCCGTCGACGAAGGCGAGCAGGAAGTCGCCGTGGGTGGCGACGGTGCGCGCGGCGAAGCGCCAGCCGCGCCCCGCGCCCTCCGCCACGGTCCGGCCGTCGCGCAGCGACTGCCGGACGTCGACCGCAAGCATGTGCTCCTCCGACTCCGACTCCGACCGGGGGTGGGAGGTCCGGTCGGCCCGGCCGGTTTCCCCGCGTAACGACGGACTTTATCAGCCGATAAAGTCCGTCGCGATCATGCCGCGGGAAGAGGCCCGGTGTGTCGGGTGGCACCGCCGAATGTCCGTGCCGTGTGCTTCGATTCGGCCACGGAGGCGTTCCCGGCATTGACGGGTTTCGCCAGGACGGCATTCCGGCTGCACCCGTTCCGGGGAATCCGACCGTCCATGACAGTTCAATAGGCGGGCCACTGCTGTGGCCTGCTGACGAGCCCTGCCGGAGTAAGAGTTGGCGCACATTCCGTCCGAGCCTGCGACCACGCTTGCGGACGTTCACCTGCTGCGCACCCCGCTGGCGCGGTCGTGTGCACGGTCCAGCGGCCCCGGACGGGATGCTTTGACCGACGACGAGCGGGCATCATCGACCGGATCAACACGGGGCTCGCCCCGGACTCACTGCCGTCCGGCCCTCAGCCGCTGATTCCGCTCGCCCGGCTCTACGCCCGCGATGTGCCCCGACCGCCCTTCCCGCGGAGCACGGACCTGCTGCAGGTGCTCTGGGTGCCGCCCTGAGAGGTGGAGGTCGGTTCCACCGCCGTACAGCTGAGGTGGCGGCGGTTCCCGGAGGTACGGGAAGTCCTGCCGGCTCCGCCGGAGCCCGCCTGTGTCCCCTCCGCCGGTCAGGTGCTCGATCGAGGAGCCGGTGTCGCTGCGGGCGGTGGCGTCCGGGGCGAAACCTCCCATCGCGCCGGGGAGTTCACCGCACGGACGCGGCCGGGGGGCGTTCGCGCAGCGCGCCGTATCCGAAGAAGTACGCCGGGATCCGCCGCAGCCACCGCGATCCGGCCATCGCGCGGGCCACGCGCCGGCCCCGATCGGCATCGCCCAACGGCGGCTCCCCCCGCAGCACGGGCGCGATGAGCCGGGCGTGGGCGATCCGCTGGAGGGTCTGGGTTCCGGCCGTGGTGGGCGTCCTGCGGCGCTGGATCGCGCGCACGTCGCTCAGGCCCACGCTGCCGCGGCGCAGGGGCTCGACGAGGTGCCGCGCCGAGGCCACGGCGTCCTCGACCGCCAGGTTGATGCCGATGCCGAAGACCGGGGACATCGCGTGCGCCGCGTCGCCGATGCACAGCAGCCCGGGGCGGTGCCAGCGGCGCAGGCGCTCGAGGCGTACGTCGAGGAGCTTGACCTCGTCCCAGGAGTGCAGGGCGTGGGTGCGGTCCATGATCCACGGCACGGCGCCGGCGTAGTCGGTGAGGAAGCGGTCGAGGCCGGCGGCGCGGCGGTCGGGGTCGGTGCCCTTGGGGATGAGCGCGGCGCACTGCCAGTAGTCGCCGCGGTCGATCATCACGGTGAGGAGGCGGTCGCCGGCGCCGCCGACGAGTCCGTGCGGGTCGCCCTCGTGCCGGGGCAGCCGGAACCACCAGGCGTCCATCGGGCAGTCGTAGCGGCGCAGGCCCAGTTCCGGCCGGGAGCGGGCCAGTGACCCGCGGCCGTCGCAGGCGACGGTGAGGTCGGCGCGCAGTTCGCCGGTGCGTCCGTCGGAGGTGCTGTAGCGCACCCCGGTCACGCGCCCGCGCTCGATGACGAACGAGGTCGCCTCGGTGTTCATCCGCACCTCGAACGACGGCTCGCGGCGGGCCTCGTCCACGAGGAGTCCGAGCAGGTCCCACTGCGGGACCATCGCCACGTAGTTGTACGGCTCGGGCAGCACGCTGAGGTCGGCGACGGTGATCAGCGCACCGTCGGCCCCGACGGGCAACTGGAGGGTGCGCACCCGGCGTTGCGGCAGCGCCGCGAAGCGTTCGGCGAGGCCGAGGTCGTCCAGCAGGGCGAGGGTCGAGGGGTGCACGGTGTCGCCGCGGAAGTCGCGCAGGAAGTCGCCGTGCTTCTCCAGCACGGTGACCGCGATCCCGGCGCGGGCGAGCAGCAGGGCGAGCACCATGCCCGCGGGACCGCCGCCCACCACACAGCACGTGGTCCGTTCCATCCGCACCCTGCCCCTCCGGCGGTGCACGGACACCGCCATATCGGTACATACTATTCTTTAAGTGATCACATCTCTGCGCGTCGCTCCCGACCCGCACCCCCACGTTCCGGAGGCACGATGAGCCGGCAACCGGTCCTTCTCCCCTACGCCGACCCGGCCTTCGTGGCGGATCCCTTCCCGTTGTACCGGCAGCTCAGCCAGGAGGGCCCCGTGCGGCGGGCCGTCATCGCGGGCGGTGTGGAGGCGTGGCTGGTGACGCGCTTCGAGGACGGCCTCGCGGCCCTGTCCGATCCCCGGCTGAGCAGCGACGTCCGTGACGCGTCCGACCCCCGGCTGATGCGGATGCTGCCCGCCACGGAGCGCGAGTCGATGCTGCGCACCATGCTGCGTTCCGACCCTCCGGACCACACCCGGCTGCGCCGGCTGGTCTCGAAGGCGTTCACCGCCCGCCGGATCGCCGAGCTGAGGCCGCGGATCCAGGAGGTCACCGACCGCCTGCTGGACGCGATCCTGCCCCTGGGCAAGGCCGACTTCGTCGCGGACTTCGCGCTCCCGCTCCCCGTCACCGTGATCAGCGAACTGCTCGGGGTACCGTCCACCGACCAGGGCGACTTCCAGCGGTGGACCGACGAGATGATCCTGCGCGGGGCGGAGCCCCCGGACCCGGTGAAGGTCGACGCGGCCTGGCGGCAGATGCGCGCCTACCTGGTCGGCCTCCTGGACGACAAGCGCGCCCGGCCCGGCGACGACCTGCTCAGCGCGCTCATCACCGCCCGCGACGAGGAGAACCGGCTCGACGAGGACGAGCTGATCGCGATGTGCTTCCTGCTGCTGGTGGCCGGCTACATCACCACGGTCAACCTGATCGGCGGCGGCATCGCCGCGCTGCTCGCCCACCCCGAGCAACTGCGCATGCTGCGGGACGACCCGGAGCTGCTGCCCGGCGCCATCGAGGAGTTCCTGCGCTGGGACGGTCCCGTGAGCCCCGGCATCGCGCGCTTCGCGCGCGAGGACCTCGAGATCGCGGGCACCGCCGTCCCGCGCGGCGCGACCGTCCTCGTCGCCTCCGCCATCGCCGACCGCGACCCGCAGCGCTTCCCCGACCCGGACCGGCTCGACATCACCCGGGGCGACAGCGCCCACCTGGCCTTCGGGCACGGCGTCCACTACTGCCTCGGCGCCCCGCTGGCCCGCCTGGAGGGCCAGATCGCGATCGGCACCGCCTTGCGCCGCCTGCCCGGGCTGGCCCTTGCCGTGCCTCCGGAGGAGGTCCGCTGGCGGCTGGGCGGGCTGCGCGGGCCGTCATGGCTGCCGGTCACCTTCACGCCGGGGGCGCCCGGTGTCCCGGGCGGGGCGGGGGCCACGGCCGACGTGGCGTCGTAGCGGGCAGGACGCGGGCCCTTCGCGGGGTGGGGGGCGCCGCGTCGTCACCGGGCCGGACCACGCCCCGACACGCCTCGCCGGGGACCGCATGGACCGCTCCGGCGTCGCCCCGTGGCACCGTACGGCCAGTGCCTCGACGGCGCGCGGGGTGTGGCCGACGGCGGGCCCGCCGGGCGCGGGCGGGCGAGGGGGGCACCCAGGGAGAGGCACACCGAGCCGGCGCGCATCCGGAAGGGCTCCTGGCCGGCGCCGCGGGGCGGTCCTGCCGGGGCCCGCACACGGGCGGAGGTGCCTCGATAGGCGGGGTCGATCAAGCGATAAAAAGCCGCATTTGGACAGGTGGCGGACCGGGGCATCAGGCTTTCGGCGTGCCCCCGTCCTCGCGGACGACGAACCCGCCGTGGTCCGGCAGTCGGGGCCGGATCCGAGGTGTCCCCGTGTTGATTCCACGCGTTCCTCAGCCGTGCGCCGCGTCCGTCACCCGCCCGACGGCGTGCCGCCACCGGGAAGGGCGGCGTCATGGCGACTAGCCCGCCCGGGACGGCGCAGGCCGGGACGGACCCGGCCGGGACATCCCCGGCCGGGTCCGTTCCGGCCCGGTGGTGGAGAACGGCGGAACCGCGGCCCGCGCGACGCACGGTCGTCTCGGCGGCCGTGACCACGTCGGTGGGGCTGGCCGTCGTGGTGGCCGCCGGGACACTCCTCCACCAGACGGTCCTGGTGCCGCCGCTCGCGGCCACGGCCGCGATCGTCACGGCGACTCCCGGTTCCCCGCTCGCGCAGCCGCGGCACGTCCTCGGCGGCCACATGCTGTCCTGCCTCGTCTGCTTCGTGGTGCTCGCCCTCGGCTGGCACGGCCCCTGGGCCGCCGCCGCGGCCTGCGGCATCGCCTGCGGGCTCGTACTCGTGCTCAAGGCGGCCCATCCGCCCGCGATGGCAACCGCCGTCATGATCATGCTCACCGACCCGCCGGCCCACCGCTTCGTGCCCCTGCTGGCCGCCGGGCTGGCCCTGCTGGTCGGGGTGCAGATGGTCTCCTCGCGCCTGCGACGCGAGGTCTACCCCACCGCGTGGTGGTGAGTCCGTACGAACTGGGTCAGGCCTGTTCAGCGGGACGCGCCACCGCACTCGGCGGTCGGGACATGAAGACGTCGATCGGGTCCTCGGCCTCTGCGACGAAGCCGTGGCGTTCGTAGAGCCGTCGTGCGGCACTGCCCTGCAAGACGTTCAAGCCCACGACCACGGCCTGCGCGTCGGCCCGGTCCAGCACCGTGCGCAGGACGGCCGATCCGAGCCCCTGGCCCTGGTGGGGCGGAGCCAGGTAGAAGTGCTCCAGCCAGTGCCTGCCCTCGGTGGGCCGAACCGTGATGCACCCCGCGAGTGCGTCATCGACCATGACGATCGAGGTGTGCCGGGTCGAGAACGAATCCCGGAGCCGCTGCCGCACCCTGTGCTCGTCGTAGCGTCCCAGGCGTTCCAAGTCCCCACGCATGACCGTGGCCCGCAACTCCGCGATCACCTCGACGTCCGCCGCCGTCGCCGACCGCAGCGTCCACCAGCCCGTGGTGCAAGCCGAAGCCCCCCTTTCAGGGATCGCCGTGCCCGATCCCGCCTCCGTCGCACTCGCCTCGACGCCCATGGCCGAAGTCTCCCAGACTCCGCGTTCGCGACCGCGCCCGCGCCCGCGGCCGCCGAAGCGAAGCGCCGGCCTCGGCGCCCTGGCCGATCTCGGGCCCGGTTACCGGAAGTCATGTTCGGCCCGGTACGGCTCCGTCCTGCCGGCGGTAGAGGTCGCGCAGCAGGGAGATCTCGGCGCCATGGTGGATCAGCTCCCTGTTGACGTGCAGGACGATGCCCTCCATGGGAAACCGCTCGAGACCCGCCGTGGGCGGATTCTCCAGGTCGGTGTCCGAGAGCTCGCGGACCCCCGCGTTCCATCTCCCGTACATCTCATCGAGCTGTTTCAGCGCCTCGTCAGCGGTCCCCGCGTAGGCGAACGTCCGGGAGTCGACGTCCTGGCCGCCGAAGTGCCATCCGACCCGATAGCCCAGGCAGGAGACGATGATGTGCGCCAGCCGCCAGGCAATCGTGGTCACCGGCGCCGGCACCGGGTCAGGGTCAGGGGAAGCGGAGTCCATCGTCCAGTCCCCCGAACCTGCCGACATCCGTGCGGCCGACGTGTCCCGTGGGCGGATGCTCCAGCAGCCGCGCACCGGCTCCCAGAAGTACTCCTCATCGGTAAGACCGTGCAGCCGCGGCCGCAGGTTCTTCTGCCAGTGCCGGTCCAACTGGTCCGCGAGCCGCTCACTTCTCGTCATTTCCGCACCCTACAAAGAGCGGAGACCCGGCTGCGACCCTCGCGGACGCCGTGGCCGGCCGTGAGCCGCGGGAGGGTGCCGCACCGGGAGATGACACCGGGCGCCCAGGACCCGAGCGGACACACCGGCGTCTGCCAGGGTCCCGGTCTGATCTCGGTACGGGGACAGGGCCGACGGAGTCCGGGCTTCCGGGAGACGCCCGGGTCGTGAGCGACGCGTGGAGGAGGTATGCCGAGTGGGCCGGGGACGTACCGGTGTCGGTGGGCCCTGGCGATGTGCGAGGCGACCGCGTGTCCGGCGTCGTGATCGTGGCGATGGTCATCGGCCAGACGGGCACGCCTGTCCGGTGGCTCGGCGCGACAGCCTCTGTGCTGCTCGCCGTGGCCGCGTTGATCATGGCAGCGGGGGCCTGGAGCGTGCGTCTGTGGGTGACGGCGGCGCCGCGGATCCTGGTCGACGTGTGCCTGGCCGTCCTTCTGGTCCGCCTCGGCGTGGAGAAGGCACGAAGGGCAGGGCCGTTCCATGCCGGGGGCGCGACGCGTCGTGGACGGGCCCCCGGGGATGGTGGGGCGCGCGCTAGCCGGCGACGGAGGCGATGAGGCGTTCGGCCACCTCCGGAGCCGCCGGCATGGCCGCGATCTCGTCGTGCAGGCGTTGCGCCGCCGCGGTGAACTCGGGCTCGGCGAACAGCCGGACGACCGCGGCCGTGACCGCTTCCGGCGCCTGTTCGCCGATCGGCAGCGCCAGACCCGCTCCCGCGGCGTGCAGACGGAAGGCCTGACGCTGCTGCCCCGCGGTGGCGGGGACGACGACCGCGGGGACTCCGCGGGCCGCGGCCGCGAACGTGCTGCCGGAACCGCCGTGGTGCACGACGACCGATACGCCGTCGAGCAGTTCCGCCGCGGGCACGAAGGAGACCAACTCGGCCCGGCCCGGCTCCAGTCCGAGGTCCTCGACGGAGGCGCCGCCCGACGTGGCCACCAGGTCCACGTCCAGGGCGCTCAGCGACCTGAGCATCGGGCCGAGCGTGAGGGCCGCTCCCCGGGTGGTGGTGAGACTCACGAGCACGCGCGGTCGGCCTGTTCCGGGGACCCGGGGAACGCGGGGCGTCCCCTCGGGACTCCGGTGGGGTTCCGGCCGCAGGGCGATGCGTTCGAGGGGCGGCATGACACCGTCGCGCTGCAGGCTCGGCGGGCAGAGGTCCAGCAGCCGGCTGCCCGAGGGCGCGTGAGCCGGGGCCTGCAGACCGCGGTCGAGGTAGCGGGCGCCGGCCGTCGAGGCCAGGGCGTCCAGGAGGACGGGTTCCAGCGCCGGATCGATGCCCATGACGGCGGACGGCACCTTGAGCACGGCGGCGACCAGCGGTCCCACGAAGTCGCAGTGCTCGGAGACGATCAGATCGGGCTCCCGTCCGCGCGCCCCGGCGAGGGCCTCGTCGACGGACAGGTCGACACGCGCTCCGGCGAAGAACTCCGCGACCACCTGCGGCGACGGGCCGGTCCGCAGGTCGACGCCGGTGCGCCGGGCCACCTCCGCGGTCACCACGTCCGTCGGCGGACCTGCGGGGATCAGCTCGAACCCCGCCTCCCCGACCGAGCCCGCCATGGTGCCGGCCGAGACGAAGGCAACGGCGTGCCCCTGCTTCCGCAACGCCCGTGCGAGCGGGAGCAGGGGCAGGAAGTGGCCGGTCAGCGGGTTGTTGAACAGGAGGATGCGCATGGAGTCGAGATCACCTGCGTGCTGGTGCCACCGGGGATGGCCGCTGTGGACGGACCGTGGTGCCTCTGCGACGCGCCGGTCCGTGTCCTGCCCGGGTCAAGGGCCTGCCCGGCGCGCGACAGGGGGCCTGGCGGACCTCGAGACCCGGATTTCCGGGACTGATTGTCCGAGCAAGCATATGTCATCACTTGACCCGTCAAGTACATGGCCTCTGGCGTGGCGCACCTCCCCCTCGTGCCGCCTGGCGCCGGCGGCCCGCCGCTCGTCAACGCGCCGGGCCTGTTCCCAGGGGTCGCCCGACTGCAGGCCACGGTTCGCGGGGGTACACGGTCAGGGCTGCGCCCTTGCGGATCTGCGTGCCGTTGCCGCCGTCCTCGAACGACCCGGGGAACTGCGGCGCGCCGCCGTCGAACGGGTCGAGCGCCCACACCTCGACACAGGTGATCTCTCCAGTGCGCTCGCCGTTCGGCGTCGTCGCAGCGGACCCGGGTGCCGATCTGCCGGGCGCACCGCTCGCCGGTGTCGCCGCACAGCCCGAGCGTGCCCGTCGGGGCGTAGGCGGCACCGGTGGTCGGGGCCGCGCCGTCCGGCGCCGAGCAGCGCACGGCGCACGGGCGTAAGGAATATCCGAACGGGCCACACCGGCATCCCTGCGCTTCGCCAGATCAAGCACGAAGACCCCCACCGCGGTGGGGGCCTTCATCGAGCGCCGGCCAGGACTCGCACCTGAACCTCCCGACGTGGACCCGGGGGTGCCGCTGACACCACCAACGCGCGGGCCGGTCGCGCCGCTGCTCGAAGCGACGACGGCTCCGGAGCTTACTCACCTTCCGTGATCACGTTTGACGGCCCGTCAGAACGATGCGTCCCATTGCGTACGACCGGGAGTCGGTCGGGGATACCGGCCGGCGGCCCGCACTCAGCCGTGGGTGATGGATTGCTCGATGAGCGCGACGGTGGCACGAGGGTCGTCGACTTCGACGATGAGGCGGTCGTAGGTCTCGGCGTCGGCGAGTTCGATGACGATCGCCTTGTCCGGGTTCTTCACCTGCCAGAAGATGCGGTCGCCGTCGTGACGGAACCGCCCGGCGGTCATCACTCCGGGGAGATGGGTGCCGCCGACACGGATGCCCTTCGGCTCGCGGGCGATGCCGGGGTCATGGGTGGCGCCGCGCACATGGGCCAGGGGGACTTCCAGGCGGCTTTTATGAGTCCAGAGCTTGTAGAGGCCCTCAAATTCCGCGGCCAGGAGGCCGTGTTCACGATTGATGGAGATCCGGGCCATGTCAGTGCTCCTTGAGGGTGTCGGGCTGGACGCGCAGGCGCAAGCGGGCGCCGAGAACGGCAGAGGCGATGTGAGGGGCCGCCTCGCCATGGGAAGGCCGTAGGGCATCTTCCAGTGCGGTGATGGCGTCCGTGACCATCGTGGCGACTTCCGGGTCGTGGGGTGCCCGTTCCACGGCGGCCATGAGGAGCAGGCCGGCGGCGGGGCCGTTGTCATAGGAGGCGATGGCCGCCGTCAGGGCCTGCGCGGGGTCGGCGAGAGTGGCGATGGCGGTAGCGGCCGGGCGGATCTCCCGCTCGAGGTGATTGCTCAAAGCTCTCAGATGGAGGCTCCGTTTGGAGCCGCTTGCGTTCCTGACGCAGCCGACACACCTGCTGTTCGGTGGCAGCCGCCGTTTTGTGCGGTGTCGAGTGCGGCCGGCTGGAGCGGTCGAGCAGACCGGATGCGCCCTCGACCGCGAACCGGCGGACCGACCTGTGGGCAGTGGTGCGCGATACCCCCGTCCCGGCCGCGACAGAGCAACGGGACGGCCCGAGCGGACACGCTCGACCAGCAGTCGCTGCCGTGAACGGCCAGGCGGGCATTGCGGTGGAACACGGAGACCTCCGGGGCGGTGCGGTCCTAGACAGCTCCACCACACCGGAGGTCTTCGCCTTGGTAAAGCCCGCCTCGGTGTCAACAGCACCAACGGGAAAAGCCTTTCGGCGGTGTCAGCGGTCTCTGTTAATTTCATGCGGCTCGTGTGATCCACGAGCTTCGAAGACTCACAGGGGAGGGACGCTTGACCATGTTCGGAAGGACGGGCAGACGCAGACGGATGGTGGTGGGGAGCTGCGCTGCCGCGCTGCTGGCCGGGGCTGCCGGTACGGCGCATGCGGTGGACAATCTGCCGCCGAAGCAGCCGCTCGTCCAGGACCTCCAGACGCAGAGTAAGGCCTGCGCCACGGGCGACGACACGCCGTACGTGTCGCAGCCGCCGAGGCTCAGCGCCATGTTGTACGACCCCGAGGAAGACAACCAGCCCAGCGAATCCAGCCCGCTCAGCGGTGAGTTCGAAGCGTGGTGGACGGACGCAGCGGGAGTGGAGCAGCGCCGTACCTACACCACGATCACCTTGCCGTCAGGCTCGCGTTTTTACTGGACGATGCCGACCGGCATCCCGGCGAATACGGTCGTTTCCTGGCACGTCCGCGCGGACGACGGCAAGGCGACCTCCGCGTGGAGCGATGACGGCGGCGGCTCGGTCTGCTCGTTCGTGTACGACGACGCGAACCCTGAGAAGGCGACGATCAGCTCCCCCGAGTACCCCAACCCCGACCAGGTGTTCTGGGTGGACGGTGTGGGCGTCTACGGCCATTTCACCATGGACTCGCCCTCCGACGACGTGGTGTCGTACACGTACGGCTTCATCGGCGGCCCGTACGGGACCGTCTCCGCGGGGCGGCCGGGCGCAGCAGCAACGATTCCGTACCTGCCGCTCACTTCAGGGCCCAATTCGCTGACGGTCCGCGCCATCGACAGGTCGGGCCGAAGCAGCGGAGAGTCCTCGTACGACTTCAACGTTAAGTACGGGCGTGCCCCTGTCGCCCGTTGGAAGCTGGACGACCCGGCAGGCTCCCGCTCGGCCTCCGCCGAGGTGGGCACCGCGGCACGTGCCGGCATCGGCGTGACCTTCGGCGGCCCGGCGCCCACAGGCATCGAACCCACCGCCACCGCCAGCCTTGACGGCAGCGGCCACGGCTTCCTGACCACGGACGCCCCCGCCACCGACATCAGCAAGACCTTCGCCGTCAGCGCTTGGGTGCGGCCCGCCGAAACAGGCCGGAATATGACCGTCGCCAGCCAGGACGCGGACGGAAAGCCCGGCTTCAGCCTCGGGTTGCGCAGCCAGCATCCCGGTCCCGTCTGGTCGTTCGCGATCGCCGATGCGCGAGTGTCCGGTGGCGCGCCCGAGACCGGCGAGTGGGCCCATCTGACGGGGCTGTACGACGCGGAGACGGGTCGCGCGCGGTTGTACGTCAACGGCCAGGAGGTGGGCACCGCGGCAGAAGCGGCCCCCGCCGCGACGGCCGGCGCGTTCCAGATCGGACGCGCCCGTGGGACCACCGGTTACCGTGAGCGGTGGCACGGTGACATAGGTGATGTACAGGTCCACGACCGGGTCGTGGTGCCGGACGAGGTGGCCGAACTGGCACGGCGCACCCCGCAACTGCTCGGCCACTGGTCGCTGGAGAACGCGGCGGATGGGACGAGCCCCGAGCAGTCGGACGGTGCGCCGCTGCGGCTCGGCTCGGGAGCTTCGATCTACCGGGGCTCCGACAATTCCTGTATCCCGGACCTCGATCCCGACTGCACCTACACGCCGCCGCCGCTCGTCGGCGACGGGCATCTGCACCTGGACGGCGAGACGGGGTACGCCGCCGCCGACGGGCCTGTCGTGGACACCGGCGACAGCTTCACCCTCGGCGTCGTCGTCCGCCTCGCGGACTCCGAGCCCGCCCACCCGATGACGGTGCTCTCGCAGGCCGGCGTGCACACCGACGCGTTCAAGGTGCGCTACGACCCGTCCACGTACAAGTGGCAGCTGGTGATGCCGGAGAAGGACGAGGCCGGAGCCCCCGAGAAGGTGGTGTCACAGATCGCGAGCGCGGACGGCGGCGAGGGCCAGGGGCAGCGTCTCGCCGTGGTCTACGACGACGGGACCGACACGATCAAACTCTTCCTCGACGGTTACACCAACGCCGAGGCCACGGCGAGCCTCCCCAACGGCTGGCACAGCACCGGCGCCCTCCAGCTCGGCAGGGCAAAGGTCGGTGACGGCTGGGGCGAGTACCTCCACGGTGACGTGGACGAGCTCCAGGCCTACTCCGGTGCGCTGCGGGACGCGCAGGTAGTGGGTCTGGGCACGGGTTTCAACCCCTGCCTGGTGTGTTGATCCGTCCGTCCTGAAACCAGGCCCGACGGCCCGCCGAACCCCAGGTTGCGGCGGGCCGTCGACTGTTGCAGGACACCGTTCCGGAGTACTGGCGGACCCTCCCGCAGCGAGGGATGCCGTCCTTGGGGAAGCCGGTGTCATCCACCACCCGTACGTGCGGTCGCACCACTGCCACTGCCCGACGGGCCGGCTTCCCCCGCACCGCATCAACCGGCCAGGAGGGACGTCATGTACTGCCGCACCTGCTGATGGTCCACACCACCGAGCCGTCCGGCCATCGGCTGCATCGACTTCCGGCGCCTGTCCAGCAACAGCCCACGCAGATACGAACCACCCTTGACCCGCTGATCCGCACGCGTCAGCGGCGCAAACACCTCCCCGGCGAACTCCTCCAACCGGCTCCGAAATCCGGCTGATTCATCCGGCCTCATGACCCAGCGAACCACCAGCCCAACCACCTGACCAGACACGTAACAACGTCCTGCCAGGACTTGCCCCACCGATGAGGACGATGGGGGAACCGTGGACGGGGGTGGCGCAGGCGGTGTCATGATCACGCCCGTGTCCGGCGCCGGTTCGGCGCGTACTGGGGGAGCATGGAGCTGCTGTGACGAGGGAGACCGCGCGGCCCGTCGGGGAGGCATCCGCCGCCACGACCGCCCCGGTCTTGCGTCAGACCAGCGAAATCCGAGCACGGCATTCGGAAAGAGAACGGCCTTTCAGGCGCTTTTACTTGACGAGCAGTCGTCGGCTCGGATCGAAGGCCAGAGGGCCGCGACTACCCGGTCGGCGTGGTCCGCAGGTGTGCTCTGACCAGTCAGCAAGTAGTCGCCGAAGTAACTGCCGAAGCAGAGAACCACTGTGGCGTCGAGATCCGCATCCACCCGCACTGCACCGGCATGCTGCAAATGCTGCAACGTCTGCTTCAGCTCTGCGCACCGCGGATGAATGCCCTGCTCGCGGAACTGCTCGAACAGCGCCGGCTCGCGCTCGGCATCACCCATGAAGTTGCCATGCAGGGCCATGGCCCGCTCATTGTGGTAACGAGGGTCAAGCCGTTCGACGGCCCTGGTAAAAGCCTCCACCGGTGCCAAACCGTCCACGTCCAGGGGCGGATAGGCCTCGCGCTGCCTCTGCAGGCCGTAAGCCAGCGCATCGACGGCCAGCTCGTACTTGTTCGACCAGCGTCGATACAGAGTGGGGCGCGTCACCCCGGCGTCTGCCACCACGTCGCCAATTGTCATCCTTGTGTAGCCATCGGTGGCCAGGCGTTTGCGAGTGGCTTGGAGAATCGCCTCCTCGATCGCCGGATCTCGGGGCCTGCCGCCAGTGCGCGGGGAGCGTTGCGCCGACGCGTTCGCCGTTGCTTCTGGCGTGCCCTCTCCATGCGGCCCGGCTGTCGCCCGGTCCCTGCTGCTCACAACACGTCTCTCCCCTGTCGGCGACCCACGGGTCTTACATTACTGACTTCAGCTCATCGGGGTGAATCGTCACGAAGCCCCTGATGAGTGGGTCGGCGACCGCAGCCGTGTGGTGTGCGATACGCGGAGGGGGCGGGCCGATCCCGGCGGGGCGCCGGCGCGGAAGTCGCGGCCGCTGCGGGTAATCCCCCACGCCGTACGCGAGCTCGTCGCCGGACGCGAGTGACTGGGAGCGTTCCTGCTGCCTGCCCACTCGCCCGATCTCGACGCCGCCGGGTGGACATGGGCACACGTCGAACACAGCCTGGCCAACCCTGGCCGTGGTAGCGCTCGACCGGCTCGAAGCCCTCGTCCGCAACCGGCTCAAGCGCTTGCAGTAGCGGCCCGGCACCCTCGACGGCTTCACAGCCGGTACCGGCCTGCCCTCGACGAACCCGTGCGACCCTGCCGAGCCGAAGTCAGCGGCCACCTCTGAGGTGACAGTCACAATGTTTCGTTACACACATTGACTGTAACGAAACCCTGATGCAAGATTGCCCAGTCGGACAGCGCCGCACCACTACAACGCTGAGCCCGTCGATCTCCAGCACCAGTGGGCCGGGTCGATCATGCGCTGGTACACGACCCGCCAGGAAACCTTCCCGCCATCGGCGTCTACCCGCGGTCGCCCCCCGTCCCCAGCCGTCGGCTGCCCGCCGCACCCCTTGACCAACCTGAGGATCCACCGCCATGTCCAACCTGACCTTCCTTGCCGTTTCCGGCAGCCTGCGCCGCACTTCCCACAACACTGGCCTGCTGCGTGCTGTGCGGAACCTGGCTCCGGCCGGCGTCACCATCGACCTGTACGAGGGACTCGGCTCGCTCCCATTCTTCGATCAGGACCTTGAGAGCGGTCCCGAACCTGCCGCCGTCGCAGACCTGCGCCGACGCGTGCGAGAGGCCGACGGCATCATCATCGCGACCCCTGAATACAACTCGGCCATTCCAGGCGTCCTGGTGAATGCCCTCGACTGGCTGTCACGGCCCACTGACCAGCCTGTCCTGGGGGTCAAGCCCGCCGCCGTTCTCGGCGCCTCCCCTTCCCAGTTCGGCACCGCCCGCGGCCAACTGGTCCTGCGTCAGATCCTGCACCGCATGCATGTCCCGGTGGTGGCTCACCCGGAGGTCACCGTCTTCCAGTCCCATCGACGTTTCGACACCAACGGTTGCTTCCTCGGTGACGAAGTGACCGAGGGTCTGCTGAGCACATTGCTCGCGGAGCTCGTCATTTTGGCAGGGCGCGCACACCCGGCCGGCGTCGTCTGAATCAATCGCGGTACCAGCGCGTCATGAACCATTCGAGCGTAGATAGCAGCGCGGGCCGCCAACCGAGCCGTCAGGCCGAAGGAAGTCTGCCGGGCGGATCGGAGGCAAAAAAGCTGCAGCAACCAGGCTCGGGGTGCCGCAATAAGGGTGATCAGTGCGTGGGCGAGTACACCCCGGACAGTTCCCCTAGGTGCCCTGCGAATCCACCGACGTGGATCGCCGATCATCTGTGGGCTTCCTGGGCAACCAGGCAGCCCGCAAGTGCCTCAGGGCGAGAGCCATGCGCCCATCACTCAAAAATTCCAACAATGTAGGACACAAGGGAGTTGACAGCGTGAACATCACCCCTATCCTTCCTGTCACGGTCGTGCCTCCGGGGGAAGGTGAACATGTACACATTCCCGGCTTCGGGGCTACTTTCAAGATTTCGAGTAGCGAGACGTACGGGGGCGCGTCAATCGTCGAGCACCCATTTGAAGTGGGCACTATCAGCGCGCCCCACATGCACAGCCGCGAGGACGAATATTCCATCGTCGTAGAAGGAGAGATCGGCTTTCGCTCCGATGAATCCGAAACGGTGCTCGGCCCGGGTGGGTATATCGTCAAGCCACGCGGCCAGATGCACGCCATGTGGAATGCGGGCCATGTCACCGGACGGATCATCGAGATCATCATCCCCGGCGGCTTCGAACGCTACTTCCGCGACCTCGCCGAGCTGATGGCCGCAAGTACCACCGACCGGTCCGCATTCACCGAACTCGCTGCGAAGTACGGACTGACCTACGGGCACCCGGAATGGCTGGACGACGTCGTCCGGCGCTACGGCCTCACCCCGCCGACACATTGACGAGGCAGCCCCCCCGACAATGCGTCCAGGACCACATACCGATCATCAACACATCATAGTGCGAGCAGCGAAGGGTGTCATAGAGAGAAATATCGAGGACCCCGATCTTTCTCCCGCAATGATCGCCGGGATACTGGGCGTATCCCTCCGAACACTGCACCGCTCTTTTTCTGCTACAGACGAATCGATCATGACGTTCATGCGTCGACGGCGGTTGCAGAACGCGCACGACGATCTCTTGAGATGCGGAAATCCCGTCGGGGTGTCCGAAATAGCGGCTCGCTGGCATTTCTCGGATGCCAGCCATTTCATCAGAGCTTTCAAGGCGGCGTACGGAACAACTCCCGCGGCGTATCTGCGGACCGGGACGTCCAAGCCGGCGTCGTAGGACGGCGTCCGCGACGGACCGGTCTGCGTCCGCGACGCGGTCGGTCGGGCGACCGCGGAGGGAGCCGGCGGCGGCGTCGGTCCCAGCGCCGCGGGAGGTCGTCGGCGGCGTCCTGCGCCGGCTCGACGAGGTGGTCCGGCCCGCGGACCGGGCCGGGTGCCTCGGCATGCGGTCGGCCGGCCGAAAAAGGGTCAGCGGGCGGCGAGACGCTGTCGGTGTGCTCGTCGACTGCCGATCCGGAGGCGGGGGCGGCCCGGGTCGGGGGCGGCCGGAACGGCAGCCGGGTGCCGGCCCTCCACGCGGAGGAGCCGGCACCCGGGCCGATGAACAAGGTGTCGTGCGGGGCTCGTCAGTGACGGGCGGCGCGACGCTTGCGGTTCGCGAAGAGCAGACCGCCACCGGCGAGCAGCGCGACAGCGGCGCCACCGGCGAGGAGCGGGGTGGAGCTGGAGGCACCCGTCTCGGCGAGATCGGCGGCGGGCGAGGACTCGCCACCGGCCGGGGAGGGTGCAGCCTCGGACTCACTCGCGCTCGCGTCAACGGTCGGGGACTCGCTGGGCGCGGGCGACTCGGTGGTCGGGGTGGCCGACGGCGTGGCGCTCTGCGACGGGGACTGCGGCGTCTGCGGGGGCGTGACCTGGCAGGCCGGGGACGTCTTGGTGTCGCTGAACGAGTAGCGGGCGCCGTCGCCGGCCTTGACCGTGAGGGTGACCTCGATCGGGCTGGTGTGCCCGGGCAGGGTCACGTGGTCCCTGTGGAACGCCGCACCGAAGGTCTCGGTGGGGAGCACGTCCTTGCCGTCCACGGTGATGGTCACCGTGTTCTCCACACCGCCGTTGTAGGCCTTGAGGTCGACGAACGTGACCTCGGAGCAGTTCACGTCCCAGTTGGGAGTGTGCGCCGAGGCGGGCGCGGCACAAAGGCCGAGCCCGATGATGCTGGTTGCTGCGGCCGCTATGAGCACGCCGGGGCGCGGCCGGATTCGGGGGGATAGGGTCACTGGATCTCCAGGCTGTCGTTATCCGATGCCATTGGCGCGCAGAGTACTCTGCCGCGTCACACGTCCCTCAGCCGCCCCATAGGTTGACTCCTGTCAACAGCCGTGATGCCCGGCTCATGTTATTTCCGGGCAATGGGAGCAGCCTGTGCGGGATACGCCCGTTGCGTGGCCACTCGTCCGCACGGCCGTCCGCGTGCGGACGCACCGCGGGCCGACGAGCTCCTCTCCACGGGCGGCTGACCCCGCGGCATGGGGCGGGGGCCCGGGTTCGCGGCGCCCCACGACCCGGTCCGACCCGCGCGGCTCCCTAGGCGAACCCGCAGGTCACCTGGGCCGCGACGGGCGCGGTGACGCCGCGCGGCCTACCATCGAAGGACAGGGCAGAGCGCGGCAGGGGCCGCCGTCCCGGGCGGGCCCCCAGTGCCGCGGTCATCCGCACATCGGGAGTGATGCACATGCCGACCACGAACAGCGGCCCGAAGCTCGCCCGCCAACTCCAGCCGCACCGCGAAGGGATACCGCCCACGCCCACGCCGCCGTGCGAGAGCAGCACCACGGCCGGCATCTCCTACACCGAGCCGCCGGAGGTGCGGACCGCGTGGGAGGTCGTCTCCCTCATCCTGATCTTCGCCGTGGCGGCACTCATCGCCGTGGGGCTGATCGCCCGGGTGGTGGCGATGTAGCCGCGCGCTCCCCGGCCCACGGACGCGGACGCGGACGGAAGACGGCGGACGAAGGACGGCGGGACGCGTCCCGCTCCGGGGGCGGAACCCGCCGGTATGCTGCCGGGCATGATCAGGCTGGAGCGGCTCACGGAAGGTCACGCGGACGCGCTGCTCGCCTTCGAGCGGGCGAACCGGGAGTGGTTCGCCCGGTCCGTGCCGGACCGGGGCGACGCGTATTTCGCCGGGTTCGCCGCGCGGCACCAGGCGTTGCTCGCGGAGCAGAGCGCGGGGACGTGCCACTTCCACGTCGTGCTCGACGAGCGGGACGAACTGGTGGGGCGGGTCAATCTGGTGGACGTGGCGGACGGCGCGGCCGAACTCGGTTACCGGGTCGGGGAGAACGCGACGGGCCGTGGGGTGGCGACCGCCGCGGTCGCGCAGGTGTGCCGGCTGGCGGCCACCGCGTACGGGTTGCGCACGCTGGACGCGGTGGCCGCGCTGGACAACGCCGCATCCCGGGCCGTGCTGGCGCGCAGCGGTTTCACCGCGGTGGCGGACGTGACCGTGAACGGCCGTCCCGCCGTCCGCTACCGGCTGCCCCTCGAGACTTCCTGACGGTACGTCAGTGCGCGATGCTGTCGATCAGCTCGCGCGCGCCCTGCCGCAGGAGGGCCACCGCGACCGACGTGCCGAGCGTGGCCGGGTCGAGCGGGCCGGCCCATTCGTGCGCGTCGAGGACGGTTTTGCCGTCGGGCGAGAAGACCCGGGCGCGCAGGGAGAGCCGGCCGTCGCGTTCGGCACGGGCGTAGCCGGCGATGGGACTGTTGCAGTGGCCCTGCAGCACGTGGAGGAACATGCGTTCCGCGGTGGTCTCGCGGTGGGTGGCGGGGTCACCGAGGTCGCTGACGGCGTCGATGGTGGCGGTGTCGTCCTCGCGGCACTGCAGCGCCAGCACGCCGGCGCCGATGGGCGGGATCATCGTCTCGACCGGCAGGACCTCGGTGACGACGTCGGCCCGCCCGATGCGTTCGAGGCCGGCGACGGCGAGCAGGAGGGCGTCGGCGGCCCCCTCGGCGAGCTTCTCCAGGCGGCGGTTGGCGTTGCCGCGCAGCGGGACGCAGGTCAGATGGGGGTGCGAGGCGGCGAGCTGCGCGACGCGCCGGACCGAGGAGGTGCCGATCCGGGTCCCGTCGGGCAGCGCGTCCAGGGTGAGACCGCCCGGGTGCACGAGGGCGTCGCGGATGTCGTCGCGCTTGAGGAACGCGGAGAACACGGTGCCGGCGGGCAGCGGGCGGTCGGCGGGGATGTCCTTGACGCAGTGCACGGCGAGGTCGGCCCGGCCCTCCAGGAGGGCGGCGTCGACCTCCTTGGTGAACGCGCCCTTGCCGCCGAGCCGGGCGAGGTCGCCCATCCAGCGGTCACCGGAGGTGGTGACGGGCACGACCTCGGTGGTGATGCCGGGGTGGAGCGCGCCCAGTTCGGCGCGGACCCGCTCGACCTGGGCGAGGGCCATGGGTGAGGAGCGGGAGACGATGCGGATGAGGTCCGGGACAGCCATGTGACCACGGTACGGCGGCGGACGCCGGCCCGGGCGACCGGGGCGAAGCGGCCACCCGCGGTGACGAATCCGGCTAAGCTGCGCGAGCTCCCAACAGCCCGGCCGGGTCTGCCCGTCAGGGCGTCGCGCGCTCGCACAGGAGCCCCGCGAGCGCCGCGTGCAGCATGGTGCCGAGCGACTCGGCGAAGTCGACGCGGGCGTCCGCGAGGCAGGGGTCCCCGGTGGCCTCGACGACCGCGGGCGAGGGGTTGGCGAACGGCCACAGGCCCGCGGTCAGCACGACGGAGATCCGGGTCAGTTCCCTCGCGGCGGCCTCGCCCAGGCCCGGCAGGCGGTCGCCGGCCATGCGGGCCAGCCGGGCGCGGTGCTCCGCCTCGCGGAGCTTGAACGCGCGGACGGACGCGACGGAGACGTTGCGCTCCAGGACCGCCGCCAGGATGCTCCACAGCTCGCACAGCAGCGGCCGGCGGGCCAGCGAGTCCGCCCAGGCCCCGGCGAGCGCGCGGGACGAGACCGCCGGCCCGTCCGGGCCCGGCACGGGCGGCAGTTCGCCCTCCAGCGCGTCGAGCCAGTCGCCGATGGAGCGGTCGAGGAGTTCGAGGAAGACCGCCTCGCGGGTCTCGAAGTAGCGCACGACGTTGGACTTGGAGAGCCCGACGCGGCGGCTGAGCTCGCGCAGGCTGACCTCGCCCGCGGGCATCTCGCGGAGCAGCGCGGCGGCGGCGTCGAGGATCGCCTCGCGGCGCTGCTCGCGCTGTTCGGGGCGGCGGGCGCGCTGGAACGCGGCGGCGTCCTGTGGCTGGCTCACGGTGCCGGTCCCCCTTCTCTCGGGCTCTCAGGTGCCTCGGGCGTCCTGCGGCCGGTGTGGCCACCGTTACAGCGTAACGGGCCGCCGGGCGCTTATTAACGGGCCAGCGGACTGTTAACGTGGGAAAGGTAAGAGACCGGCGTCCCTTTATCTCGGGACGCACCACCCTGCCCTCCAGAGAGAGCCCTCATGACCGTCTCCCCCTCCGTCACCTCCTTCGACCGGCTGTTCATCGGCGGACGCTGGGTCGCCCCCGCCGGCACCGGCACCATCGAGGTCCGCTCGCCGCACGACCGGCGGCTGGTCGGCGTCGTTCCCGAGGCCGTCCCCGCCGACGTCGACCGGGCCGTGGCCGCCGCCCGCGAGGCCTTCGACCACGGGCCCTGGCCGCTGACGACGCCCGCCGGGCGCCGCGCGGTGATCAGCCGCTTCAACGAGCTGCACACCGCGCGCGGCGAGGAGCTGGCCGCGCTCGTCACCGCCGAGAACGGCTCGCCCCTGTGGTTCACCCACTGGCTGCACACCGGCGGGATCGCCGAGCAGACGGCCGCCTATCTGCGGGCCTCTGAAGGGTTCGGCTGGGAGGAGGAGCTGCCCTCCGCCGGCTCCGGCCGCACGCTCGTGCGGCGCGAGGCGGTCGGCGTCGTCGCCGCGGTGATCCCGTGGAACGCCCCGCACCAGTCGGCGCTGGCCAAGCTCGTCCCGGCCCTGCTCGCGGGCTGCACGGTGGTCCTCAAGGCCGCGCCCGAGACCGCGGTCGACGCCCTGGTGCTCGGCGAGCTGTTCGCGGAGGCCGGGCTGCCCGAGGGCGTGCTGAGCATCCTGCCCGCCGGGCGTGAGACCAGCGCGTACCTGGTCGCCCACTCCGGCGTCGACAAGATCGCCTTCACCGGGTCCACCGCAGCCGGCCGGCGGATCGCCTCCGTCGCCGGGGAGCAGCTCAAGCGCGTCAGCCTGGAACTGGGCGGCAAGTCCGCGGCCGTCGTCCTGGAAGACGCGGACCTGGCCGCGGTGACCGAGGGCCTGAAGTCGGCGTCGCTCGGCAACAACGGCGAGGCCTGCATCGCCCACACCCGGATCCTGGCGCCCCGCTCGCGGTACGAGGAGGTCGTCGCGGCGGTGGCGTCGATGATGGAGGGCATCAGCGTCGGCGACCCGTCCGACCCGGCCACCTACCTCGGCCCGATGGTCCGCGCCGACCAGCAGGCGCGCGTGCGGTCCTACATCGACCTCGGGATCGAGGAGGGCGCCCGCCTGGTGACCGGCGGCCCCGGGATGCCGAAGGGCCTGGAGGAGGGCTACTACGTGCGGCCCACGCTCTTCGCGGACGTGGACAACTCCATGCGCATCGCGCAGGAGGAGATCTTCGGCCCGGTGCTGGTCGTCATCCCCTTCGACGACGAGGACGACGCGGTGCGCATCGCCAACGACTCCCCGTACGGCCTGAGCGGCGGCGTGTGGACGTCCGACACCGAGCGCGGGCTCGCCGTGGCTCGGCGCATCCGCACCGGGACGTTCTCCGTCAACGGCGGCTTCGGTGGCTTCGACGGGCCGTTCGGCGGCTACAAGACCAGCGGCATCGGCCGGGAGTTCGGCGCCGCGGGCCTGGGCCAGTACGTCGAGCAGAAGACGATCAGCGCGGCGTGACCCCCGGTCCGAGGAATGCCAGGGCCGCCGCCGTCAGGGCGGTGATGCCGGCCGGGACGGCCAGGCGCGGGTCGGTGCGGAAGTCCGGTGCGTGGTTGGGGGGCAGGGCCGCCATCTTCTCGGCGGCGCTGCCCCCGGGGGTCCCGGCCCACTGGCGGGGGCCGGTGCAGCCGAACATCCAGTAGGCGGTCCGGACGCCGCCCGCGCCGTGCAGGGGCGCCCCGGCGGGGCCGAACAGCGGGAAGTCCTCGGTGGCCGTCGACGCGGGCCAGAGCGCCACGCGCCCTTCTCCGAGGGCCTGTTCGTGGGCGCGGCGCACCGCCTCCGCGGCCCCGGCGTCCGGGACGGTGGGGGGTGACTGCGCCAGCACCCGGACCGACGGCTCGGCCGGGCACCGCGAGGCCGCGCACTCGGCGGCGGCGATGCGCCGCACGGCGGCCTCCACACGGTCGAGTGCGGCATCGGTGAAGGCCCGCACCGAGACCTCCAGCGTGGCCCGGTCCGGGACGATGTTGCCCCGGACACCGGCGTGCAGGGAGCCGACGGTGAGCACGACCTGCTCGGCCGGGGCGGTCTCCCGTGACACCACGGTCTGCAGCCGCAGCACGATCGCCGCGGCGGCGACGACCGGGTCCACCGAGAGATGCGGAGCGGCCGCGTGCCCGCCCGAGCCGTGGACGACCACTTCGAGCAGGCGGCTGCCTGCCAGCACCGGCCCGTGCGCGTGGGCGTGCGCGACCATCCCGGCGGGCAGGGGCGCGGCGTGCTGGGCGAGGACGACGCCGGGGGTGGCGAACCGCTCGTAGAGGCCGTCCTCCAGCAGCGCGCGGGCACCGCTCAGGGTCTCCTCGGCGGGCTGGCCGACGACCATGAGCGTGCCCGACCAGTGGTCCGCCGCGCCCGCCAGCAGGTCGGCCGTTCCCGTCAGGCAGGCGAGGTGCAGGTCGTGGCCGCAGGCGTGCATGACGCCGTCGTGCTCGCTGGCCCAGGCCAGACCGGTGGTCTCCCGCACGGGCAGCGCGTCCAGTTCCGCGCGCAGCATGACCACGGGTCCGGGGCCGTTGTCCAGCAGTCCGACGACGCCGTGCCCGCCCACGCCGCCGGTGGTCCGGTAGCCGGCCGCGGTCAGGCGGGCGGTGACGCGCGCCGCCGTGCGCTCCTCGGCGCCGGACAGTTCGGGGTGGCGGTGCAGGTCGAGATGGTCCTCGACGGCCGGGCGCAGGACGCCGGGCAGGCCGTCGAGGACCGCGGTGGCGGCGGGGGAAGTGGGGGCTGCGGGATTCACGCCGGGGGCTCCTTGTCCTTGCGTGCGCATTGGTCGCTGAGGGGGCGCGAAGGGGGCTGACAGCGAGGTGACAGCGGGACGTGGGCCATCTGCCAGCGGGCGTCGGTAGAACTGAATCCGGTACCGCGCACGGGTGTTCCGCTCGATCCACCCGGGCCCGGGCCGCTCCCGCCACGTTCACGTTGAGGAGGACCACCATGTCGCCGCAGCCGAAGTCCCTCGCGTCGCTTGCCGACGAGATCCTGGAGCTCGAGTCCGAGACCTTCGAGATCACCGACTACTCCGACGCCAGCGAGGTCATGCTGGGCTCGTCCACCAGCTGCAGCAGCACCAGCACCTGCAGCAGCACCACCAGCACCACCAGCTGCACGGCCTGATCCGGCCCTCGGCCCCCTGTCCGGCGGTTCGCGCCGCCGGACAGGGGGCTTCGCCGTGCGCGCCGGCCCGGCCCGGTCGTCAGGGGAACGGGTGCGGGACCCGGCGCAGTTCGGCCTCGGACAGGTCGGTCTCCCGCAGCCCGGCCCGGCGGAAGGCCGAACGCAACCGGGGCATGGTCAGCGCCCGTTGCCGGGACCAGCCGAAGTCGATCGGCAGCAGGCCGGGGACCAGGGTGCACACGGTCCGCAGGCCCATGCGCTCCTGCTCGGGTGTGGTCTGGTCGACGGCGATGACGTCGAAGCCCGCCCCGGCGAGCAGGTCCCGGCACAGGGCGACGTCGTCGAGCAGGTCGCCGGTCTGCGGGCGCAACTGCTCCCAGTCGGCGTGCAGTTCCTCCAGCGACCGCACCGCGGACGGTTCGAGGTAGCTCGCGGCGTGCCCGGCCATGCGGGGCAGCCCGAACAGCGCCGCGTGGTCCGGCAGTCGTCGCACCAGGTCGAAGTCGTCGGCCATGGCGTCCAGTTCGTCCGGGCGTTCGCGGACCTGGCCGGGCAGGTGCGGGATGTAGGTGAGGATCTCGGAGACGGCGGACTCCACGGCCGTCTCCGGGTCGAAGGCGGCGCCCGCGGCGAACGCCAGGGTGCCGGGGCCCCCGTCGCGGCGGACCGCGAGCCCGGTGGCGACGGGCACCGGAAGGTCGACGCGGTTGTCGAAGACGTGCACGTCGTAGCCCTGGAGCGCGGCCCGGTCGACCATGGCGCGGGTGGTGCCGCGGGCGAGTGAGCCGAGGTCGATCTCGGTCAGGGGCGCGTTGCCGTACCAGCCGAGCAGGAAGGCGTCGCGCTCGATGAGTTCGAGCAGGCCGAACAGGACCGCCTCCTCCGTGCAGCTGCCGATGGCGCAGCCGTTGGAGCACTCGAAGACGAAATTGTCGGCGGCCAGACCCGCGCTGTAGTGCACCAGGCGGGCGGGGACGAGGACGGGGCGTTCGTCGCGCAGCGACCAGCCCGGCAGCCACGGGATCGGCCGGTCGGGGGTGAAGGGGCTGAGCAGGGGGTCGCCGCGGTAGGTCCCGGGGGCGTACAGGCCGCACGCGCGCGGATCGAGGGCCCGGTCCCCCAAGGTGTCCCAGGCGGCGGTCAGCAGGGGCGCGCGGCGCCTGCGGTGGGTACCGGCGTAGCGTTCCAGCCCCTCCAGGAAGGCCAGGTCGCGGCTGGCCCGGAAGGAGTTGGCCTGTCCGCTCCAGGTGACGTCGGTCAGTCCCGCGTAGCCGCGCATGAAGACGCTGCCGGCGACCGGCGCGGTGGTCGGGGACTTCACGTCGGTCCAGGTGGTGGCGCCGAGCACACCGCACACCGGGTTGGCGAGGGCCTGGGCGGGCAGCTCGTACGAGCGCGGGGAGCGCAGCCGGTAGGCGTCGGGCGAGGGCTTGGGCCGGGGGACGGTCCCCGTCGGCGCGGTCGCCGCCTCGGCGGCCGGGGCGCACCGCGGGCAGAGCGGCTCGCGCAGCAGCGGCACCGTGGCGACCTGGAGGGTGGCCAGGTCGAGCCGGACGACGCGGGGCAGCGGCCCGTCGGCGCGGCGCGCGAGCGCGGCGGCGAACAGGGACGCGACGGCGTCGACGACGTACTCCGGCAGCACCGGCCACCGCCCCGCGGCGCTCGCGGGGCTGCCGGTCTCCCAGGCCTCGCGCTCGGAGCGGGTGCGCAGGCGCTGCCAGCGCATCGCCAGGCACTGGCCGCAGGCGTCCTCGGCGGGGTCGGTACCGGCGAACGGGCCGATCAGGACGGCGTCGTGGGTGAGGTGGACCACGGCGTCCGCCCGGCGGTCCGCGTGGGGGTCGCGGCCGGGGTTGAGGGTGTCGACGGCGCCGAGCGGCACTACGTCCGGCGCCGTCGTGAGGTGGCGGGCGGCCAGGGCGTCCCGCAGGGTGCGGGCCGCGGCGTCGGTGGGTGTCCCGGGCGTGTGGGGCGGCGCGGCCGCGGGCGCGGTGGGTTCGGCGGTCATCCCCGGTTGCTCCAGCGGAAGGTCCGGGCCGCGACGAGCGCGAACAGGGCGGCGAAGCCGACCAGTCCGGCACAGGCGACGGCGAGGTCGGAGGCGCTGCCGTGGTGGGTCTGCGAGAGCACGCCGAGCACGCCGTCGTTGAAGTAGCGCAGCGGCAGGGCGAGCGCGATGTCCCGCAGCCAGCCGGGCATCAGGTCGCTGGGGTAGAACGACCCGGACAGGAACGCCATCGGCACCATGACGCAGTTGGCGATCGCGGCGACGGCCTCGGGTGTGTCGGCGAGGCTGCCGACGACGAGCCCGAGCGCCATGAACGTGGTGATGCCGAGGATCAGCACCGGGATCACCAGCGGCCAGCCGGAGGCGAGCTCGAGGCCGAACAGCGGCAGCAGGGCGACGCCGATGAACAGGGCGGCCTGCACGAGGCCCACGCCGATGGCGAGGGCGTAGCGGGAGGCCAGCACGGACGGCAGCGAGGTGGGCGTGCGCCAGATCAGCCGGAGGATGTCGTCGCGGCGCCAGTGCATCATCGTGAACGCCACACCGAACATGGCGGCGTTGCCGACGCCCCAGGACAGCACGCCGGGCGCGATGTAGTTGATGTACGGCGGGCCGCCGTCCTCGACGGTCCGGCCCTTGAAGATCAGCCCGAAGACGACGAGGAAGAGCAGCGGGAAGGCGAAGGTGAAGAAGACGGTGGTCTGGTCCCTGACGTAGGCGCGGTAGTTGGCCTTGGTCAGTGCTGCGTACGCGCTCACGGTCAGTGCTCCGATCCGGTCAGGGCGAGGTAGGCGTCCTCCAGGGTCGCGGTGCGGGTCTGCACGGCGTCCGGTCCCGCGATGTCGTTCACGGCGACGATCACCTGTCCGGCCACCCGGGTCTCCATGACGACCTCGCCGCCCTCGACCTCGGCGCGGTCCACGCCCTCGATGGCGCGGGCGCGTTCCACCGTGATGCGGTCGGCGGGGACCAGGACCCTCGTCGGCGCCTTGAGGGAGCGGACCAGGTTGGCGGGGGTGTCGAGCGCGACGACCTTGCCCGCGGACATGATCGCTACGCGGTCGCAGAGGGCCTCGGCCTCGTCCAGGTGGTGGGTGGTGTGGACGATGGTGCGGCCCTCGCGCTTCAGTTCGCGCAGCACGTTCCACAGCGAGCGGCGGGCCTCGGGGTCGAGGGCGGCGGTGGGCTCGTCCAGCATGATGAGCTCGGGGTCGTGAACGAGCGCGGTGGCGATGGCCAGTCGCTGGCGCTGGCCGCCGGACAGGTTGTCGACGCGGGTACGGGGCTGCGCGGACAGGCCCACCAGGTCCAGGGCGCGGACGGCCGCCTCGGGGCCGAGGCCGTAGAGGACGGCGACGGTCTCCAGGTGCTCCAGGGCGGTCAGCCGGGTGAAGAAGGCGGAGGCCTGCGTCTGGACGCCCATGCGGCTCAGCAGCGCGGTGTCGCGCGGCCACGGGGAGGCGCCGAGCACGCGGACGCCGCCGCTGTCGGCCCGGCGCAGTCCCTCGACCATCTCGATGAGGGTGGTCTTGCCGGCGCCGTTGGGCCCGAGGATCCCGAAGAACTCACCGCGGTGCACGGTGAACGACACCCCGTCCACGGCCCGGACCGGGCCGTAGCGTTTGTGCACGTCGTCGATCACCACGGCCTCGGGGGCCGTGTCCACTGCCGTCATCTGCCGTTCCCTTGGTGTGTGGGGGTCGTCGCCGGACCGCGCGCGCGGGGCGCGCGGCGGGCCGGAAGGGGTGGTACCGGGAGAGGGCACGGCGTCCGGTGCCGTCCGCTCTCCGTCCTGGGGGGGGTGCGCGGTGCGCCGGGCACGGGCGGCCAGCCCGAGCCGCCGGAGCACGACGGCGGCCACGAGGAGCAGCACGGGGGCCGCGCCGGCCGGGGCACCGTACCGGCCGGCCAGCCACCAGCAGGCGGCGGCCAGTACGGCGGCGGCCGTTCCCGTGGTGAGGGCCCCGGCCAGCAGCCCGTACAGCGTGTAGACCGCGCGGGCCCGGCGCGGATAGGCCCGCGCGCCCGGCCCGCGGCCGAAGCGGCCGGCCACCGCATGACCGAGGAAGGTACGGCTGCCGGCCGCCAGCTGGCCGATGCCGACGGCGTAGCCGAGCAGCTTGTAGCCGTCCAGCGGGGGAAGCGGGACGAGGTTGGCCAGCGCCACCGCGACACCGAGCAGCAGCGTCCCGCCGAGGGCGTAGTGGGTGGGGCCGTCGTCCGGCGCCCAGGCCCACAGCGGCCAGAACGGCAGCAGGAAGACCAGGTTCGCCGCGGGGCCCGCCGCCGCGGTGGCGATCTGGTGGCGGCGCCGGGCGAAGAACGCCACGTCCTGCACGAGGCAGTACAGGTACGTCACCGGCAGCCGCCAGCGCAGCCCGATCTCGGCGACCGTGCCGCCGAAGGCCCGGCCGACCAGTCCGTGCGCCAGTTCGTGCAGGGCCAGGCTCACCCACAGCACGACACCGACCGCCATCAGCAGCACGGGGCGCTGCGCCAGCTGGGAGACGTCGTGCACGAGGGTGCCCAGGCGCGCGGTCAGGTGCACGAGCATGCCGAGGACCAGGACCAGCAGCGCGGCCAGGAAGACCGGGGTCCGCGCGAAGGCGGTGCGCCGGTGGAGGGTCTCGATCAGCGCACCGGCGTCGGAGGACATCCGCACGTGGCCGTTGAGCAGGGTGGACCTGCCCTCCTGCACGCGCGGCGCGGGAGCCGCCGCGGCCGGCTCCGGGAGCGGGCCGCCGTCGAGCAGCCGGCGCGCGCCGAAGAGGCCGAGGAGTTGCTGCCAGCGCGCGTCGTCCAGGCGGGCGCCGAACTCCCGGGCGTAGGCGTCGCCGATGGCGCCGAGGGTCTGTTCGCCGTCGAGCCGGGACAGGACGAAGAACTCCTTGGGCCGCAGTTCGAAACGGCGGCCGCCGACGGGGTCCTTGACGGGGTGGACGGGAGTTGCGCCGCGCAGGACGGACGGCCCGATCAGCAGGTCCGGTCTGCGCCGCGGGCGCAGCGCGAGCAGGGAGGGCGGGGCGGTCACCGCTCCCCCTCTGCGGCGCCGGTGCCCTCGCGCAGGGCGCGGGCGAGGACGTAGGCGAGGAACGCCTCGTCGCGGATGGTCACCGAGAGCCGGTTGTTGGTCATGTGCATGTACGGGGACATGAGCATCGCCAGGGCCCGGCCCGGCTCGGTGACCTCGAACTCGTCGTCGCCGCTCCAGGACCGGAAGACCAGCCGGCCGGCGGCCGCCAGCTCCCGTACCCGGCCGGCCAGTTCGCGGCAGTGCCGCGCCCAGCCGCGCAGGAAGCCGGGCAGTTCCTCCTCGGCGCCGGCGGCGATGGCGGACCGGATCCCGGTGAACCTGCGGCCCAGCTCGGCGCCCATGTCGCCGAAGGCCCGGTCGTAGCCCTTGCGGGCGGTGAACTCCGTCCCGGAGAAGGCGCCGTCCCAGAAGGCGTGGTAGCGCTCCAGGAAGTGCGCCAGCTGCTCGTCGTCGTCCAGGAAGGAGGCCGACATGACCATCATCAACTGGGCGGCGGTGCCCAGCAGGACGGTGCGCACGTGCAGGTTCATCGTGCGCAGGGCCTCGATGACCAGGTCGCTGGAGCGCTGGAAGTGCCATTCGGCGAGCGCGACGCCGGCCGGGCCGCCGTACTTGCCGTACTCCGGCTCGTAGGGCTCGACGCTGACGGAGTTGTTGTCCCGCAGCAGCATCCGGCCGTCCGGGCCGACCAGCTTGTCCCGCTGCTCCCGCGGGTACTCCAGCTCGAACAGCTGGTTGTACAGGTCGGCGAGGAAGCCGGCCTTGACCTCGTAGAGCGCGGGGCGGGTGGCGAGGAAGCCCCGCACGGCCCGCAGCGCGCGCTCGCCGACCTCCTCGGCGACGTCCGCCGAGGACGGCTTCAGGCGCAGGCGTACGTGCGGTCCCTGGAGCCAGTAGTTGATGAAGAAGTACCCCGACAGCAGCCCCTCGGAGTCGAGTTCGGCGACCAGCGGCCGGACGCAGTCGAGCAGCAGCGGCCGCGGGCTGGCGGCGTAGAAGACGTGCAGCGCCTGCCATGCGCCGGGAGCGGCAGCGGTGGGGGCGGTACCGGCCTGGATGGGTGAGGTCATGACCGCTCACCGTGTCCTTCCTCGTCGGGTGCGGGGCGTGCCGGGGCGGCGGGGAGGATCTCGACCGCCAGTTCGGCGACGTGCCGGCCGCGGGCGGTGCGGACGTGGAGGTCGTCCTCGGCCGGGAGCATCTCCTCCAGGACGACCCGTCCGGCACGCTCCTTGAGCAGTCCCTCCAGGGCGACCAGGCACAGGGGGCTGTCGAAGTCGACGTAGTGCGGCTTGGAGCCGCCGCCCGCCCAGCCGCCGGCGGCGCCCCGGGGAGCGTGCACGGTGGCGAACACCCGGGCGGGGAGGCCGTGTTCGCGCCGCCAGCGCTGCCAGGCCAGGAACCAGCCGGCGTCGTCCTGCCCGCCGGGGCGGACGGGCAGGGCGGCGGCGTCGGCGGTCCAGCTGCGGCGGCTCAGCACGACGGATCCGTGCCGCACCCGGGGGCGGGCGGTGACCCCGCCGGCGGCGGGCGCCTCGGGGACGCCCGTCCACACGTCCAGGGCGGTCTTGGAGGTCGGGGAGAGCAGCAGCAGGGTGCGGGGGATCTCCGGGAGCACCATGGGCACCAGGTAGCCGAGGTAGAGCGGGACGACCTCCTTGCCGAGCCGCCGGGACCGCACGACCAGGCGGTCCTGCTCGGCGTCGTGCTCCACGTACAGGTCGTCCAGGTGGATGCGCTGCTCGGGCGGGGCGGAGCCGGTCTCGCCGGGACACAGGATCTGATAGTCCGTCATGCGTCCGTGGAGATTGAGGTTCGTGGTCGCCGAGCCCGCGGTGATCTCCGCGAAGACCGCACCCTCCGGCTGCGCCGCCCGCAGGTCGGCCAGGAGCGCCGCCGACAGTCCGGGGTCGTCGCCCGCGGTGTCGAAGCAGTGGGTGAAGCGGGTGAAGGGGAAGCACAGTCCGCCGTACGAGCCGTTGAGGACGACGAGGGGGTCCTCCTCGCGGGCGGCGAGCTGGAGGAAGTGGCTCTGCGCGGCGAAGCCCTCGGCGAGCGGGACGAGTTCACCGGCGACCTCCTCCACGAACGCCTCGTCCAGCCGCAGTTCCTCCGCGCCCTGCGGCCGGTCCCGCCACAGTTCGCGCATGCGGCGCACGAAGGCGGCGCGGGCCTTGTCGAGTGCGGTGATCTGCGGCAGCCCGAGCCAGTTCTCCTCCGGGGCGTGGCCCTCGGCGGGGTCGTGGGGTCCGCGCTGCGAGGTGAACAGCAGATACTGCTCGAACAGGTCCTCGTGGAAGTCGTGGACGAGGCGCAGCAGGTCGTCGCAGCGGCCGCCGCTGCCGTAGCGGGCCAGGAAGAAGCCCTTGAAGGTGAGCCGCTGTGCCAGGGACACGTCGAACGCGGGCAGGATACGCGCCAGCGACCGCAGGGGGCCGGCCGCCAGATCGGTCCAGGTGCGCTGATCGGCGGTGACGGGTGCCGCGCCGGCCCGTACGTCCTCGTAGACCAGGGTCTGCGGCAGCGTCGTTCCGGAGGCGCCGAGGGACTCCACGAGCGCGGGCAGGTCGCGCTTGAGGCCGGTCAGCAGCTCGCGGCGGCGGGCGAGCGGCGCGGTGGGGTAGGCGTCGACGGCCGCGGCCACGCCGTCCAGGCGCGCGGCGACGTCCAGCGCCCAGGGGCGGCCGACCTCACGCAGCGCGTCCTGGAACGCGCGGACCGGGTCGGGACTGTGCACATCGGGGTAGAGGCCGTCGAGCTGCACCATGCCCAGTTGCAGCAGCGCCGACAGGTAGCGTTCCGCGTCCTCCCGACTGGCGTCGCGCTCGGTGGTCAGCCACGACGTGAGATCCCGGTGGCGCAGCCGGGGCCGCTCGCGGAGCAGGGCGAGCAGCCCTTCGAGCGCGCCGCTGCGGCGCAGGAAGAACAGCCGGTCCCGGGCGGCGTCGAAGCTGACGGGGGCGCTGTCGTCGCCCGCGGTCACCGACCGCCGGACGAACCGCACCCGTTCGTCGTCCAGCTCCCAGCCGGAGGCCGGGCCGACGAGCAGGTCGCCGCGCCGCTCGGGGTCCGCGGCCACGGCCTCGGCGATGCGGCGCAGGACGACGACGTTGAGGCGGGCGTGCCCGGACCAGCTCTCGACCACCTCGACGGCGCCCGCCGGGGCGGCGTCCGGCCGGAACACGCCGAGCGCGACCCCGGTGAAGGTGCTGAAGGGACTGGTCTTGCAGGCCGTGCGGTACAGGTAGGCGAGCAGCGACCGCTCGATCTTGCGGCCGCGCTTGCCGGACGCGGACGCGTCGCCCCGGATGTACGCGTCGAGCTGCCCGTCGAGCGTCGGGGAGGCGAGCAGCAGGCCCAGCCGCAGCTGCTCGGAATCGGCGAGCCGGCGCAGTGAGGCACGGCCGCGGCCGAACTCCTCCGCGAGCAACTCGGGTCCCCGGGCGTGCAGTTCCGCCAGGTGGCGGCGCTCGTGCAGCCAGCCGGCGAGGTCGTGGCCGGTGGTGCCTCCGAGGCGGGCGGCAAGGCCGAGGGCGGCGGGCACGTCCTGCGGGAGCCGGTTGTTGAACACCGCGCGCCGCAGACGCAGCACCTCCCGGCGCATGCCGTCGTCCTCGTTGCCCTCGACGACCGCGGCGAGCGGGTCGCTCAGGCGGGCGCCGAGCTCCCGCAGGCGGGCCTCCTCGGCCAGCACCTCGTCGGCCCAGCCGCGCGCGGCGGGGCTGCGCAGCGCCTCGGCCGCCTCGACGGGCAGACCGGCGAGGCGCATCATGAAGCGCGGGGAGAGCGCCGAGGCGGGCGCGGCGCCGGACGCGAGCTCCGGCGAAGTGAGCGAGGTGGTCACCGGTCCTCGTCCTCCTGGATCTCTTCCGGGGTCTCTTCCGCGATCCCTTCCGGGGTACGGCGCGGGGGGCTCGGTACCGGGGACGGCGCGAGGTCGTAGTGGAAGTCCGCGGGGCGGGGGCGTTCGTTGCCGACCAGCATGAGCAGCAGGGGCAGTTCGCCCGTCCCGGTCAGTCCCAGTTCCTCGGCGAAGGCCACACTGTCGAAGCCCAGCGCCACACCGCAGGCGGTGTCCGACGCGGCCGCGGCGGTGTACACGGCCTGAGCGGCCGCACCGATGGCGGCGCTGACGAGCCGGTAGCCGCGCTCGCCGACGGCGTCGAGGACCTGGTGCGTGCGGATGGCGGGGACGATGGCGGCGGCGGCCTGCTCCAGGTTGTAGTTGTTGAGGAAGTAGTGCGCCTGCAGGAAGGGCCCGGGGGCGCCCTGCTTGATCAGGCGCAGTTCGTCCGTGGCGGGGTCGAAGGCGTAGGTGCCCCGGGGCACCCCCTCGACGTGGTTGACGAAGACGTACAGCGAGGCGAGCCGGGGCCCGCCGGGCGGGGTGGCGTCGGTGGTGAGTTCCGTCCCCGCCGCGGCGGCCCGCAGGGCGGCGGTGAGGTGCGCGGCGGACAGCGGCCGCAGGCCGGTGAACCGCCCGAAGCTGCTGCGGCGCGAGCGCAGGGCCCGGCGCACGCTCAGGTCCATGGGCGCGGCGGGCGGCAGCGGCACCCGTTCGCCGCCGGCGGGCACCGCGGGGGCGGCGGCGCTCTCCAGGGCGCCGGGCGACGGGCGTTCCGCCGCGTGCGCGGTGGTGGCGCGGTGCACCGTGCGCACGGTGTCGAAGGCGATGACGCGGCGGGAGCGCTCCTGCTCGCGGTGCCGGACCCCGGAGGTGCGGACGCCGGTGGTGCGGGAGGCGGCCGGCGCCGTGCCCTGGGCCGGAACGGCGCCCTCCCACCGCAGCGGCACGACCGCGAAGACACCCTCGTCGTCCGCGTCCGCGCCGAGCAGCCGGCCCAGGCGCGGCTCGTCGAACCACAGGACGGGGTCGATCCGCAGGCCGCGGGCGCGCGCCCACATGCTCCAGGTCTGCAGCAGTGCGCCGAGGTCCATCGTCACGACGTGGTAGCTGAAGCTGTTGTACTTGAACGCGTTCTGCCAGAACTTGACGCCGAGGACGAGGAACTGGTCGGCGTCCCGGTGCAGTCCGGCGTCGCCGACCGCCGCACGGACCTCGCCGGTCACGTCCCCGGTCAGCAGCCGCTGCACGGCGTGGTGCTGCGGCGAGTAGTGGTGCACGCCCGGCGTCAGCGGGCCGGAGGGACCGGAGACCCAGTGCACGCCGACGGGGTAGAGACCGCCGCCCGAGGCCGTGCCGCGCGACCAGTTGGCCTGCGTGTACATCGGCAGCGTGCCCAGGTCGGTGTTGGCCTGCACGGCGAGGCGCCGGCCGACCAGCCCGTAGGAGTCGCGGAGCATGCCGCCGAGCAGCGGCAGGGTGAAGGGGGCGTCCCCGTGCGGCCCCGACAGGCCGCGGCCGACGCCGGCGTCCTCGGGGAAGTCCCCGTCGGGCAGCGGGAAGCGCTCGGCCCCGGGGTAGAACTTCTCCTTCCGCGGGCGGTCCGCCCAGTCGGGCACGAAGTCGGCGGGCTCCATCGCGACCCGGCCGCGCCGCATCACCGCGGTCGCGTACTCATGGGTCTCCCCCATGTCCGTTCCTCTCTGTCTGCCGCGGCGTCCGCTGCGGCGTCTGCTGCGGCGTCCGCGGTGGGTGGGCGGCGGTTCACGGGAAGGGGTGCGGGGCGAGGTTGAGGTCCTCGTCGCGCAGGACGTGGCCGGTGAGGCCGGCGGCGTGCGGGGCGGTGCGCAGCCGGGGCATGTGCAGCGCGCGCTGGCGGTGCCAGCCGAAGTCGATGGGGATCAGTCCGGGGACCAGGACGGCGGCCGTGTGCAGCCCCGCGTCGCGCTGCTCGGGCATCGTCTGGTCGACCACGACGACGTCGAAGCCGTGCGCGGTGACGGCCCCCACGGCGGCGTCGAGGTCGTCGCGCAGGTCGGCGGCGGGCGGGCGGCCGGTGCCGAGGCCGGCGACGGGGAGCAGCGGCCGCGCGGGGCCGTCCTCCCGGTCCAGCAGGAAGGCCGCGTGCCGGGCCATGCCGGGCAGCCCGTACATCAGCGGGTGGTCGTGCAGGACGTGGACGGAACCGAAGTCGGCCGCCAACGCCTCCAGCCGGTCCCGGTCGCGTTCGGTGCGCCGCTGGAGCTTGACGGCGTCGGTCGCGATCTCGGCGAGTCCGGCGGCCAGCGCCGCCTCGGGGTCCCAGGACGCGCCCGCGCCGAAGCACAGGGTGCCCGGGCCGCCGTCGGTGCGCTGCGCGACGGCGGTGACGACCGGGACCGGGAAGGTGATCCGGGTGTCGAAGAAACGGGCCCGGTAGCCGTACATCGCCAGCCGCTCGACCATGTGCCGGGTCGCGGGCCGGGTGCTGGTGGCGGGATCGATCTCGGACAGCGGGAGGCCGGCGTACCAGGCGATGAGGAAGGCGTCGCGCTCGACGGCCTCCATGAGCCCGAACAGCACGGCCTCCTCCGGACTTCCGCCCGAGGCGCAGCCGTTGGAGCTCTCCTGGACGAAGCGGTTCTCCAGTCCCCCGGGTGCGTGGTAGTAGGCGAGCACTTCGGGGACGAGCAGCGGCCGCCGGTCGCGCAGCGAGTACCCCCACACCCATGGGCGGGGCCGGTCCGGGTCGAAGGGCCGGACGAGGTCCTGGTGCCGGTAGAAGGCGTCGGAGTACACACCGCAGGTGCGGGGGTCCAGGGCGTCGTCGCCGAGGTCGGTCAACGACGCGACGACGGCGGTGCGTTTGCCGCGGGCGCGCATGCCGGCGAAGCGTTCCATGCCCTCCAGCAGGCCGACGCGGACACTGCGTCCGTAACTGCCGGTGTGGCCGCCCCAGTAGGACTCGCGCAGGTAGCTGCCCGAACGCAGGGTGAAGGAGCCGACGGTCGAGGCGGTCGACGCCGAGGTGAGGTCGGGGGCGACGGACGGGCCGAGCATGCCGGTGACCGGATTGACGAAGGCCTCCAGCGGGAGGTCGTAGTCGTCGATGTGCCGGGCGCGGAAGCCCGCCGGGTCCGCCTTGGGCACGCTGCGTACGGTGACCGTGGCCCCCTCGGCGGTGTCGACGACGCGGCGGTCGCAGTGCGGGCACTCCGCGTCGGGGACGAGGACGGCCCGGTTGACCTGGAGGCTCTCCAGGTCGAGGAGGTGGACGGCCCCGAACCCGCCGTACTGCGGGGCGCGTTCGCGGGCCGCGGCGGCGAGGGCGGCGAGGGCGTCGACGGCGAAGGCGGTGGTGAAGGGCCACTCCCCCGTCTGCCGGGTACCGGAGCCCAGTTCGAGGGCGTCGCGCAGCGTGCCGGGCCGCACGGCCTGCCAGCGGCGGGCCAGGCAGCGCGGGCACGGCGCGTGCGCCGCGGGAGCGGGGCCCGGGCCGACGAGGGCGTGATGCCCGTAGAGGTGAACGGGGGTCGCCCCCTCGGCGTGCGCGCCGTCGGCGGGCCCGGTGGCCGCGGCCTGCTCGTCACGCAGACCGAGCACCGCGACGCGCACCTGGCCGCCACCGCGGTGGCTGCGCAGGCTGCGGTGCAGTAACGCCTCCACGCCCGTGGCCGCGCAGCCGGCGCCCGCCCCCTCCGCCCGAGGCCCGGCCCCGGGGCCGGGCGCAGTCCCGGTACCCGAAACGACCTGCCGGCTCGACTCGGCCCCAGCACCACGCACGGCCCCCGCACGTGGATGCCCCGCGGCGTCCGCCGCGACCTCCGCGCCGAGCGCGGCCTGCGCACCCGGCGGGCCCGAGCCGACCCGGCGGCCGGACCCGACGTCGACTCCCGGCACGACCGGCCCACCGAGGGCAGCCTCCGCGCCGCGCACGGACTCCGCACCCGGCATCGCCTGCGAGCCGGAAGCAGCCACGGAACCGGCCATGACCTCCGCGCCCACCACAGCCCGCCGACCAGACGCGACCGGCGGGCCCGAAACGACCCGGCCGCCGGACCCGACGCCGGCTCCCGGCAGAGCAAGAGGCCCCGACGCATCCTCAGCACGCGGTACGACCGGCCCACCCAGGTCGGCCCGCGGCCCCGGCGAGGCCCCCGCGCTCGGCATCGCCTGCACGCGGGACGCCGCCCCGGGGCCCGGCACGGACTCCGCGCCCGGCGCGGCCTGGTGGGCGGCCCGCAAGGGCTCCGTGTCGTTACGCATCCACGGCCCCGTGCGCCAGCAGGACGCGGGCGACGTGGACGCCGCCGGCCCGCAGGTCGGCCGAACCAGTGGGTACGACCAGGGCGTCCAGGTCGTGGGCGGCGAGCCGGGCCGGCAGGTCGGTGCGCGGGGCCCGCTCGTGTCCGGCCACGGCCTCCCCCGTGACGGCCAGCGTCATCGGGTCGAGGTCGCCCAGCAGCGGATCGCCGGTGTCCGGGAGCGCGGCGAGCCCGGTCTCGCGGCCCAGTTGGACCTGCCCGAGCAGGTCGCGCAGGGCCGTGACGGCGGCCCGGCGGCGGGCGGCTCCGGCACCGATCGCCCAGAACGTCCGGCCGGTGTGCGGGTCCTCCGCGCGGGCGACCAGGACCGCGGCGGGCGCCTCGGGACCGCCGAGGTCGAGGAGTTCGGCGGTCAGGCCCAGGTTCACGGCCGACCGGCGCAGGAAGACCAGTTCGCGGTCCTCGCCCTCCCAGCCTGCCGGGAGCAGGGTGACCGCCGTCCGGCCGCGCAGCGCGAGCGTCAGGGCGTGCAGCGACAGCGCCGAGTACAGGCCGAGCGTCGCCGCCGCGGCCGGGGACGCGGCGGCCGCCGAACCGGCGGACGTGGGCAGGAACGCCCGGTCGTGGTTGTCTGCGCCGAAGGTGCGCACCGCACCGGCCGGGACCAGGGCGGTACGCCCCGAGGTCAGCGAGGTCGCGGGCAGCCACGCGCGGACCTGCGCGGCGCCGGCGCCCGTGCCGGAAGCCACGTCCAGGGAGTCGGGGGCGATCAGCGGCCACTTCTCCCGGGCGGTCTCCAGCGCGGCGCCGCGCACGAGGCCGTCCGGCGGTACGACGTGCTCGGCGTAGGTCTCGGCGGCCCGGTGCACGGCGCGCAGCCGGGCCCCGGCGACGTGGTGCACGTCGAAGGCGGTGATCTCGCGCGCCCCGCGGTGGCCTATGCCGAGCCGCACCGTGCCGACCTTGAGCGGCGTCTGCTCCCAGGCGTCGTCGGCGAAGGCGGCCAGCACGCCGGCCCGGGGGTGGGTGAGCACCGACCGGGTGTCCAGGGCGGCCATCGCGGTGTCGGCGTCCGCTTCAGGAGTGACCTCGCCCGACCCCTCGTTCTGATGATCCATCAGGTAGGGCGCTGTGACGGCGGGTTCCGCGAAGCCCTCCTCGCCGCCGTCGACGTCCCGGCAGAACGGGCAGCGCGGGTGCGGCAGCAGCGGCTCGGTGACGACGTCGAGGGAGTCGAGGTCCTGGAGGACGACGCGGCCCTCGGTCTCCGGCGCGAGGGCACCGGTGATCTGCCGGAACACCTCGTACGCGAGGAGGTTGCCGAGCATGGCCGCGGGCGGTCCGGACACGCCGGCCGTGGCGGACCGTCCGCGCTCGCCCAGGCTCGCACCGCTCCAGAGGTCGGCCGCGGCCCCCGGCTCGCCGTTGGCGCCCAGGCGCAGCGCCGCGCACGCCCAGCAGCCCGCCGTGGCCGAGGTCATGACGGGGCCGGCGACCGCCTGGCCGCCGAACGTCCAGGCGGGCAACAGCCGTACGCCCTCGGGGACGCCCGCCTCCAGCAGGCCGAGCACGGTGCGCGGACCGCCTGTGGTGACGACCACGTCGTACCCGGCGAGGTCCGTCCATCCGGCGTGCGCACCGGTGCCGAAGTCCCGGCGGACGACCTCGACCGGGCACCCCTCGCCCGCCAGGGCACGCACCTCGTCGAGGACGTCGGCGAACGGGTCGTCACCCGTCGCCGCGGGGACGGCGATCGCCGCGCAGCCGTTGCGGACGAGGCTCAGCGCGCACCACTGGGCGACAGAGTCGTCACCGAGCACAGCGACCCGGGTCTCGCGGAAGCGGCGGAACCGGCCGCCCGCCTCGCCCACATAGTGGTCGATGTAGTCGATCTGGGGTGCGAAGCGCCGCGCGACCGCGGGGTCGAGCTGGTCCAGGCCGTCGCTGCCGGGTGCCACGTCACGGGCGAAGCCCCGTCCGTACAGGGCGCCCACCAGTTCCCCGACCATGGACCGCTGCTGCTCGCCGAGGCCGGCGCACATCTCCTCGACGCGGTGCGTCCCGTCGAGGTGGGGCACGATCAGTGACGCGAACCGGTACGCCGATCTGCCCTGGAGATTGAATCCTCCGTGGGCATTGTGGAATACCACGCCCGCGGGCGTCTCGGTGAAAAGCACATCACGACGGATACGGGGATACGAGTGCGCGACTTCCTCGTAGGCAGCGGTCATGCCGTATTACTCCCTTGCAAGGCGCGATGAGGGGACACACGGGGACACACGGATTCCCGGAACGGTCGGGGTCACCGCCGGGGAACCGTTCAGGTCGTGCCGGGCGACATATCGGGACCGGCGGCGTCGGAACGCATTTCCAGCGCACCCCTGGCGAGGATGCGCAGCGAGTCGTGCATTCGGTACTGGCCTGCGGGGCCCTCTTCCAGCAGCCCGGCGCCGACGAGTGTTTCGAGGACCTGCGCGGCACCCCCGGCCAGAAAGGACTTTCCGCCATGGCCGGCCTTGGCGCCGGATTCGGGACGAGCCGGGAAATGGTCTCGACCACTGGCACGGGACGTCGGGAGGGCACGGCCGGCGGGCGGACCCGCCGTCAGCTCGTCGCCGCGCAGCACCGCGAGCTCCAGCCGTTGCAGCGCGGGACCGGGGTCGACGCCGAGTTCGGTACGCAGGTAGCTCTTCACCACTCCGTACTCGCGCAGCGCGTCCGCGCGCCGCCCCGTGTGGTGCAGGGCCGCCACGAGCTGCACCCAGAAGGGCTCGTGGGCGGGGTGGGAACGGGCGGCGGGCCAGAGCTCGGCAAGCACCTGGCGGCTGCGCCCGAGGGCCGCTTCGAGGTCGAAGACCCGCTCCATGGCGCGCAGTCGCTCCTCCGTGAGCCGCGGCACGACCTCGCGCTGCAGGATCTCGGAGTGGATGTTGGCCAGCAGCGGCCCCTGCCACAGGGCGAGCGCGGCGCGCAGGGTGCGCAACTCCTGCTCCGGGTCGGCCGCGGCGTCGGCGCTGCGCAGCAGGTCGCGGAAGGCGATGAGGTCGAGCGTCGTGGCGTCCGCAGTGATGCGGTAGCCGCCGGGCACGGCCTCGATGAGCCGGCTCGCGACCCCGTAACGGGCGAACAGCTGCCGCAGCCGCTGCACGCAGGTGTGGAGCGCGGATTTCGCGGTGCCCGACCGCTCCTCTCCCCACACCACCCGCTGCAGAAATTCCACGGACACCGTGGAATTGGGATGTAAGAGAAGGGCGGCGAGGAGATTGGCGGGCTTCGACGGCTGAAGTGCGATGACGTCGCCGCCGTCCGCTATCCGGACCGGCCCCAGCATGAGAAACCTCGGACTGAATCCCTCTGAATCGAATGACGCACCCGATCGGGGTCCGCCAGACTCTTCTTGCACATGGTCGACAGATTGCTTTTTCTGCATTTCCGCCCACACTCCCCGCTGACGTCGGCGAACGTACCACCGCTCACAGACCCCTCACAAGAGGACCGCAACGGTTCAACGGGGTTTCCGGGAAGCCGTATGCACCATTTCACCTCATTCATCTACGCGTGTCGACCCGCATGTACGAAGTATTAACAGAGGTGCGTCTTCGACCGCGCTCCAGGAAAGGCACCCACCAATACCGGAGCGACGCGGAACCACCCGCGGCGATCGTGCGCCGGACATCTCGGAGCACGCCGGGCACCGGGAATCACCGCGGACACCGGGATCCGCGCCGGCCGCCTCCGGCCGGCATCTCCCCGAAGCCGCCTCCCGGCCCACGTCCTGGCCGGTCACGAGGCCGATGCCGCCGCGCAACCTCACCGGCGAACAGAAGTAACCGTGGGAACGATCAGCCACGGTCAGGAACTCGCATATAGTGAGCCGGAGTTCACGAGGCCCCCGGCTCCGCCGGACGGGACGCGTGTTCTTTTGTGACGTCACCTCCTTCCGCGCCCTTTACGCACCGTCCGCACCGTCCGTCCGTCCGCACGGCCCCGAGGTCACCGATCCATGACAGCGCACACCGAGCCCACCCGACTGTGGTCCGGGCGTTCGCGAGCCGCCGCAGTGCCAGAACCGCCGCGTCCGCCGCTCCCGTACCTGGCCCGGACCGTCGCCGCCCCGGTGGTCGTCACCGGATCGGCGGGAGTCTGGCTGGTGGCCGCCGCCGACGGTGCGCGGGTGCCCGCGGCGGTCGGTGCCACGGCCGGGGTGGTGCTCCTCGCCGCGGCCGCCGTCGTGGCGGCGACGTCCTCGTGGCGGGCCCGCCGTCTTGAGGAGCAACTCGCCCAGGAGGAGGCGGACACCGCCCGCTTCGCGGGCGAACTGCTCCCCGCCCTGATCGACCGGCTGACGCACGGCGACTCCGCGGCCTCCGCGCTCGCCGCCATCACCCTCCCCCGGGACGAGACCCGGCGCCGGGCGCTGACCCTGGTCGCCGAGGAACTCGCCACGAGCGAGTCGCGACGCGCCGCGGCCATGTCCGCGGGCTCCAACGCCGCCGGGCGCATGCAGGCGCTGACCACCAGCATGCTGGCGGACCTGCGGGAGATGGAGCACCGGCACGGCGACCCCGCGGTCCTCGGCGACCTCCTCCACCTCGACCACCGCACGGCCCAGGCCGGCCGGCTCGCCGACAGCATCGCCGTGCTCGCCGGGGCGCGTTCGGGACGCCGTTGGGCCAAGCCGATCCGGATGGAGTCGATCCTGCGCGGCGCGATGGGCCGCATCAGCGGTTACCAGCGCGTGCGGCTGCACTCCAGCAGCGAGGTGGCGATCGTGGGTCACGCGGCCGAGGGCGTGATGCACGCCCTGGCCGAACTCATGGACAACGCCGCCAACTTCTCGCCGCCGACCGCCGAGGTCCACGTGTACGTCGAGGAGGTGCCCGCGGGCGCGGTCATCACCATCGAGGACAGCGGACTGGTCATGGGCGAGGTGGCGCTGCGCCGCGCCGAGAGCGCGGTCGCGGCGAACGGATGGGACCTCACGGGACTGTCCGGCACCCGCCTCGGACTCGTGGTGGTCGGGCGGCTCGCCCGCAAGCACGGTCTGAAGGTCTCGTTCCGGCCCTCGGCGCGCGGCGGCACCGGCGTGGTGGTGATGGTCCCCCAGGAACTGATCACCCGTCCGCGCGCCGGTGGCACCGCGGACGCCGAGTCCGTCGAGATCCTGCTCCCCGATCCGCTGCCCGTCGCGCCGCGGCCGGACCCGGCCCCGGCCGCCGCGCCTTCGCGCACGCAGGCCGGCGACGCGGCCGCGGAGCCGGATACGGGCACCGAGTCACCCGAGTACGGCGAGAGCGGCCTGCCCAAGCGCCGCCGCGGCCGCACCCTGGCCGCCGCCCGCCACGTCGAAGCGTCCGCCGGCGCCCGGCGGTCCGTTCCCCGCGACGACGACACGCCGGCGGCGCGCGCCGCCCGGTTCAGCACCTTCCGGGGAGCCCTCAAGCGCAAGCCCTCCCCCGCACCAGACCCCTCCGCGGCCCCCCACCAGCAGACCGCGACGGACCCAGAAAGCGACTCCCGATGACCGCACCCGCAGCCGGCAGCACCCACGGCAGCAGCACCAGCACCGACGAGAGACTCAACTGGCTGCTGGAGAACCTGCTCGAGCGGACGCCCGGCGCCCGCCACGCACTGGTCCTGTCCCGCGACGGACTCAAGCTGTGCCGCACCCCCGAGCTCTCCGTGGACCAGGCGGACCAGCTCGCGGCGATCTCCGCCGGTATCCAGAGCCTGTCGCAGGGCGCGTCCGTGGAGTTCGGCGACGGCAGCGGCGGCGTCCGGCAGGCCATGGCCGAGTTCTACGGCGGCATCCTGTTCATCGTGGAGGCCGGCGACGGCGCCCACCTGGCCGTCGTCGCCCGTGAGGACTCCGACGTCGGCGTGATCGGCCACAACATGAGCGAACTGGTCGAGCAGCTCGGGGAGCACCTGAGCGCGCCGCCCCGCGAGGTCGGCGGCGCGGACGGCGACAGCGGATGACCCCTCGCCCGGGCCGGGACGACGATCCGGACCGGCTCTACACCCTCACCGGAGGACGCAGCCGGCCCGGGTCGGACGTGTTCGACCTGGTGACCCTGGTGGTCGCCGAGTGCGATCCGGCGCCCGGGATGCAGTCGGAGCACCAGCTGATCCTGCGCGTGTGCCGGCAGCCGACGGCGGTGGTGGAACTCGCCGCCGACCTCGCACTGCCGGTCGGCATCACCAAGGTCCTGCTCGGCGACCTGCTGGAGACCGGCAGGATCAGCGCCCGCCACCCCCGAACCGCCCGTACGGCGGCCCAACTGCCGGACCCCGAGATCCTGGAGCAGGTGCTCGTTGGACTACGCAACCTCTGACCCCACTCCGCCGTCCCGGCGGCCGCTCAGCGCCACCGCCGACAACGGGCTGAAGATCGTGATCACGGGCGGGTTCGGCGTGGGCAAGACGACCATGGTCCGCTCGGTCAGCGAGATCCGCCCGCTGAACACCGAGGAGACGATGACGCAGGCCGGCGAGAGCGTGGACGACCTCGCCGGTGTCCAGGCGAAGACCTCGACGACCGTGGCCTTCGACTTCGGCCGGATCAGCCTGGACCGCCGCAACGTCCTCTACCTGTTCGGCGCGCCCGGGCAGCAGCGCTTCTGGTTCCTGTGGGACCGGCTGTTCAGCGGCACCCTCGGCGCGGTCGTGCTGGTCGACACGCGGCGCCTGGACGACTCCTGGTACGCCATCGACCGCCTGGAGCACCACGGGACGCCCTTCGTGGTGGCCCGCAACGACTTCGGCGGCCCCCGGCACACCGAGGAGCAGGTGCGGGACGCGCTGTCGCTCGCCGACGGCATCCCGCTGATCGAGTGCGACGCGCGCTCGCGCCAGTCCTCCAAGGACGTGCTGATCACGCTCGTCCGGCATCTGCACACCCTGTCCGCCGCCAGCCCGCGTGCCCGGGAGACGACCGCACCGTGACCACCGAGCCATCGACCACCGAGGACGCGTTCGCGGGCGTCGTGCCCTTCAGCGGCCCGCGCTTCCACGTCGAACCCGCCGAGCTCTACCGCGAGATGCGTCGCGACCACGGCGCGGTCGCGCCCGTCCTGCTCGACGGCGACGTGCCCGCCTGGCTGGTGCTGGGCTACCGGGAGCTGCTGCACGTCACCAACGACCCCGTGCTGTTCAGCCGCGATTCCGACCTGTGGAACCAGTGGGACCGCATCCCTGGCGACTGGCCGCTGCTGCCGATGATCGGCCGCAAGCAGCCGTCGATCCTCTACACGGTCGGCGAACGCCACCGGCAGCGTGCGGCGATGATGAGCCACGCCATGGAGGCGGTCGACCCGTTCGAGCTGCGGCGGACCGCCGAGCGGTACGCCGACCGGCTCATCGACTCCTTCTGCGCCCGCGGCCGGGCCGATCTGCTGGCCGAGTTCGCCACCCTGCTGCCGGTGCGCGTGCTGGCCCGTATCTACGGCTTCGCCGACGATCAGGGCCCGGCGCTGGTCAAGGCGATCAACGACCTGGTCGACAGCACCGAGGACGCCATCGCGGGCCAGACCCATGTCTTCACCGCCATGACGGAGCTGCTGGAGCTGAAGAAGGAGCGTCCCGGCCCCGACGTCGTCTCCCGCATGCTCGCCGACCGGTACGACTTCTCGGACGAGGAGATCGTGCAGGACATGATGGTGATGACCATCGCGGGCCACCAGCCGACGGCGGACTGGATCGGCAACTCGCTGCGGCTGATGCTGACCGACGACCGCTTCGCCGCGTCGTTCTCCGGCGGCCGGCACAGCGTGGGCCAGGCGATGAACGAGGTGCTGTGGGAGGACACGCCCACGCAGAACATCGCCGGACGGTGGGCCTCGCGCGACACGCGGGTGGGCGGGCGCCAGATCCGCACCGGCGACCTGCTGATCCTCGGTTTCGCGGCGGCCAACGCCGACCCCCAGGTGCACCTGGAGGGAGGCGGCCCGACCCACGGCAACAACGCCTTCTTCTCCTTCGGGCACGGCGAGCACCGCTGCCCCTTCCCGGCCCAGGAGATCGCCGAGGTGATCGCCCGTACCGGGATCGAGGTGCTGCTCGACCGGCTGCCCGACATCGATCTCGCGGTGGCGGCGCGCGGCCTGGTCCGGCGGCCGTCCCCCTGGCTGCGGGGCATGACCGAACTCCCCGTGCGTTTCACTCCCACTCCGGCCCTTGGAGACCGTCCATGAAATGCCCCGTCACCGGAGCGAGCGCCCTCGACGGCGCGCGCATCGTGCTCGACCCCCTGGTGCAGGACCTGGCCGCGGAGAGCGCGCTGCTGCGCGACGCGGGCCCGCTCGCGGCGGTCGAACTGCCGGGCGGCGTACCCGTGTGGGCCGTCACGCACCACGCGGAGGCCCGTGCGCTGCTCACCGATCCGCGGCTGGTGAAGGACATCGCCCACTGGGACGCGTTCACCCGCGGTGAGATACCGGCCGACTGGGCGCTGATCGGCCTGGCCAACCCGGGCCGCTCCATGCTCACGGTGGACGGCGCGGACCACCGCCGGCTGCGCGCACTGGTGGCCCAGGCGCTCACCCCCCGCCGGGTGGAGCGGATGCGCGAGCGCATCGAGGAGCTGACCGCGGGTCTGCTGGACCGGGTGGCGAAGGCCGCCCAGGACGCCGAGGTGATCGACCTGAAGGCCGAGTTCGCCTATCCGCTGCCGATGTACGTGGTGCAGGAGCTGATGGGCATCGACGAGGCCCATCTGCCCCGCCTGAAGGTGCTGTTCGAGAAGTTCTTCTCGACCCAGACCCCGCCGGAGGAGGTGCTCGCCACCCTCGGCGAGCTGGCGGAGATGATGGGCGCCACGGTCGCGGCCCGCCGCGCCGAGCCGGGCGACGACCTGACGAGCGCTCTCATCGCGGCCTCCGAGGACGGTGACCACCTCACCGACGCGGAGATCCAGAGCACCCTGCAGCTGATGATCGCCGCCGGTCACGAGACCACGATCTCGCTGATCGTCAACGCGGTGGTCAACCTGCTGACCCACCCGGACCAGCTCGCGCTCGTCCTGGCGGGCGAGGTGGCGTGGGAGGCCGTGGTGGAGGAGACGCTGCGCTACTCCACGCCGACCTCGCACGTGCTGATCCGCTTCGCCACCGAGGACGTCCCGGTCGGCGACAAGGTCATCGCCAAGGGCGAGGCACTGATCGTCTCGTACGCGGCCATCGGCGGCGACGAGGCGCAGCACGGGCCGACCGCGGGCGCGTTCGACATCACGCGGGAGCCGATCCGGCACATCGCCTTCGGCCACGGCCCGCACGTCTGCCCCGGCGCGGCCCTGTCCCGCCTGGAGGCGGGCGTGGCGCTGCCGGCCCTGTTCGCCCGCTTCCCCGGGCTGGCCCTGGCCGTCCCGGCCTCGGAACTGCGCAACAAGCCCGTCGTGACGCAGAACGACCTGTTCGAACTGCCGGTCCGGGTCGTCGGCTGACGGTGAGTCACCACCGCCGCGCACGGGGAACCTCCCGCGCGCGGCGGTTCCGGTCCGCAGCGGGCCGCGCCGACGCTCAGGCGTCAGGGGCGGCCGGGCGACCGAGCTCGTAGGGGGCGAGGACGTCGGCGACGGTCCGGTTGCGGGGCGTGGGCACGCCCCGTTCCCGCCCCAGGGCGACCACCCCACCGCTGAGCCACGGCAGTTCGAGCCGGTTCCCTCGCTCCAGGTCGTGGGCCATGGACGAGGTCATGCCGGCCGGGAGGGTGTCGACGGCGGCCATCTGCGCGTCGGCGAACGCCTCGTCGAGATCCACACCCGAGGCACGCCCGACGGCGACGGCCTCGGCCATCACCTCGCGCAGCAGCTCCCGTGTGGCGGGGTTGCCGCGGATGACGCCGATCGGCTGCCGCACGGCGCTGGTCGTCGCGGACAGGCCCGTGAGGAACACGTACTTCTCCCAGACCGTCCGCGCGATGTCCGCGCCGACCTCGGCGTCGATGCCGGCCTTCACGCAGGCCTCGTGGAACTCGGCCACGCCGTCGGCCGGGTGCCCCTGGTAGGCGCCGAGGACGATCCGCTGCATCTGCCCGCGGTGCACGACGACGCCGGGCTCCTCGATCACCGCCGCGATGTAGCAGACGCCGCCCCACACGGCGTCCTCGGGCAGGTGGCGGCGGAGCACCGTGTCCTTCTGCACCCCGTTCTGCAGGGAGAGCACGCGGGCGCCGCCGTCGGTGAGATGCCGCAGCCCGGCCGCGACGTCCTCGGTGTCCCAGAGCTTCACGGCGACCAGGACGACGTCGGCCCGGTGCACGTCGGCAGGGGACTCGACGAAGTGCCGCGCGTCGACCCTGGCCTCGCCCAGCGGGCTGCGCACCAGCAGCGCCCCCCGTTCCCTGATCGCCGCCAGGTGCCGTCCGCGCGCCACGAAGGTGACCTCGTGGCCCGCCTCGGCCAGCCGGGCGCCGAAGTAGCCTCCTACGCCGCCCGCTCCCACAACCACGATCCGCATGACGTGCTTTCCTTCCGGTCAGGGTGATTCAGCTGCTGCCGTCGGTGGTTCCCATGCGCTGGGCCTGTCTGGTGCGCGCCGCCCGGTGCAGCAGGGCGGTCGCCGGTATGAGGAGCGCCGTCGTGGCGGCGGCGCAGACGAACAGGGGCGCGGGCGGCAGGACGCCGTGCAGGGCGGTCACGACGAGCGGCGTGACGAATCCGAGGTAGGCCAGGCAGTAGAAGACCGCCGCGGCGCCCGCGAGGTCGCGCGGCGCCGCCCAGGCCTCCACCTGGCTGAGCCCGGCCACCAGCAGCATCCCGTAGCAGGCCCCCAGGGTCACTGCCGCGGGGATCAGGAGGGCGGGCTCCGCCAGCCGGACGGCCGCCGCGGCCAGCAGGAATCCGGCGACCGCGGCGGCGAGCCCCCAGTTCCGGGTCACATGGGAGCCGCGCCGGGACAGCCGCCGTGCCAGCGGCTGGACGAGCAGGCCGGTCAGGAGCGTGAGCCCGGCGATGCCGCCGCCGACCGCGATGTCCGGGCCGTGCAGCGGCACGAGGGCCGGCAGCACGGCGAAGCTCGTGGTGGGCGCGCCGAAGACGAGCGGCGCCGAGGGCGCCACTTCCCAGCGGAACTCCCGCTGCAGGAGCGCGGCCCGCAGCCGGGGACGGGCCTGGGGCCGTGCGCTCGCGGCGGGCGCGACCGGGTGGGGCGCGGCAGGGTCGGGCGTGTGCCACACCATCGGCGCCACGGCCGCCGTCAGGCCCAGGTGCACGAGATAGGGCAGTGCCTCGGGTGCGGTCAGCCACTGGGCCAGGACGCCCGCCACCAGCGGGCCGCCGCCGAATCCCGCGGACAGTGCGACGGCGGCGCGCCGCGCGCCCGCGCCGGGGCCCGCGTCCGCCGACAGGTCCTTGATCCACGCGGTGCCCGGGCCGAAGGCCGCGCCGGACGCGACACCGGCGACCAGCCGCCCGAGCATCAGCGCCCAGAACCGGTCGCCGCCGGTGAGGAGGACGGCCGAGGCGACGGCCGACAGGAGCAGGGCGGCGCACATCACCTGCCGCCGCCCGTACCGCTGTGCGAAGCGCGCCGCGAGCAGCAGCGCGGGGATCAGCCCGACGGCGTAGGCCGCGAAGGCGGTGGTGACCACACTCCCGGACACCCCGCTGTCGGCGCGGTAGACCAGGAGCAGTGGCGAGAACTGGTTCGCACCCCAGCCGACGACGAACATCGCCGAGGCCGCACGCATCCAGGGTCGCATCATCTGTCCTTGGTAACCGTTTTCCTGGTTACTATTGTCACATGATCGAGGAAGTCCCGGCCACCCCGCGGACCCGGATCACGGCCAAGGCCCGGTCCCTGCGGTTCGACGCCGGATCGCTGTCGCTCGACCTCGTCGCCACCGTCGGCCGCAGGCCCAGCACCCCCATCGAACGCCTGGACGGGCCCGAGCGCCTGCGCGCGTGGTGCGCGGGCGTCGGTCTCGCCCCGCGGGACGAGGAGGACCCGGCCGCGCTCCTCGCCGCGCTGCGCACACTGCGCGACGCCGCCCACGACGTCGTCACGGCCCATCTGGACGACCGCGCCCCGCGACCGGAGTCGGTGTCCCTGCTCAACACGCTGGCCCGGGTCGCCCCGCCCGCGCCCCGGCTGCCGACCGACGCGGACGGACGGCTCGCGCACGGCCCCGCTCCCTCGCTGACGACCGCCGAGCTGCTGTCCGCGGTGGCCCGGGACCTGATCGCCGTCATGACCGACCCCCGCACGCGGGCCCTGCTGCGCACCTGCGACGCGGAGGCCTGCCGCATGATCTACCTCGACAACGGCCCCGGCTCCGGCAAGCCGCGCAGGTGGTGCTCCATGGAGCGGTGCGGCAACAGCGCCAAGGCGGCCCGCCACCGGCGGCGCGCCGCCCGGCCCTGACGCGAATCGCCGCGGTCGCCGGTCCGCACCACCCGCTGCCACGATGGGAGGGCGGCACACGACGCTGACACCAGGAGCGGACGGGAGCACGCCATGGGAGAACTCACCGGCAGGACGGCGGTCGTCACCGGCGGCACGACCGGCATCGGCCTGGCGACGGCGCGGCGGTTCACCGAGGAGGGCGCCCTCGTCTTCGTCACCGGCCGGCGCCAGGAGTCCCTCGACGCCGCCGTCGCCGCGATCGGCGGCGACACCGTGGGCTTCCGGGGCGACGTGTCCGACCTCGCCGACCTCGACCGCCTGTACGCGACCGTGGCCGAACACGGCCGGCAGGTGGACGTCGTCTTCGCCAACGCGGGCACCGGGCAGACGCTCCTGATCGAGGACGTCACCGAGGAGTACTTCGACGCGACCTTCGCCGCCAACGTCAAGGGCGTGTTCTTCACCGTCCAGAAGGCGCTGCCCCTCCTCGCCGAAGGGGCGTCGATCGTCATCAATGCCTCCACCGAGCAGACCGCGGCCAAGGAGGGCCTGAGCGTCTACTCCGCCACCAAGGGCGCGCTGCGCACCCTCACCCGCTCCCTGGCCAACGAACTGCGCCACCGCGGTGTCCGGGTCAACGCCGTCAGCCCCGGCCCGATCGACACCCCCGGCATCGAGGGCCTGGCCCCCGACCCGGCCGCGAAGGACGCCTTCAAGGCCGCCCTGGCCTCGGGCATCCCGCTCGGGCGGCTCGGGCGCCCGGAGGAGGTGGCGGAAGCGGTGCTCTTCCTCGCGTCCGACCGCAGCTCCTTCACCACCGGCGGCGAGATCTACGTGGACGGCGGGATCAACCAGTTCCAGACCTGACGGAGCGGCCGGTCGCCCGGCGCCGCTCGCTGGGACGGGGCTATTCGCCGGCCTCGTAGGTCGTGACCACGCGGCTGTCGAGCAGCGGGGCGATCCGCCTGAGGACCAGGTCCTTGAAGTGCAGCGACTCACGGTGCACCGCGAAGGCCCGCGGGGAGTCGTAGCGCTCCAGGAGGACGACGTCCCGTGCGTCTTGGAGCGCGTGGAAGACCTCGTAGGAGATGTTGCCCGGTTCGGCGCGGCTCGCCTCGGCCAGGCGTGTGAGCAGGGCGAACACCTCCTCCTCGTGGCCCTCGGAGACGGTGTAGCGGGCGATCACCTGCAATTCGGGCATCGAAGCGCCTTCCTGGGCGGGCGGGGGCGCGGAGCCGCGGCCGGGGTGACGGGGAAACCGGGGCACCCGCCCTCCATCATCACCGAGGACGGGTGACGGGGCAGTTCCGAGGGAATGTGGTTGTTACACCTATCGTCCCTCCGTCCCTCACCGCCCAGGTACCGATGCCCCTCATCGACCGATCCGGCGCATCAGGCCGTTCCGGCCACTGCGGCCACTGCGGCCCGTGCGATCGGGCCACCCGGGGCGCCGGCCAGGCCCCGCCCGGCCGGCTCGTCCTCCTGCTGGCCGTGGCGTGCGGGCTGACGGTCGCCAATCTCTATTACGCCCAGCCGCTGCTGGCGGTCCTGCGGCAGTCCCTCGGTATCAGCGCGCTGACGGCCGGCACGCTGATCACCGTCGGCCAGGCCGGCTACGCGGCCGGAATGATCTTCCTGGTACCGCTCGGAGACCGCGTCGAGAACCGGCGGCTGACCACGGTCCTGCTGGCCGTCGCCACACTGGCGTGCGTCGCGGCGGGCACGGCGCCCGGCTTCGGGGTACTGGCCGCTGCGCTCCTGGTCGCCGGCGCCGTGTCCGTCGTCGCCCAGATCCTGGTGCCCTTCGCCGCCGGACTCGCCCCGGACCATCTGCGCGGGCGCGTCGTGGGCCGGGTGATGAGCGGGCTGCTGACCGGCATCCTGCTCTCCCGGACGCTGAGCGGCCTGATCACCGAGGCCGCCGGATGGCGTGTGGTGTACCTGGTCTCGGCGGGGCTGATGGCCGTCCTCGCGGTGGCGCTGCGCCGGACCCTCCCCGACCGCGCGCCGCCGGCCGCCCTGCCGTACGGGCGGCTCCTGCGCTCCACCGCGGGGCTGCTGCGCCGGCACGGGGTCCTGCGGCGCCGGGCCGCGTACCAGTCACTGATGTTCGGCGGGTTCAGCGCCTTCTGGACGACCGTGTCCTACGTACTGACCGGACCGCCCTTCCACTACTCGGAGATCGGCGTGGCCGTGTTCGCGCTCGCCGGGGCGGGGGGCGCGGCGGTGGCTCCGCTGGCCGGGCGGTGGGCGGACCGCGGTCTGACCCGGCCGATGACGGCCGCCGCCTTCGGCACCGGCGCGCTCGCGTTCGTCCTGGCCGGTCTCGGACGGCACCAGATCCTGCTGCTCGCGCTGGCCGCCGTGCTGATCGACATGGCCGTGCAGACCTCGCTCGTCCTCGGGCAGCACACGGTGTACCAGCTCGCCCCCACCGCCCGCGCCCGTCTGAACAGCGCGTACATCGCGGTCTTCTTCGTGGGCGGCGCGCTGGGGTCCCAGCTCGGCTCCGTCGCCTACCATCTGGGCGGCTGGGTCGCGCTGACCGGCTTCGGAGCCGGGTTGCTCGCGTTCGGGCTGCTGCTGCAGACACCGGCGCTGCTGCCGCGCCGCAAGGGCGCCCAGGCCGGCGTCAGGCCCTCCCGTCCCCGGAGGGACGCAGAGCGACCATGAGGTCGATGTTCCCTTCCTGCGCGATCTCGTCGCGCTGGTTGAGCAGTTCGAACCGGCGGACCAGGATGCCCGCGTCGCCCCGGCCGGTCAGGCGGGTGGAGAGGATCGCCACCCGGCAGCGCACGGTGTCGCCGACGAGCAGCGGCCGGCGGAAGCGCCAGTCGTCGATGCCCAGGAGCGCCACGGAACTGCCCTCGAAGACACCGAGCCGCGAGGCCAGCCCCATGGCCACGGAGACCCCGAGCAGTCCGTGGGCGATGCGCTCGCCGAAGCGCGTGTGCGCGGCGAACTCCGCGTCGGTGTGGACGGGGTTGGTGTCCCAGCTCCACGCGGCGAAGGACGCCACGTCGGACTCGGTGAGCGTGCGGCCCTGGGTCGTGAACTCCTGGCCGGCGTGGAAGTCCTCGAAGTACAGCGGCATGTCGGCTCCCGGTGCTGTCAGCGGTCCAGTCCAGTGGCGGTGCGAAATTCAGCGTAGGGGGGTGGACGGGGCCGCTAGGCGCCGCGGCCGGTGGTTCCGATCCCGGCCATCACATTGGTCACCAGGGCGACCGCGAACTCCTCGGTGAGGGGTTCGTCGGGGATCAGCAGGCGGTGGTAGCAGGCTCCCCACAACTGGTCGACGAGCACCTGGGGGTCGATCTCGGGACGGATCTGGCCGCGCTGCTGGGCCCGGGCGATCGCCTCGACCGCGAAGGCGCGCCGGGGGCCGGAGTAGTGCTCCCGGAATGCCGCGGACAGGTCCGGGTCGGTCTGCGCCTGCCCGACCAGTTCCACGACGATCCGCCCGGCGCGGGTGCGGGTCATCAGGCGCACAAAGGCACGCAGTTGGGCGGTGAGGTCCGCGGCGATGTCGCCGGTGTCGGGGAACGCGAGGGTGTCGCGCACCGCGGTGAAGTATCCGTCGAGGGCCAGCGCGCCCTTCGAGGGCCACCACTTGTAGATGGTCATCTTGCTGGCACCCGCCGCGTTGGCGACCCGCTCGATGGTGAACGCGGCCATGCCGTCGGCGAGCAGCAACTCGCCCGCGGCCTTGAGGATGTCACCGCGCACCTCGTCGGCCGGCCTGCGGCCGCGGCCGCGGCGGACGGGTTCCGATGCTGATGTCATGGCGGTCCTCTTCCCTGGTCCGGAGGTCTCGGGAACATTTTATATGGACGCGGCGTCTACATCCGTGCTTATATGGACTCAGCGTCCATTAAACGTTGCCGCGGCCGACCGGCCACGGGAGTACGAGACCGGAAGGACCCCCTGCCATGACCACCCCCGAGACCTCCACGCCCGCCACCCCCTCCACCGGCCGGGTCGCCATCGTCACCGGCGGCTCCGGCGGCATCGGCCGTGCCACCGCCGAGCGCCTGGCCGCCGACGGCATGAAGGTCGTCATCGGTTACGCGGGCAACCCCGGACGCGCCAAGGAGGCCGTCGACGCCGTCGTCACCGCCGGCGGCACCGCGATGGCCGTCCGGGCCGACGTGGCGGACGAGGACGAGGTCGCCGCCCTCTTCGACCGGGCCGAGCAGGCCTACGGCGGCGTCGACGTGGTGGTGAACACCGCGGGGATCATGCTGGTGAGCCCGCTGACGGAACTGGACTTCGACGACTTCGACCGGATGCACCGCACCAACGTGCGCGGCACCTTCGTCATGAGCCGGCAGGCCGCACGGCGGGTGCGCGCCGGCGGCGCCATCATCAACCTCTCGACCAGCGTGACCAAGCTGGCCCTGCCGGCCTACACCGCCTACGCCGCCACCAAGGGCGCGGTGGACGCCATGACGCTGATCCTCGCCCGTGAGCTGCGCGGCCGCGACATCACCGTCAACGCCGTCGCCCCCGGCCCGACCTCCACCCCGCTGTTCCTGCAGGGCAAGGACCAGGCCACCATCGACCGGCTCTCCTCGGTCACCCCCTTCGGGCGCCTGGGGAGCCCCGAGGACGCCGCCGAGGTGATCTCGTTCCTCGCCGGCCCCGCCCGCTGGATCAACGGCCAGGTCGTCTACGCCAACGGCGGAGCCATCTGACGGCTCCCGCGTCGCCGCAGCCGCCCGACCGCACCCGCACCCGCACGATCCGCACCCGTACCCACCGGTCCCGCACCCACCGGCCCCGGCGCAGCGTTGCCGGGGCCGGGGCCACCCGCTCCGAGGAGACGTTCCACCATGCCCGCCACCGTCCTCATCACCGGCGCCGGTTCCGGATTCGGCGCCCTGACCGCCCACGCCCTGGCCACCGCCGGCCACACCGTCTACGCGAGCATGCGCCACATCGAGGGCCGCAACGCCGCCCGCGCGGCCGAGGTCCGCGACCGCGCCGCGCACGAGGGCATCGACCTGCGCGTGGTCGAACTCGACGTGCTCGACCAGGGCAGCGCCGACCGCGCCGTGGCCCGCGTCCTGGCGGAGACCGGCCGGCTCGACGTGCTGGTCCACAACGCCGGCCACATGGTGCTCGGCCCCGCCGAGGCCTTCACCCCGGAGCAGTTGGCCGCCGTCTACGACACCAATGTGCTCGGCAGCCAGCGCGTCAATCGCGCCGCCCTGCCCCAACTGCGCCGGCAGGGCCACGGACTGCTGCTGTGGGTCGGTTCCTCCAGCACCCGCGGCGGCACCCCGCCCTACCTCGCCCCGTACTTCGCGGCGAAGGCCGCCATGGACGCGCTCGCCGTGAGCTACGCCGCCGAACTCGCCCGTTTCGGCATCGAGTCGACGATCGTCGTCCCCGGCGCCTTCACCAGCGGCACCGACCACTTCGCCAACGCGGGCCACGCCGCCGACCGCGCCGTCACGGAGGAGTACGAGGCGCGGTACGCGGGCATGACCGACCAGGTCGGCAGGGCGCTGTCGGCCATGACGCCCGAGGGCGCCGATGCCGCCGACGTGGCCCGGGAGATCGTCCGCGTGGTCGGCCTGCCCGCGGGCGACCGCCCCTTCCGCACCCACATCGACCCCGTCGACGACGGGTCCGAGGTCGTGTCGGTCGTCGCCGACCACGTCCGCGAGCGCTTCTACCACCGTCTGGGCCTGCCGGACCTGCTGGTCCCGGCCGTCGCCCCCGCCGGCGAGGCGGTCCGCGCGCCCTCGGTCTGAGTCACCGTGATGCCGACGCCCCTGGTCCGGGTTCCCGCGCGAGCGGAGCCCGAACCAGGGGCTTTTAGTGCGTTCATATGTCTATTCGCCAGGTCCCACGGGTGTCGCCCTGGCACGCGTGTCCCACCCTTTCGTGTGTACGGTGCAGCCCTATGCTGACGAAAGCCGCAAAACGATCAAATCGGCGTGGATGGGAGCCAACGTGATCCGAGGTATCGACCGGCGCCGCTTTCTCGCCACGGGTGCGGCAGCGGTCATCGGGGCGGGGGTGGCGGCACGCGCCACGGCCCTGTCCCCCGCCGACGTACCGCCAGGCGGCGTCATGCGGAGCAAGGCCCCGCTTCCCCGCCCCTACCAGGTGCCGCTGCCGATCCCGGCGGCGCCGAGCCCGCTGCAGAGTGCCGGTGGCACCGACACCTTCCAGATCGTGCAGCGCGAGGCGAAGCTCGAGATCCTGCCGGGTCTGCGCACCAGCTGCTGGACGTACAACGGCACCTTCCCCGGGCCCACGATCATCTCCCGCTCCGGGCGGCGGACCATCGTGCGGCACCGCAACGAACTGCCGCAGCCCACCGTCGTCCATCTGCACGGCGGCCACACCCCGTCGGAGAGCGACGGGTACCCGATCGACCTGACCATGCCCGTCAACGGCCGCCTGTCCGTGGAGGACGCGATGGCGGGCATGGACGACATGGGAGAGACGCACGGCAACATCGCCTACGGCGAGCGCACGTACACGTATCCCATGCAGCAGCGCGCGTCCACCATGTGGTACCACGACCACCGCATGGGCTACACCGGCACGGCCGTCTGGCACGGCCTGGCGGGCTTCCACCTGGTCACCGACGACGAGGACGACGCGCTCGCGCTGCCCCGCGGCGACCGGGACATCCCCCTCATGATCGCCGACCGGGCCTTCGAGGCGGACGGTTCGCTGATGTACCCGGGCGACCCGGGCATGCACTCCCCCGGCGTCTCCCGCAACCACACCGCCGGCGTCCAGGGCGACGTCATCCTGGTCAACGGTGTCCCGTGGCCCGTGCACCAGGTCCAACGGGGGCGCTACCGGCTCCGGTTGCTCAACGCCTCCAACGTCCGCTACTTCAAGCTCGTGCTCGACCCGCCGCCCCCCGGTGGGAAGGGCCTGGTGCAGATCGGCAGCGACGGCGGCCTGATGGAGCGCCCCCTGCCCCACGACAGCCTGCGGCTGGCACCCGGTGAGCGCTTCGACGTCGTCGTGGACTTCTCCCGCTACCGGCCCGGTACCAAGGTCCGCGTGGTGAACCTCTTCGGCAGCCGGACCACCGCGGACATCATGCGCTTCGACATCTCGCCGTCCACGCGGGCCGTCCGCGACGACACCCGCGTCCCCGACCGGCTGGCGCGGCGGGCCGAGAGCGTCCTCGACCCCGCGAAGGCCGTCGCCACCCGCACCTTCGAGTTCCGGCACTCGGGCCGCAAGGGCTGGACGATCAACGGCCAGCCCTATCGGCCGGGCCGCTCACTGGCCCGCACGAAGCTGGGCACCACCGAGATCTGGCGCTTCAAGTCGGTGTTCTTCCACTCGATCCACGTGCACCTGGACCCCTTCCGCGTGGTGTCCCGCAACGGCAAGGCACCGGGGCCGTTCGACCAGGGCTGGAAGGACACCATCGCCATGGGGCCCGGTGAGACCGTCGAGGTGGCCGTCCACTTCACCGATTACGCCGGCCACTTCATGCTCCACTGCCACAACCTGGAGCACGAGGACATGGCGATGATGGCCGACTTCTCCACGTACTGAGGTCGCCGATCCCACGATCACCCGGTCACCCGGTCGGCACCTCCGGCCGACCGCGGCCACCGAACGAGAGGCGGGTGCCGCCGTGGCCCCTCGCATCAGTCCCGAACGCCGGGAATGCGCGGTCTGCGTCATCGGCGGCCCCACCGCCGTCATCGACATCGGCGGGCTGCGTCTGGTGACCGACCCCACCTTCGACGAGGCCGGGGACCACGGGTACCTCACCAAGACCGCCGCCCCGGCCGCCCACGAGGACGAACTCGGGCCCGTGGACGCCGTCCTGGTCAGCCACGACCTCCACCCCGACAACCTCGACATCCGCGGGAGGGCCTTCGCCCTGGCGTCCTCGCTGGTGCTCACCGGGCCCGCGTCCGCGCGCCGGCTCGGGCCGCCCGCCCGCGGACTCGCGGCTTGGGAGAGCGTCGAGTTGCCGCGGCCCGGCGGGGCCACCGTCACCGTCCACGCCGTTCCCGCGCAGCACGGTCCCGACGACGGCGACCGGGACGAACAGGGCCACGTGAACTGCGAGGTCACCGGCTTCGTCCTGACCGGCGCGGGGCTGCCCACCGTGTACGTCAGCGGCGACAACGCCTCCGTCGGCGTCGTCGCCGAGATCGCCCGGCGCATGCCGCCCGTCGAGATCGCCGTGCTGTTCATGGGCGGCGCGCGGGTGCCCGTACGCAGCCGCAACCGTCCGCTGACGCTGACCGCCGAGCGGGCGAGCGCGGCCGCCTCCGTTCTGGGCTCGCCGCTCGTGGTCCCCGCGCACTGCGACAGTTGGGCCCACTTCAGCGAGGACCGCTCCGACATCGACCGGGCCTTCGACGACGCGGGGCTCGCGGCCCGGCTGCGCACCGCGGAGAACGGGCGGTGGATCGACCTGGACGTGCCGGGGCCCTGCGGGGCGGATCAGTCCGCCACGCGGTAGTGACAGGCGGCCACTTCGCCGAACCCGGCCCTCGCGCACGGCCGCACGGCCGCCGTGTTGTGCCGTTCCACCTGGAGACACATCCGGCCGGCGTCCACGGCGCCGGCCCGGCCGGCCGGCGCGGCCCGCACCCCGCCGGCCGCGCCCCTGCCGCGCGCCGCGGGCAGTGTGCCCATGCCGAACACCCCGGGCCCCTCGACCCGCCCGGGCAGGTCCCACTCGCGGTGCGGATCGGCGCGGTGGCCCCGCACCGCGAGCCGCCCGTCGAACCACTCGCGCGTGGGGCGCTCCGCCACCCGCACGCGGACGGCACCGGCGGACGGCGCTCCCGCGACGCGCGCGGTCACGGCGGTCCGCGACGAGGCCGGGCCGTCACGCCGGTAACCCCGGCCCGCGAGCGGGGAGTCGAGCCCCTCCGGGCACACGCCGGGGGTGATCTGGAACCGAGCGGGCGCACCGTGGGCGGCGGAGAACTCCTCCGCCCCGCCGACCCTGCCGGGCAACTCGCCCGGCGCCGCCGGTCCGTGGGGCAGCGCCGCGCCCACCCACCAGGCGCAGCCGTGCGCGTGGCGGAGCCAGCACCCGTCGGCGTCCTGTTGGTGCTCGGCCGTCTGGGCACCGGCCGCCCGCTCCTGGAGTGCCCTGATCGTCTCCGTGCCCGGGACCCGCCCGGCGGGCTCCGTGCCCGGGGCCCGCCCGGCGGCCGGCGGCGTCACGCGCGCACGCTGCGGCGCCACTCGCGCGGCGTCATCCCGTAGGCGGCGTGGAACCGGCGGGCGAAATGGCTCGCGTTGCCGAATCCGCAGCGTGCCGCGACGGCCGCGATCGTCAGGTGGTCGTGCCGGACGGAGGCCAGCAACCGCCTTGCCTCTTCCAGTCGTTCGGTGATGACCCACTGTTCGAGGCTGATGCCGGCGCGGCGGAGCACCGCGTAGAGGTGGCGCTCGGAGATCGCGTGGTCGGCGGCGATCCGCTCGGGCGTCAGGTCGGCCTCGGTGAGGTGGCGGCGCGCGTAGGCCATGACGCGGGCGAGCAGGGTGTCGTCCATCACCGACCTGGTCGCGGGCTGGCGTTCGTCGGACGCCGCGGAGATCAGCAGCGCGCGGACCAGGTCGATGGTGGCGTTCGCCAGGGACGGCGCACCGGGGTCGGCCTCCAGTACCGATGGATCCCGCCACAGTCCCCGCAGATGCTGCAGGACCAGATCGTGCAGCGGGCTGGCGCGCAGGTGCAGGCCCGCCTTCGTCACCAACTCGACCGGCAGGCCGAGGTGTTCGCTCTCGATGACGACGGCCCGGCCGGCCCCGTCGCCGGACCAGCCGTAGAGGCGGGGCGTCAACTCGTGGAAGACGAACACCTCGTCCGGACCGAGCAGACGCTGCTCGCCGTCCACCTCGGCGCGGCCGGCACCCTCCGTCTGCAGCGAGACCGCGACGATCGGACGACTGCGCTGCCGGCGTACGTGTTCGGCGGTACGGCGGAGTTCGAAGCCCGAGTTGCGTGTGGCGAAGAGGTCCAGCCCGCCGACCCGCCACAGCTCCATCCGCGCGTGGATGCCGCTCCCGGTCTCCTCGTGGACGATGTCGTTGGGCACGGAGTCATCGGTCATCGCGTGGTGGAACGCTGCCACCCGCTCGCCCGGCGGCACGGCGTCGAGGTCCACCAGCAGCACAACGTCCCCCTCACTGGGCCCCGCGAAGCCCATTGTGCAACATCAGCCCGCCGGCGGGCGGGCGCGGTGGCGGATCCAGACATTCGGTTCCACGTAGACCCCGAGGCCGTGCACGGTGTCGCACCGCACCGGAACGAGGGCCCCCGGCACCTCGACGTCGCCGTCCTCGTCGAAGGGCAGGCCGGTCCACCGCCGCCACTGCCCCAGGGAGCCGCTCACCGTCATCGACGCCGGCGCGATCGCCTCGACGGTGCCGCCGCTTCTGACGTGGACGCGCAACCACGGGTCGGCCGGAAGCCCGTCGTCGCGTCGCCGTCCCGCGTACACGGCCATCGGGACGCGCGGTTCGCGGTGCTTGCCGGTGGGCCGGACCGGGGCGAGCAGATGGTCGTGGCCGTGGCGCCCGGCGGCGGCGCGCAGCGCCCGCAGCATCCGGTAGGACAGCCCGCGCCCCTGGTAGTCGGTGTCCACCGTGATCTCCAGCGCGCTGACCGCCGTCGGGCGCCGCCCCCGGCGCCGGTCGTCGTACGCCCACCCCAGCACCCGGTCCCACCCCTGCCCGGGCGTCTCCTCGCGCCCTTCGCCCGACCCGGCGAACGGCACGGCGAGCCCTCGCGCCACCACGCGGTCCGCCACGGTCGCCACGACGCAGTACGCGGGGAAGTCCTCGGCCACGGTGCCGAGCAGCGCACTGCCGACGAGGTCGTGGGGGACGAACGCGGGCCAGGTGTCCGCGATCTCGTAGAGGCGCCCGGTCAGTTCCGGGCGGGCGGTGAGCGGGGTGATCCGGATGTCGTCGACGTCTGCCACACCCCGCACCGTGCCACAGAGCAGGCGCCCCGGACCAGGCGATTTCGGTACCTGCGGGCCTCCCGCGGCGGTCGGTCCGCGACCGGCGCGCCGATCCGGCAGGGGCCGCCTACCGTGGGAGACAGGGAAATGGTCGGCGAGCGCCGCACGCGCCCGCGATGCGGGGCGGCAGCGGGAGGCCCGTGATGGATCGGACACCGGAGGACGTCGACCTGCTGGTGGTCGGCGGCGGCAAGGCCGGCAAGACGCTCGCCATGGACCGGGCGCGTGCCGGGCAGCGGGTCGCGATGGTGGAGCGCGGCATGATCGGCGGCACGTGCATCAACGTGGCCTGCATCCCGACCAAGTCCCTGGTGGCCTCCGCCCGCGCCCGGCGTGTCCTCACGCGGGCCCGGCAGCTCGGGTTGATCGCGGAAGCGCCCGTGGTGAGCGCGGAGTCGCTGCGCGAGCACAAGAACGGCGTCGTCGACGGCATGGTCTCCCTCAACCACCGGCAGTTCCTGGACTCCGGGATGGACTTCGTGCTCGGCAGGGCCCGTTTCGTCGCCGAGCGCACCGTCGAGGTCGCGCCGGACGACGGCGGCACGCGGGTGCTGCGGGGTGCGGACACCGTGATCAACACCGGGACCGTGCCCCACGTCCCCGGCATTCCCGGGCTCGTGGAGGCGGGGGCGCTGACGAGCGAGACCCTGCTGCGCCTGGAGCGGCTGCCCGCGCACCTCGTCGTGATCGGCGGCGGCACGGTGGGCCTGGAGTTCGCGGACATGTTCGCGACCTTCGGCAGCAGGGTCACCCTCCTGGTCCGCGGCCCGCGCCTGCTGCCCGGTGAGGACGAGGACATCGCGCTCGCCGTGACGGAACTGCTGACCGCGGACGGCGTCGAGATCCTCTTCTCCCGCTCCGTCGCCTCGGTCCGCCGCGGCGACGACGGCCGCGTCACCGTGGCGCTCTCCGACGGCACCGAGGTCGGCGGCGACGACGTACTCGTGGCCGTCGGCCGCGACCCGGTCACCGCGGACCTGGCCCTCGACGCGGCGGGGGTGCGGACGGACGCGGCGGGCTTCGTCGTCGTCGACGAGCACCTGGCGACGGACGCTCCGCACACCTGGGCGGCCGGGGACGTCGCCGGGAGCCCGCAGTACACGCACATCTCGCTCGACGACTACCGGATCCTCAAGGCGAACCTCGCGGGCGGCTCCCGGTCGACCCGGGACCGGCTGATCCCGCACACCACCTTCCTCAGCCTCGACTTCGCGCGGATCGGCCTGACCGAGCACGAGGCGAGGGCGGCGGGGCACGACGTGGGCGTCGCCCGGCTGCCGGTCGCGGCGATCCCGCGGGCCCGCACCATGCGCGAGACGGACGGGGTCTGGAAGGGCGTCGTGGACAACGCCACCGGGCGCATCCTGGGCGTCGCGCTGCTCTCCCCCGAGGCCGGCGAGACGCTGGCGACCGTGCACACCGCGATGGCCGCGGGCCTGCCGTACACGGCGCTCCGGGACATGATCATCACGCACCCCACCATGACGGAGGGACTCAATCTGCTCTTCGCGAAGATCGAGACCTAGCCGCCGCAACGCCGACCGGCAACGAGGCGGGCCGCTGTCAGCGCTGCGGCACGGGCGCCGCCAGGAACCGCACGTCATCGGCCGGGACGACGGCGCCGTCGTCGTCGACGAACGCCACGCGCACCACGCGGTCCCCGGTCGCGGAGCGCCGCAGGATCGTCGGCCCGACGGAGGGCGGGCGATTTTCGTCACCCCACTGCTGGAGCGCGGCCAGCACCAGCAGCAGCTGCTCGCCGCCCGGCGTCAGGTGGTAGCTGAAGCGCGTGCGCGCGCCGGGCTCCCGGTAGGGCCGCTTCTCCATGACGCCCTCCTCCACCAGCGTGCCCAGGCGCACCGCGAGGACGTCGGGGGCGATGCCCAGGCGGTCCCGGAAGTCGGCGAAGCGGGTGGCCTCCGCCAGCGCCGCGTCGCGGAGGATCAGCAGCGTCCACCTGTCCCCCACCACTTCCAGGGCACGGGCGATCGAGCACGTCTCTTCGGTTTCGCGGTCCTTCCGCGTGGTCTTGGCGGGAGTCATGGCCCCAGCATACCGCTGAGTTGCACATTCGTATTCAGGCCTCTACGTTGGACATGCCTACTCAGCTTCCTCCCGAAACGAGAGATCCATGGACATCAGGAACGCAGTGGCTGTCGTGACCGGCGCGAACCGCGGCCTGGGCAGGCATTTCGCCGCCCAGCTGCTGGAGCGCGGCGCGGCGAAGGTCTACGCCGGCGCGCGCAACCCGTCGTCGGTCGACCTGCCCGGAGTCGTGCCGCTCGAAGTGGACATCACGGACCCCCGGTCCGTGGCACGGGCGGCCGAGTCCGCTCCGGACGCGACGCTGCTCATCAACAACGCGGGCGTCAGCCTGCACGCGGGCCTCGTGGCCGGAGACATGGCCGACATCCGCACCGAGATGGAGACCCACTTCTTCGGTTCCCTGAGCATGACCAGGGCCTTCGCCCCGGTGATCACCGCGAACGGCGGCGGGGCCGTACTCAACATGCTGTCGGTCCTCAGCTGGGCGCACTACCCGAACTACGGGGGCTACAGCGCCGCCAAGGCCGCCGAGTGGGCCATGACCAACGTGACGCGGCAGGAGCTGGCGCCTTCCGGCATCGACGTCATCGCCGTGCACGTGGGCTACATGGACACCGACATGGCCGACTACGTGCCCGGGTCGGACAAGGTCGACCCCGCCGAGGTGGCCGCGCTCGCCCTCGACGGCATCGAGGCCCGCGCCCTGGAGGTGGTGGCCGACGACAAGAGCCGTGCCGCGCGCGCCGCGCTCTCCGGCGACCTCGCGAACCTCTACCCCGGCCTTTCCGCGGCCCGCTGACCGCACGGGTGGGAGGCCGGGCCCCGCCGTGTGCCCGGCCTCCGCCGCGTGACGCGCGTCACCTGCCAGGTGCGCAGATCCCGTCCGAGGACGGAACAAACGGACACTCCGGACGGTTGGCACCCCCGTCGGTCGCGGGACCGATGACCCACCAGCCGGAGGGGCGCTGTCACGACAGCGTGGACGAGGACACGGAAAGGTGCCCCGCATGAACAGCTCGACCGCGGAGACGTTCAAACGAGCGACGCTCTACTTCAACGGCCAGCACTACAGGGCGGCCGCGAGGACACTGAGCGGCATCGTCGACGTGGCGCCCCACAACCTGGCGGTTCGCATGCTCCTGGCGCGCTCCTACTACTACTCCGCCCAGTTCACCAAGGCGGAGAAGGAACTCCGGCACATTCTGCGCACCGAGCCGAACGACCCGCACGCGCACCTGCTGCTGGGCCGCTCCCTGGAGCGCCTGGGGCGCACGGCGGAAGCGGGGCCCCACCTGCGGCTGGCGGACGCGATGACGGCCTGGGACCTCATCGTCGTCTGAGCCCGACGGGCCGGCGGCCGGCCGGGCGGCGGGATCGACCGGTCACGCGCAGTAGCGGATGAGCCAGTCCGTGTCCGGGTTCCGGCCGAAACCGGGATCGTGCGGGGCCGCGGCGGGACGGCTCTCGACGGTCTTCTCCAACGGGACACGCTCGGGCAGCCTGCCGAAACGGGCCACGCGCAGCGCGGCGTCCACGGCGGCCTCGGCGTCGTCGTCACGCGAAGGCCGCGGGACCTGGGAGTGGGCTTCGGCGCTCATCGTTCCCTCCCTGATCACGAAGTCCGGAGCCTGACGCCCCGGGCCCCCAGAGTACTGCGGCGCCCACGGCACCGGGCAAGCACGGTCGCAGGTGCGCCGGCGGCAGTCGGAAGCGATCGACCGGTCGCAGTGCTTCATGACGGTGCGCCGCTCCTACGCGATGCCGCCGATCCGGCGGATTTCCTCCAGCGGGTACGGGGTCTGTGCGCGCCCGCGCAGGAGGCTGCTCTGGAACTCCGACATCACCGCGGCGATCGGCGCGTACCGGGTGAGGATCGCCGCGGCCTCGTCCGGGACTCCTGCGGGGCGCTCGCCGTCCGCGTAGGCACGCACCTGGGCGAGGCGGCCCTCCCGGTCCTCCCTCCGATACCCGCACAGGGCGGTGACCAGCCAGTTCACCAGGTACATGGCGGAGTAACAGCGGTCGTAGTCCTGATGGCGGTCGAAGAACTCGCCCTCGTCGCGCGACAGCTCGAACGCGGAGGACATGGCGAGGCCGTAGTCGGCGTAGTAGAGGCGTTGTCCGTCGGTCAGGATGTTCTCGAAGTGCGCGTCGAAGTGCAGGAGTCCGCGGCTGTTCATGAACGCGGTGCCGGCCGCCAGTTCCCTCACCACCATGGCGCAGGCCCTGTTGGCGATGTCGTCCCCTCCTTCGACCTGGGTGCCCAACCACTGGTGCAGGTTCTGCGGGATGTACTCCAGGAACAGCACGACGCTCGCCGAGGACCGCTGAAGAGCCCGGATCCGGTCGCGTACTTGCGGTGCACCGCCCCAGAAGGCAACAGCCCGTTCGACATCGGCCAGTTCATCGGGCAGGGGCTGCGAGTCGGGCAGCACCCGCCAGTGGTGCATCAGGGGAAAGCCCTCGTGGTCCCCCGCGAGCACCCAGTGCGTCGTCATGGCTTGCACGGCGAGTTCTCTCCACGCCCCGAAGCCCGGACCGCCGATGCCGTGCCGGCCGATGCCGTACTGACAGAAGACGGGCACCTCGAACAGGTTCGCCGTGGACCGGAGATGCTCGGGTTGCCTCTCCAGGTCGGTGAGGGGCACCCGCTTCACGAAGACCGGGGTCCCCTCGACCTCCAGCAGGGCCGACGTCCCTCCGATACCGGAGCCGACCGGCACGGCCGAGTCCACGAGCCCGCGCAGGACGCGATCGTCGCACCCGGCCAGGGACGCGGAGACAGCGCTGTGGGCGGCGAGACGCGCACCGCGCGACATGTCAGGAACGTTCACTCTTGCCTCCATCTGGGCGCCGACCGCCGACCGCCGACCGCCGACCGCCGACCGCAAGAGCATCGCAGGGAAGCGCTGTTCTCGGGGGCTCCCCTGCCCGCGACGGACTCCGCCGACGCCGCTCAACCGGTCCCGCACGGGGTGGCGCAGGTGCGGTACGACCGCTGACCTCGCGGGTCCCGATGCTGCTTCAATGGCCCGCGGAGGTGAGGGAATTGGTGTCCACCGACCGGCTGCTCGCGTTCGCGGCCATGTCCCTGATCGTCATCGTGATCCCGGGACCCAGCGTGCTCTTCGTCATCGGCAGGGCGCTCGCGCACTGCCGCCGCACCGCGATGGCCTCGGTCCTGGGGAACTTCCTGGGGTCCTACCTGCTCGTGGTGGCCGTCGCGCTGGGCCTCGGCTCGCTGTTCGAGCGGTCCCTGCCGCTCTTCCTGGCGGTCAAACTGGCGGGCGCCGCCTACCTGGTGCACCTCGGGGTGCGCGCCTTCCGGCACCGCGGGGAGATGGCGGTCGGCAGGGCGGACACCGCGGCCGATGCCCCGGCGCGCGGGGACCTGCGAACGGTGGCCGACGGCTTCACCGTCGGCGTCACCAACCCCAAGGGCATCGTCTTCTTCGCCGCCGTCCTCCCCCAGTTCGTCGACCCCGCGGCCGGCCACCTGCCCGGCCAGATGCTGCTGCTCGGTCTGGTCCCCATCGGCATCGGCCTGGTCACCGACACCTGCTGGGGCCTCACCGCCTCCGCCGCCCGCGCCTGGCTCGGGCGGTCCGAGCGCCGCCTGTCCGTGCTCGGCGGCGCGGGCGGCCTCGCGATGATCGGTCTCGGCGTCACCGTCGCGGCCACGGGCCGGGCGGACTGACGCGGGCGCCCGGGGCCGCCCCGGTTGCGGTCGCCGGGCGTGATCGACAAGACTCGCCGTATGACCTCCGCGATACGCCACGTGACGATCGACTGCGCCGACGCCCACCGGCTGGCGACCTTCTGGTCCCTGGTCCTGGACCGTCCGCTGCACGAGGAGGACGAGCCCGGGGATCCGATGGCGCTGGTGCAGACCGAGGGGCCCGGGCTGCTCTTCATCACCGTGCCGGAGCCGAAGACCGTCAAGAACCGGGTGCACCTGGACGTGCAGCCGCAGGACCGCACCCGGGACGAGGAGGTCGAGCGGCTGCTCGCCCTCGGCGCCGCGCTGGTCGACGACCGCAGGAACCCGGACGGCACGGGCTGGGTGGTCCTCGCCGACCCGGAGGGCAACGAGTTCTGCGTCGAGCGCAGCGCGTCGGAGCGCGAGGACTGACGAAGCGTCAGCGACGGCCTCAGTAGCGGACGTCGCTCTGCAGCAGCGGCGGGTACACCGCGGACGTCTCGCCGTCCACGGTGGTGCCGCCGAACTGCAGCATCGCCCGCAGCGCGCCGTGCAGCGGCGCCGGGTAGTCCAGGACCGGGGCCGACACCTCGTCCAGCCGCCGCAGGTGCCCGGGGGTGAGGGCGACCTCCAGACCCGCGAGGTTGCCTTCCAGGTGCTCCAGGCGACGGGCGCCGACGATGGGAACCACGGTGCCCTCGCGGGCGCGCAGCCAGGCGAGCGAGACGGCCGCGGCGGTGGTCCCGAGCTCGTCCGCGATCTCGGTGACCGCGTCGATGACCACGAAGTCCTCGTCGGTCGGCTCGCCGACAAAAGACGTGCGGGCCGAGTCGGCGGTGCGCGTGCCGCGCCGGTACTTGCCGGACAGGAAGCCGTTCCTCAGCGGGCTCCAGGGCACCAGCGCCATGCCCTGGTCGAGCGCGAGCGGTGCGATCTCGCCCTCGACGGTGCGGGCCAGCAGCGAGTACTCGACCTGCAGCGCGATCAGCGGGGTCCATCCCTTGAACAGCGCGGCCGTCTGCGCCTGGGCGGTGACCCAGGCGGGCGTGTTGGAGAAGCCGATGTAGCGGATCTTGCCGGCCCGGACCAGGTCGTCGAGCGTGCGCATCGTCTCCTCGATCGGCGTGTTCCGGTCCCAGTTGTGCAGCCAGTACAGGTCGATCCGGTCGGTCCGCAGCCGGCGCAGGGTCTCGTCGAGCTGGGCGATCACCGACCTGCGGCCGGCGCCACCGCCGTTGGGGTCCCCAGGGTGCAGGTTGGTGAAGAACTTGGACGCCAGCACGACGTGTTCGCGCCGCCCGGGGCGCGCGGCGAAGAAGTCGCCGAGGATGCTCTCGGAATGGCCGTTGGTGTAGAAGTTGGCGGTGTCGATGAAGTTCCCGCCCAGGTCGAGGTAGGTCGCGAGGATCTTCTCGGACTCCTCGACGCTGCACCCCGCGCCGCCGGGATCCTCCCCGAAGGTCATCGCGCCGAGGGCGAACGGGCTGACCCGCAGCCCAGAGCGGCCGAGGGTGACGTAGTGGTCGAGCGGCATGGACATGCTCCCGTGGGTGTCGAGAAGGCCGGTGGATCGGTCCTGACCATCGAAGCGCGGCCCGGGTCCCGGCCGGTAGGCCGATAGAGGCGGGCTCTTGCCCGATCCTGCCGACCTCGCGGGGATCGGGCAGTACGGCCGGCGGTGGTTCCCTGAGGAGGTGCCGTGGGACTGCCGCACCCGACCCGATGGCCGACGCCCAAGACGTCGCCGGAACGGGCGACCCGAAGGGTCCGGGCCCCGGTTCGGCCGCGGGTACCGCCGCCCGTCCGGTTCCCCGCCCGGGCAGGACGCGGCTCGGCTGCGCGCGGCCGCCGCACCATGCGGTGCCCGGCAGCGGCCGTGACCGCCCACCTTGCCAGACCTATCGTATCTCGATAGCTTTCCATCGTTGCTCGATGGATGGAGGGGTGATGGGAAAGCTGACAGTGATCACGTTGCGCGCCCTGCTCGCGGCGCTGCTCGCCGGCTCGGTGCTCGTGCAGGCCGTGATGGTGCCGCTGCTGGCGATCGACATGAGGGGGCTCGACGCGGACCTCGTGTACCTGCGCGTCCCGTTCCTCACGATCGTGGTTCTGGGCTTCGTGGCGGTCCAGGTGGTCCTGGTCTGCGTGTGGCGCCTGGTGACGATGGTGCGGCGCGGGACCGTGTTCTCCCCCGCCGCGTTCCGGTACGTGCACGTCGTGTTCGGCGCCGTCGTGGCGGCCGCCCTGCTGGTCTTCGCGCTCGCGGTCCTGCTGGCGCCGGGCGAAGCGGTCCCCCCGGGCATGGTCCTGCTGCTGTGCGGGGCCGCCCTCGCGGTCATGGGCGTCGCGCACGTCGTGCTCGTCCTGCGCACGCTGCTCGCCCAGGCTGTCGAGCGCGACGCTGAGGCGGAGTGGCTGCGGGGCGAGCTGGCGGGAGTGATCTGACACCGGTGGTTGCCGCGTCGGCGTGATGCGGACGTGCCGCTTGGCACGTCCGGACGACCGCGCCGCGGACCAACGCCTCCCGGGGAGACACGCCCCGGCTAGGCGTGGCGGTCGTGGTCGTCCAGGACGTCCTGGATCACGCGCTGTTGGACGCCGGCCCGCGCCGGGTCGTCGTCGATGACACCAGTGAGGACCAGCAGCGCCTTCCACAGCGCCCAGCCGCGGGCCCGGGCCCAGGTGGCGTCGTCCAGGGCGACGGCGCGGCGGAACGCCTCGCGGCCGGCGCCGGAGAAGAAGGTCCAGGTGATGACCAGGTCGCAGGCCGGGTCCCCGACGCCGCAGGTGCCGAAGTCGATGACGGCCGCGAGGTCGCCGTCGGCCACGAGGAGGTTCCCGGAGGCGATGTCCCCGTGGAACCAGACGGGTTCGCCCTCCCACCGCGCGGCGAGGGCGGCGTCCCAGACGGCGGTGGCGCGGGCGGTGTCCACGCGGCCGCCGAGGACGGCGAGGCAGCGGCGGGTCTCGTCGTCGTAGTGGGCGGGCGACGCGCCCCGGTACCAGCTGTGCTCGCCGGCGAGGGGTCCACCGGACGCGTCGCAGCGCCGCAGGGCGTGGAGGAACCCGGCCACGGAGACGGCGAATCGGGGCAGGTCGTCGAGGTGCCCGCGGTCGGCGGTCTGTCCTGGCAGCCAGCCGCGCACGGACCACGGGTAGGGGTATCCCTCGCCCGGGACGCCCATCGCCAGCACCGGCGGGACCGGGACGGGCAGGCGGGGCGCGAGCCGGGGCAGCCACGTGTGTTCCTTGGCGACGGCGGGGACGTAGCCGGCGCCGGTCGGCAGCCGGACCGTCATGGCGTCGCCGAGGCGGTAGGTGCGGTTGTCCCAGCCGTCCTTCTCGACGGGGGTCACGGGCAGGTCCCGCCACCGCGGGAACTGGGCGCTCACCAGCCGCCGCACCAGCGGGGCGTCGATCCCGGCGCGGCCGTCGGGTGGGGATGTCGTCGGCACCTGGGGATGGTGTCCTTGGGCGGGGGCCTCCCGCAACAGGATTTCGGCGGGGAGGCGGACCGTCCGGCGGGCCGGGGCAGGTGTGCCCGGCCCGCCGGCGGTCGCAGGGGGCGGCTACGGCGTGAGGGTCCACTTCTCGATGTAGCCGGTGTCGAGCGACGCCAGGTCGCGCACCCGCAACTTCCAGGTGCCGTCGACCGGCTCGGCGGAGGCGTCCACCGTGAAGGTCTGGTCGACGTTGTCGGCGGAGCCGCCACTGCGGTTGAGCAGCGAGTGGACGGTGCCGCCGGGGCCGACCAGGTCGACGGTGAGGTCACCGCGCCAGGTGTGAACGATCTTCACGTACACCTGGGTGACGGCGGAGGCGTTGCCGCCGCGTCCGCTGACCGTGATCGGGGACTCGACGGCGGGGCCCACGTCGGGGATGTCGACGCGGGTGCTGTTCCCATAGACGTACGCGACGGTCCAGGTGAAGCCGGTGGAGGCCGTGTCGCCCGTGCTGTCGGACACGGTGACGGTGACGCCGGCGGTCCCGGTGGTCGTCGGGGTGCCGGTGATCAGCCCGGTGGCGGGGTCGAGGCTCAGCCCGCCGGGCAGGCCGGTGGCGGTGTACTCCAGCGTGGCGCCGGCGTTGCTGGTCGTCGCCTCGATCTGCAGGGAGACCGCCTGCCCGACACCGCTGATCTGGTCGCCCGGCGGGATGAGGTCGATGCCGTCGACGATGCGCCGCCCGACGTTGATGGCGGCCCAGGTGTTCGCGACGGTGACGTACGTCGGACTGTAGGCGCCGAACAGGTCGGCGGCGGCCTGCAGGGTGGCGGTACGGGCACCGGCGTAGTCGGTCGTGGAGGTCATGTACGTGGTCAGCGCGCGGTACCAGATCGCGGCGGCGCCGGACGCGCCGATGCCGGGCACGGGCACGCCGTCGTAGGTCGGGCTGTCGTAGGCCACGCCGTTGATCGTCTTGGCACCGCTGCCCTCGGCGAGCAGGTAGAAGAAGTGGTTGGCCGGACCGGAGGAGTAGTGGACGTCCAGGCCGCCCAGCGAGGAGGACCAGTAGTCGGCGGAGTCGCCGTCCCTGGAGGGCTTGTCCATGTAGCGCAGCGGGGTGCCGTCGCCGTTGATGTCGATCTCTTCGCCGATGAGGTAGTCGGGGGTGTCGGCGGCGAGGTTCGCGTGGAACTCCACCATCGAACCGAAGATGTCGGAGGTGGCCTCGTTCAGGCCCCCGGACTCACCGCTGTAGTCGAGGCCGGCGGTGGCGCTGGTCACGCCGTGGCTCATCTCGTGACCGGCCACGTCGATCGCCGTGAGCGGGTGGGTGTTGCCCGAGCCGTCGCCGTAGGTCATGCAGCGGCAGCTGTCGCTCCAGTAGGCGTTGACGTAGTTGCTGCCGTAGTGGGTGCGGCTGTAGCGGCCGTCGCCGTCGTCGTAGATGCCGTTCCGGCCGAAGGTGTCCTTGTAGTAGTCCCAGGTGGCGGCGGCCCCGAAGTGCGCGTCCACGCCCGCGGACTGGCGGTTGGCCACGGTGCCGTCGCCCCACACGTCGTCGGCGTCGGTGAAGAGCGTTCCGGTGCCGGAGGACGTCCCGTTGTTGAGGTCGGTGGTGTAGTGGCCGCCGCGCGTGCCGTCCTTGAGCTGATAGGTGCTGCCGGACGGTGTGGTGCCCAGGGGGACGGTGCCGACGAACGCCCCGGTGCCGGTACCGGTCTTGACGCCCTCCTGGCGGGACAGCTCCTTGCCGGTGCGGGCGTCGGTGACGACGTGCAGTTCGCTGGGCGTGCCGTCGGCCTGGACGGCGTCGACCACGGTCTCCCACGCCAGCGCGGGCTTCCCGGTGGCCGCCCAGACCACGAGCCGCGGGGTGCCGGCGGCCCGGGCCTTCCCGGCGCGGGACGGCGTGGCGGCGACGGCCTTCTTCGCGGCCGCGGCGGCGGTGGACGCCGGCCGGGTGTCCGGCAGCGACACGGCGGCACGGGTGGCGCGGGACTGCGTGAGGCGGGCGCCGTCGCGGTGGACGACGAGGTCTCCGCCGAGCACGGGCAGGCCCGCGTAGGTGCGCTCGTAGCGGGTGTGCAGGGTGCCGTCGGCGTCCTTGACGACGTCCTTGACGACCAGGCGCTCCTGCGGACCGAGTCCCAGCGCCTTCGCGGTGGCACCGGTGCCGGCGGTCGCGGTGCGGATCAGGGACGCGCGGGCGGACGGGGTGAGGTGCGCCGGGGCCGCGCCGGGGCGGGGCGCGGCGGCGGTCCTCGTGTCCTGTCGTCCGTGGCCGGCGGCGAGCGCCGCGCCGGAGGGAACGGCGGTGGCGAGCAGCGCGGCGGCTGCCGTCAGGGCGAGTGCCGCGGTCTTCCCGGGGCGGGGGCGGGAGTTGGGGCGTAAGAGGGACAAGGGGATTCTCCTCCTGCGATGGGCGGCTGGCGGTGGCCGTGCGGTCCCGCCGGCCGGGTGGGCCGGTGCGGGACGGGTTCGCAGATCGGGGACGACGCTGTCCGTGTGTGGGGGGACGGGGCCCGGACGGGTGGACACGGGCGTTCGGGGGTGGGGGGAGGACACGACGCTGTGCGCGACGGGCACAGCGTGGCATCGGGCGGTGGACTTTGTCATGGCTGCGACAAGTCTTTGTCCGAAATTGATCAGCACACGGGTTGCGTGGCGCGTAGGGTCCCGCCATGACCACCCCGTCGCTCAGAGCCTTCTCCCCTGTCGACGTCGACCCAGCGGCCGGACTCCTCGCGGCCCGGTACCGCCGCGACCTGGCGGCCGAACCCGCCCTCGACGGCCGCCTCGGCGACCCCGCGCACTGCGCCGGACTGCTGCGCGGCGCCTGGGAACGGGGAGCGCGCGGCGCGGTGGCCGAGGAGGACGGCGAGCTCACGGGATATCTGCTGGCGATCCCCGGGGACGACGCGCGCGGCCGGCATGTGTGGAGCGGTCCGGAGCACTGCGCGGGACGGGACGACCGCACGCTGCGGCGCCTCTACACCGAACTGGCCGGACCGTGGCTCGCCGAGGGCCGGCTGCACCACTACGCCGTGTCCACCGGTGCCGACCTGCCGCTGTGGCTGTCGCTCTGCTTCGGCTACGAGCAGGTGCACGCCCTGGCCGGCCTGCCGGCCGCCGGGGCGCTCCGGCAGGACGACGTACGGGCCGCGGGCCCGGCCGACGTCGACGCACTGGAGCCGCTGTTCCGCCTCGTCGCCGACGCGCACACCGGGCCGCCGGTCTTCGCGTTCGTCGACGCGGCCTTCTACGAGGACCTGCGCCCCGGCCACCTGGAACTGCTGGAGGACCCCGACGTCGCGTACTGGCTGTCCGAAGGGCCCGACGGGGTACGGGGCTTCTGCGTGATGCGGCCGGTCCCCGAGGAGGAGGCCTCGCCGCTCAAGCCCCGCGGCAGCGTCGAACTCCTCCTCGCGGCGACCGCGCCCCAGGCCCGCGGCCGCGGGGTCGGGCGCCGGCTCACCGAGCACGCCCTCGCCGACGCCGCCGACCGCGGATTCCGGGTCTGCGTCACCGACTGGCGGGCCGCGAATCCGGACTCCTCCGTCTTCTGGCCGGCCCGCGGCTTCCGCCCGGTCGCCCACCGGCTGCACCGCGTCCTGGACCCCCGGCTGCTCCCGCGCCCCGACGTGTCCCGCTGACCGGAGGAACGGCGCCGCTCAGGTCGCCGTCGCGGCCGCCGCGGCACGGCCCGCCTGACGGCCGGAGAAGAGGCAGCCGCCGAGGAACGTGCCCTCCAGGGAGCGGTAGCCGTGGACTCCCCCGCCGCCGAAACCGGAGACCTCGCCCGCCGCGTAGAGGCCGGGCACGGGAGTGCCCCCGGCGTCCAGGACCCGGCCGGACAGATCGGTCTGCAGGCCGCCGAGGGTCTTGCGGGTCAGGATGTTGAGGCGCACGGCGATCAGCGGGCCCGCGCCCGGGTCGAGGATCCGGTGGATCTGGGCGGTGCGGCTGAGGAAGTCACCCGTGTAGGACAGGGCGTTGCGGATGCCCATGACCTGGACGTCCTTGCTGTAGGGATGGTCGATCTCCCGGTCCCGGGCCTCGATCTGCCGCTTGAGGTCGGCGAGGTCGATCAGGCCCTCCCCGGTCAGCCGGTTCATGCCCGCCACGAGGTCGGCCAGATTGGACGCGACGACGAAATCGGCACCGTTCTTCTTGAACCGTTCGATCGGCTCCGGGGTCTGCCAGAGCCGGGAGAGGGTGAGCGGGATGTCCTTGTTGGTGAGGTCCGGGTTCTGCTCGGAGCCGGAGAGCGCGAACTCCTTGGCGAGGATCTTCTGCGTCGTCACGAACCACGAGTAGTCGTGGCCGCCGCCGGTGATCGCCGCGAGGGTGCTCAGGGTGTCGTAGCCCGGCAGGTCAGGGGTGGAGAAACGCTTGCCGGTGGCGTCGAACCACAGGGACGAGGGGCCGGGCAGGATGCGGATGCCGTGCTTGGCCCAGATCGGGGCGTAGTTCCGCAGCCCTTCGGTGTAGTGCCACATACGGTCGGGATTGACGATGCGTCCGCCCGCCGCCTCGGTGATGGCGAGCATGCGCCCGTCGACGTGCTCGGGGACCCCGGAGATCATGTTCCTGGGCGGGGCGCCGAGGCGCGCCGGCCAGTTCTGCCGGACGAGGTCGTGGTTGGCGCCGATGCCGCCGGAGGTGACGACGACCACCGGCGCGCGGAACTCGAAATCGCCGACGACCGTGCGTGAACTGCGCGTCCCGCGGGGCGCGTCGCTCGGTTCCAGCACCGCGCCGCGCACCCCGGTGACGACCCCGCCGGTCCGCACGACCTCGTCCACGCGGTGGCGGAACCGGAACGCGACCTTGCCGCGGGCCACGGCTGCGCGGACCTTCTTCTCGAAGGGCTCGACAACGGCCGGGCCGGTCCCCCACGTGACGTGGAAGCGCGGCACCGAGTTGCCGTGGCCGTCCGCGAGGCCGCCGCCGCGCTCGGCCCAGCCGACGACGGGGAACCACCGCACGCCCAGCCCGTAGAGCCAGGAGCGCTTCTCCCCGGCGGCGAAGTCCACGTACGCCTGGGCCCACTTGTAGGCCCAGTGGTCCTGGCCCGCGGGATCGCCGACGCCGCGGTCGAAACCGGCCGCGCCCTGCCAGTCCTGCCACGCCAGGTCGTGGGAGTCCCTGACGCCCATCAGGCGCTGCTCGGGGGAGTCGACGAGGAAGAGCCCGCCGAACGACCAGAAGGCCTGTCCGCCGAGGTTGGTCTCCGGCTCCTGGTCCAGGAGCAGCACCTTGCGCCCGGCGTCGGCGAGTTCGGCCGTCGCGACCAGTCCGGCCAGGCCGTGGCCAATGACGATCACGTCGGCGTCCTGCGCCGGTGAGGCGGCGAAGGCGGGCCCTGCCTGCGAGAAGGCGGCCGCGCCGGCGAGGACCGCGCCGGCCGCCGTCAGCAGGTGACGGCGGCTGGGCAGGGGGGACTGCGCCGATCGGTCCGTGCTGTCCGTGCTGTCCGTGCTGTCCGTGCTGTCCATGGGGGGCCTTCCGGATGGCGGGGAGGGGCGGAACGCACGAAGGCTGTTGTCCCGGTGACCTTGCTGTTACCTTCGGTAGCTCACAGGTAATCAGGAGGTCGCGCCGGTGCGGTAGTCGCCCGGTGTCAACGCGTCCGCACCGGCGTTGTGTCCCGCGCACAGCGCTCGGACGAAGAGGGGCGAGGCTCTTGACCGTCACCGATCAGCGCGAGCCCGTCGCCGGGATCCTGCGTGCCATGGCCGCCGACGCGGACGTGCGCGGGGAACTCGTGCACGCCGCGCGGGCGCACTCCCCCGACGTGGCCCGGCTCGGCGAGCACGACACCCGCCGGCACGTCACCGCCATGGTCCGCGCCGCCGGAGGATGGCTCGGCACCCTCGACCGGGTGGACGAGCAGGACTTCGGCGCCGCGCTGGGGCTGGGCGCCGACCGGGCGGCCCAGGGCGTCCCCATGACCTCCGTGCTGCGCGGCGTGCAGGCGGGGCTGACCCGCGCGGTGGAGATCACCGTCGACCGCAGCCGCTCGGCCGGCGTGCCCGACCGGATGCTGCTGACGGCGGTCCTGCGGCTGAAGGAGTACGGCGACGCGGTCGAGCGCCACGTCATCAACGGCTACCGCGCGGCGGAGCGCGACGTGCCGGCGCCCGGCGGGGGCGCGGCCCGGGCACGGTTGCTGCGGCAGGTGCTGGTGAACGGCGTGCTGCCCGCCCCGCGGGACCTGGCCGGGGCGGGGCTACGGCCGGACGGCGCCTACCACTGCCTCGTCGCGGACACCCATGACCCCGGAGCCCTGCGGCTGCCGGGGCGCGGGATCGCCGCGGTGGTGGAGGGGCGGCTCGTGGGTCTGCTGCCGTGCCGCCCGCAGGACGCGGTCGCGGGTACGGGTACGGTCGCGGGCGGCGTGCCGCCGCTCGCCGTGGTCTCCCCCGCCGTTCCGCTGGCCGGGGCGGGTGCGGCCTACCACCTCTGCCTGCGGGCACTGCGCGTCGGCGCGCGCGGCGGGCGCCACGGCCTGCTCGATCTCACCGACCTCGCGGGCGAGACCGCCCTGGCGGAGCAGCCGGTGCTGGGCGCCTACCTGAGCGGCCGGCTGCTCGGGGCCCTCGACCCGGCGGACGACTTCCACCGGCAACTCGCCCTCACCGCGCTGGCGTTCCTCGACCACGGCCGACGGCTGGACCAAGCCGCGGCAGCACTGTTCACCCACCCCAACACCGTCCGCTACCGGCTCGCGCGGCTGCGGCAGATCACGGGCGGCTCCCCGGCGGATCCCGCCTCCGCGGGCAGCCCCGGCCCGATGGCCGCGCTGCACTGGTGGTGGGCCCTGTCGACGTGGCTGCGGCCCGACGCGGAGCCGCCGTTCAGGCCGCCGTCGTAGGGGTGCCGCGGCGGCGCCGCCGGTCGAGCAGCGTCCGGACGGCGTACTCGCCGACGAGGATGCCCAGCAGGCCGACGAGGGAGATCCACGGCGGGGCCGGCGAGTGGACGCCCATCAGCCAGTAGAGGACACCCGCGAGGAATCCCACCGCGAAGGACACGGCGCCGCTCCTGGCCAGGGCCCTCATGCGAAGGAGTCCAGCAGCCCGTAGCCGATCAGCATCCCGGCCAGGCCGACCAGGCAGACCAGCGGCGGTGCGGGCGTCCTGACACGCAGGAGCCCGTACATGACACCCACGGCCAGACCCGCGCCGAGGGAGACGGCGTACTCCACGCAGGACCTCGTTCCCGTGCGTACGACATGGGCGTTTCATCCCTTTGTAGCAGCACGTGCGGCGGCTTCCGCGTCCCGACTCGGAAGACCGGCGACAGCACGGCGGCGGCGCGAGGACATCCCTCGCGCCGCCGCCGGATGCTGCCGGGGCCCGGCGTCAGGCCGCGGCGGCGGCCGTGGAGCTGAGGCGCTCGATGACCTCGGTCAGGCCGGCGACCACCTCGGCGTCGTCGATGGGGTGGGTGTCCGCGAAGCGGACGACCGAGCCGGGAATGGAGAGCTTGACGTCCTCCAGCACCGCGGCGCCGGCGATGCGGGCCGCCTTGCGGGCCTCGTCCTGAGCCCACACGCCGCCGTACTGGCCGTAGGAGGTGCCCACGACCGCGACCGCCTTGCCGGTCAGCGCGCCCTGGCCGTACGGACGGGACAGCCAGTCGATCGCGTTCTTCAGCACCGCCGGGATGGTGCCGTTGTACTCGGGCGAGAAGAGCAGGAGGGCGTCGACCTCGGCGGCGGCGGCGCGCAGACGGGCCGCCGCCTCCGGCAGCGTCCCCTCGACGTCGATGTCCTCGTTGTAGAACGGGATCTCGGCCAGGCCCTCGTAGAGCTCGATCTCGACACCGGCCGGGGCGTGCTTGACGGCGACCTCGGCGAGCTGACGGTTGTGGGAGCCGGCGCGGAGGCTGCCGACGAGCGCGAGGATGCGGACGGACATGTGGGGTACTCCCGGGTAGCAGTGGGGTAAGCGGACCGTGGTCCGTTTCTCCTTTCTAGCATCTAAGCGGACCGCGGTCCACTTCCATTCCCCCGCTACGCTATGGCCATGACCGAGCCGCCCCCGGCCGCCCGCACCGCATTCCTCGCCGCCGCGGACATCGCGCTGACCGCGGCGGGCGATCAGCCCCCGCTGCGGGCCGACGCCGCGCGCAACCGGCAGCGCCTGCTCGACGTGGCCGCCGAGCTCTCCGCCGAGCACGGAACCGCCAACGTGACGATGGAGGCGGTCGCCGCCGCGGCGGGGGTCGGCAAGGGGACGGTCTTCCGGCGGTTCGGCGACCGCGCGGGGCTGATGGTGGCGCTCCTGGACCACCACGAGCAGCAGATCCAGGCGGCCTTCCTCATGGGCCCCCCGCCGCTGGGACCGGACGCACCGCCCATGGACCGCCTGCGGGCGTTCGGGCCCGCGGTGATCCACCACGAGCACACGTTCCGCGACCTCTACACGGCGGTCGCGGCGCATCCGGGCCGCCGCTTCAACCCCTCGTACCACATCAAGCACACCCATATCAGCCTGTTGCTGCGGCAGTCGGGAGCGCCGGGCGATGTCGAACTCGTCGCGCACACGCTGCTCGGCTACCTCAACACCACGCTCGACGACTATCTGATCAGCAGGCGCGGGATGTCCCTGGAGCGCTTGAGCGCGGGCTGGCACGAGCTCGTCGCGCGCCTGAGCGGCGGCAAGTAGACCGATGGCGCGACGGACCGGGCGGGCCGGGGTGACGGAGCCATGGCCCGGGGCGGGGAAACCGGGGACGGGGAAACCCGGGGCGGGAAGGCCCCGCGCCGCCGCGCGGGCCGCGGCGCGGATGCTGGTCAATCTCGCCCTCGGGGTGCCGGCCGCTGTGCCGCTGTACTGCGCCTGGTGGCTGCTGACCGAGTACCTGCCGATGGACTGCCGCAGTATCTCCGACGCCACCGCGCCCGGCTTCTCGGGTACTTGCGACTACCACACGCTCGACCATGCCGGCCCCGTGATGTTCCTGCTCGTGCTCTCCGGACTCTTCGCCGCGGCCCTGGTCCTCCTGGTCGACGTGGTCCGCCCGCACTCCCGGGGCCGCCCGGCGCGCCCCTGGGTCGCCGCGGGGCTTCTGGTACCGGTCCCGTTCCTCGCGCTCCTGCTGGCCGCCCACAGGTGACGTGATCCCGACAGCCGTCGCAAAGACGCCGCTGGTCAACCCGTCGTTCCCGCTTCGTTGGAACGTTCAAGTCGCTAGCATGCGGCGGACATCGGACGGATCTAGCGTGAAGGACCCATGTGAGACCGCTCTTTCGGGGCCGTTCGGGCCTGCAGATGATCGCGGGCGCCGCGGGCGTCGCGGCCGTGCTGGCGGCGATCCCGCCGGCATCGGCCAGTGACCACGCCACCGCTTCCACCCCCACCCCCACCCCCACGCACCGGATCGCGACCGCGACCGCGATCGTCAAGGAAGACTCCGGCGGCTCCCCTTCACGGACCGTCACCCTCCTCACCGGCGACCGGGTCACCCTCACCCCCGGCGGCTCCGGCCCGGCCGCCCTCACCGTGGAGGGCCCGGACGGCGGTCGCGCCGACGCCCGCATCACCACGCGGGGCGGCGACACCTACGTCTACCCCGCCGCGGCCGAGCGCTACGTGGCCGCCGGGCTCCTCGACACGGACCTGTTCAACGTCACCCGGCTGATAGCCGACGGCTACGACGACGCCCGCTCGCAGGGGCTGCCCGTCATCCTCACCTACGCTTCCGACGCCCGTCGCAGGCTCGCGGTCCCCTCGCTCCCCGAGGGCGCCACCGGCGCGCGGGCGCTGACCAGCATCGGCGGCACGGCCGTCACCGAGAGGCACGACCGCGCCGCGGACTTCTGGGCCGACCTCACACGGCAGGCGCCGGCGCGGTCGGCCGCCAGGACGGCCACGACCGGCGGGACCGCCCGGGCCGCGGCGGCCGGCACGGCGCTGACCGGCGACGTCCGCAAGGTCTGGCTGGACGGCAAGGTCGAGGCCGACCTCGCGGACAGCGTCGCGCAGATCGGCGCCCCCGAGGTGTGGGCGGACGGCGACACCGGGCAGGGCGTGGACGTGGCCGTCCTCGACACCGGTTACGACACCGGCCACCCCGACCTCGACGGCGTGGTCACCTCGTCCCGCAGCTTCGTCCCCGGCGAGGACGTCACCGACCACCACGGCCACGGCACCCACGTGGCCTCGACCATCGCCGGCAACGGCGCGGCCTCCGGGGGCAAGGAGAAGGGCGTCGCCCCCGGCGTGCGGCTGCACGTGGGCAAGGTCCTCAACAACGCGGGCAGCGGAACCGACTCCTGGATCATCAGCGGCATGGAGTGGGCCGCCCGCGACGCCAAGGCGCGCGTGGTCAGCCTGAGCCTCGGCAGCGACCGGCCGTCCGACGGCACCGACCCCATGAGTCAGGCCGTGAACGAACTCAGCGCCGAGACAGGGGCATTGTTCACCATCGCGGCGGGCAACGCCGGACCCGGCGAGGCCACCGTCGCCGCTCCTGGCGCGGCGGACGCGGCCCTGACGGTCGGCGCCGTGGACCCCGCCGACACCGTCGCCGACTTCTCCAGTCGCGGTCCCCGCTTCCGGGACGACGCGCTCAAGCCCGAGGTCACCGCCCCCGGTGTGGACATCCTGGCCGCCCGCTCGCAGTACGCGACCTTCGGATCCGGCCCGTACGCCACGCTGAGCGGCACCTCCATGGCCACCCCGCACGTGGCGGGCGTCGCCGCCCTCGTCGCCGCGCGGCACCCGGACTGGTCCGGCGCCACAATCAAGAACGCCCTGGTCAGCACCGCCGAACCGACGCCCGCCACCCCCGCGGACGCGGGCGGCAACGGCCGGGTCGACGCGGTCGCGGCCACCGGGAGCGCCCTGGTGGCCACCGGAGTCGCCGACGCGGGCATCCACTCCCTCGGCGGGGCGCCCGGCGAGACCGCGACCCGCACGGTCGAGTGGACCAACCCCGGCGACTCGCCGGTCACCCTCACGGCACGCGTCGACGCGCCGGACGCCCCGGAGGGCCTGTTCGTTCTGACGGATCGCCGACTCACGGTGCCCGCGCACGGAACGGCCTCCACCACCGTGACCACCGTGCTGGACCGCGCCCCGGCCGGCGGCCGGTGGACCGGCCATGTCGAGGCGACCGTGGACGGCGAGGTCGTCACGCGCACCCTGCTCGCCGTCAGCACCCGCGAGGAGATGCACCACCTGCGGGTCCACGTCACCGACCGCGCCGGCGACCCCGTCTCGGACCTCGTGATGTACCAGCGCAAGGGCGACGAGTACGCCCAGGCCGCCTACAGCGGCCTCGACGGCACGCTCGACGCGGTCGTGCCGTCCGGCACGTACACGGTGTGGACCTGGATCGCCGTCCGCGGAACGCACGGCGAGTCGTCGTTCGGCCGCGCCCTGATGGCCAGGACCGGCGTCGAGATGCGCGGCGCCGACACCGATGCGGCGCTCGACGGCACGAAGCTGCGCAGGACCGAGGTCGTCACCCCGCGGACCTCCACCGACAGCGACATCCGGATGGACTTCAGCCAGTCCTTCAAGGACGGCACCCCCGCCGTCACCGACACGGTGACCGTCGGCGACGGCTTCGACAGCGTGTGGGCGCTGCCCGTCGCCAAGCCGGCCGGCGGCGACCTGGCGTACACCGTCCGCTGGCGGATGCAGCAGCCGCTGCTGGCCCTCACCTCCGGTTCGCAGGAGTTCGACGACCTGTGGCTGCAGCCCGGCTCCGGCCGGCCCGCGGAGGGCACCCGCACCCTGCCGGCCGTGTTCGCGGGCGGCGGCACGGCCGCGGAGTACGCGGCCGCCGGCGCCAAGGGCAAGGTCGCCGTGGTCCGGTACGCGCAACCGGCGGACGATGACGACGACGATGACGAGCGCTCCGCGACGACCGACGCGACCGACGACCAGTACACCGCCGCGCAGAAGGCGGGCGTCGCCCTGCTGGTGGTGGTGAACGACCTGGGCGGCCGGCTGCGCGAGCCGGTGCGCCGCACCGACCTCGTCATCGCCGGCATCTCGCACACCGAGGGCGAGACCCTGATCGGCCGCATCCAGGACAGCCGTTCGGGCTCCGTGCCGATGCGGGTCGCCGGGCACGCCGAGACGGACTACCTGTACGACCTGGTGCACACCTGGCACGGCGGCATCCCGGCGACCCAGCGCTACGCGCCCGCCGAGCACCGCCTCGCCCGGGTCGACGTCGGCTTCCGGGCCGAACCCGGCACGGAGGTCGACGAGTTCCGCTACGACATCCAGCCGTACCTGGGGGTGAAGGTGGGCGGTCAGCGGCTGTCGACCGCCGGGGCGGAGCGCACAGACTGGGTCACCCCGGCCGGCGAGGCCACCTGGATGGAGGAGGCCTCCAACGGCATCCGGTCCATCCAGTTCTCCGGGCAGGTCGGCTACCCGGCCGGCCGCACCACGGACGTCCAGTGGTTCGGTCCCGTCGAGCACCCGCGGATCAACGAGAGCCAGCAGCTGCCGCAGCGCAGCGGCGACTGGCTGGAGGTGACCGTGCCGGGCTGGGGCGACGGCGGCCCCGGCCACGTGGGCGTGGCGGGCCCGGGCACCACGTCCGAGGTCAACGCGCTGTACCGGGACGGCACCCTGGTCACCCGCACGGACGGCCCCTGGCTGGGCACCGACGTACCGGGCGGCTCGGCCCGCTACCGCCTGGTGACCTCCACCGAACGGACGGAGGGCTACCCGTACTCGACGGCCACCCGCACCGAGTGGGCCTTCTCCTCGGCCACCCCGCACGGGGACGCCGCGCAGACGCTCCCGCTGCTGCAGCTCGACTACGGGATCGCGACGCGGGCGGACGGCACGGCGCGCCGTGACGCCGAACTCGTCGTCACGCCGTCGCAGTTGCCGGGTGTGTCCCGCGCGCCGCTGCGCACGGACTCCGTCGAGGTCTCCTACGACGACGGACGCACCTGGCGGCGGACCGCGCAGCGGGCCGCCGGATCCGGTGCCGCCCGTGTCCGGCTCGACGGCCCGCGCGGCGCCGCGTTCCTGTCCCTGCGGGTCAGGGCCTCGGACACGCGAGGGAACACCGTGACGCAGACGGTCGTCCGGGCCACCGGGCTCGGCTGACCACCTGCCGTTCGCCAGGAGGTGCCGGTCCCCGCCCCGGGGGCCGGCACCTCCGGCGTCGCGGGCGCGTCCGGCCGCGCGTCAGGTGCCGAGCACCCGATCGCCGAGCACGGGGAGCAGTTGCAGCTTCTCGTAGCTCTCCGCCCCGGGCGTCGCGGTGCAGACCAGGAGCGACTGGGCCTGGTCGGCGTCGTACAGCACCTGGCACTGCAGTTCCAGCAGCCCCAGTTCCGGGTGGACAATGCGTTCGACCTCGCCGCAGCGCACACCGATCTCGTGTGCCTGCCACAGCCCGTGGAACTCCGGGCTCTTCGCGATCAGCGCCTCGACGACGGCGCCGGCCTGCGAGTCCGTGCCGTGCCGGGAGCAGACCGCGCGCTGGTCCGCGACGAAGCGGCGGCTCAGCCCGGAGCGGTCGTCCTCGTGGTAGGACGGCCTGCCGGCGGGGTCGGTGAACCAGCGGTAGCCGAAGCTGCGCCGATGAAGCATCACGGCTCCAGGGAGCGCCGCCCCTCCCCTGTCTCCCCGCCGCACGCCCGCCCGGTATACACCACACGTATAACCGGCATGTATAGTCGCCGCCGTGACCGCGCTCACCGCCCTTCGTTCCCGTCCCGCCCTCGCCGCCCCGCCGATGTGCGCCCTCTTCGGACTGGCGCTCGGTGCCGCGACGTACCTGCTCCACGGGGTGTCGCCGGTGTTCGAGCGGGCGACGAACTCCTCGTCGTCCTGGATCGTGTGGACGGCCCTGGCCGGCGCGCTCATCGGGCGGGTGCGGACAGCGGCCGCGTGCGGGGCGCTGATGATGATCACGACGTGCGTGGGGTACTACGTGACGTCGTCCCTGAGCGGGACGTTCGGGACCGGGGGCATTCCCACGGCGCTGGTATGGGCGGCGGCGGGGGTCGTCGGAGGGCCTCTGGTCGGTGCGGCGGGGTGGGCCGTACGGCGGGAGAAGGGCATGCGGCGGCACCTGGGGGTCGCGCTGATCGGCGCGGTGGTGGCGGGCGAAGGGCTCTATCTGGGTCTGGAGTTGCGTTATTGGGGCGAGGCGGCCGCGTTCCTCGGGCTCGGGACCGTCCTGACGGCGGCACTCACCCGCTACCGGGCCCGGGAGACCGGGCCGCGCCCGTGGCTGCCGCTGATGCTGATGCCGGTGGCCGCGGCGGCGTACTTCGGCCTGGAGGCCGGCGTCCTCAACGCGCTGCTGGGCTGAGCACCGCCGCGTCCGTGCGAGGGCGGGCACGTTCCGCGCGGGCCGTCGCGGGTCGGCACGCGTGTCGCGCGCCGCGCTCCGACCGACGGCTGCCACCGCTGCGCACGGCGGCGCGTCCGCGGGACGCGGCCCTCATCGGGGCCGCGCCGGCGGGCGCGGCAGCCCCACGCTCAGCCGGCGGTTGAGGCCTCCAGCAGCGCGCGCACCTCCTCCGCGCCGGTCTCCCGCAGGTCCTCCCCGACGAGCACCCACCGGGTGGTGCCGATGGCCTCCAGGAACGGCAGATCGTGGCCGGCGACCACCAGCGCGCCTTCGAAGCCGGCCAGCGCGCTGGTCAGCTGCCGCACACTGGCCGCGTCCAGATTGTTGGTGGGCTCGTCCAGCATGAGCAACTGCGGGGCGGGCGCCGCGAGCATCGCCGCGGCCAGCGCGGCACGGAAGCGCTCGCCCCCGGAGAGCGTGCCCGCGGGCCGGTCGGCGCGGGCGCCCCGGAACAGGAAGTGCGCGAGCCGGGCCCGGATCTCGTTCTCCCCGGCGCCGGGAGCGGCGCGGGCCACGTTCGCCGCCACGCCGAGCCCGTCGTCCAGCACGTCCAGTCGCTGCGGCAGGAAGCGCGCGGGGACGAAGGTCCTGGCCTCGCCGGACAGCGGCGCCAGTTCCCCCGCGAGGGTGCGCAGCAGCGTCGTCTTGCCTGCGCCGTTGCGGCCGACGAGTGCGACGCGTTCGGGGCCGTGCACATGGAGGTCGGCCGCGCGCAGCCTGCCGTGGGCGGGGCGCAGCCCGCGCAGCTCCAGGACGGTACGGCCCGCGGGCACGGCGGTGCCCGGCAGGCTCACGCGGATCTCCGCGTCGTCCCGCACGGCCTCCGCCGCCTCCTCGCGGCGGTCGCGCGCCTCTCGCAGCCGTTCCTCGTGCAGGCCGCGCAGGGCGGCGCCGGACTCCTGGGCGGACCGCTTGCGTTCGCCGGCGACGATGCGCGGGGCCCGTCGCTGCGCGTCCATCTTCCTGGTGTGCCGCTGCCGGCGGGCGACCTTGATCTGTGTCTCCTCCAGCTCGCGCTTCTGGCGCCTGACGTCGGCCTCCGCGACGCGCAGCATCCGCCCGGCGGCTTCCTGCTGTCCGGCCACGGCCTCCTCGTACGCGGACCAGCCGCCGCCGTACCAGGCCACCGAGCCGGAGCGCAGTTCGGCGACGCGGTCGACGTGTTCGAGGAGTTCGCGGTCGTGGCTGACGACGACCAGCACGCCCGAGCGCCACGAGCCCACGGCCTCCTGGAGCCGGCGGCGGGCGAACAGGTCGAGGTTGTTCGTCGGTTCGTCGAGAAGCAGGACGTCGGGACGGTCCAGCAGCAGCGCGGCCAGCCGCAGCATGACCGTCTCACCGCCGGACAACTCGCCCACGGTGCGGTCGAGTTCCACGTCGCCCAGGCCGAGCGAGCCGAGGGTGGCCATGGCGCGCTCCTCGACGTCCCAGTCGTCGCCGATCGTCTCGAAGTGGTGCTCGGCGACGTCGCCGGACTCGATCGCGCGCAGCGCGGCCCGCCGTCCGTCGATGCCGAGCGCCTGGTCGACCCGCAGGGTCGTCTCCAGGGTGAGGTTCTGCGGCAGGTATCCGACGCGGCCGCCGGCCGTCACCGATCCCCCGGTGGGGCGCAGTCGGCCGGCGAGCAGGCGCAGCAGGGTGGACTTGCCCGTGCCGTTGGCGCCGACCAGGCCCGTCCTGCCGGGGCCCGCGGTCAGGGAGATGCCGTCGAGGACGGGGGTGCCGTCCGGCCAATGGAAGGACAGCGCGGAACAGGTCAGCGAGGGGCCGGGGGTGCCGGGGAGTCCGGAACGTGACATGGGGTTCTCGCAGTCGCGGTCGCGGTGGGTGAGGGGCTTGGTGTGCGAGCACCGCGCGGCCGTGGGGCGAGAAGGGGGAGCCGTGTCCCCGGAGAGTGAGGGACGGCTCTGGCGCCGAGGTCGCGGAGGGGCGCGGGTCACGGGCGGCGGGAACGCCGGCGGGGTGACGGATGTACGGCCGGGGGCCGTACCGCGCGATGATCGCGGACCTCAGACGAGCAACGTCCACCTCTATCGGAGACGACAGGACCTGTGCACTGTACCTCAGGTGCCCGCGCGGTGGCCCCGGCCGCCGTCGGGGCCACCGCCCACGCACGGGCGGGCGGGGGTCCGGGCCGGCCGGGCAGCGCGGCCGGGGTCTGTCCGGTCAGAGCCCACGGGCCCGGAGGTCCAGGACCATCGTGTCCGAGCCTCCGTTGCGCCCGACCCGGGTGAAGCCGAGGGAGGTGTAGAGGAGTACGGCCGGGTTGCCGTCCTCGACGCTCAGGCTGAGCCGGGCGACCGGAGCCGGCTGCTCGGCAGCTGCCCGGACCAGCGCCTCCATGAGCGCCCTGCCGTGCCCGCGGCCACGGTGTCCGGGCAGCACGCCGAGGGTCAGCTCGGGGACGTCCGGGGCGACGAAGCCGTACCCGGGCTCGTCCTCGGGCAGGCATCGCGCCCAGGCCACGCCGACCGGTTCCCCGCTGCCGGTCTCCGCGACGACCCCGAAGTCGCTCCCGCGGGGCCACCCCGCGAGGTAGCGCGCGGCGTGCGGGTCGGCGACGAGCTGCTCAGCCGTGAACCGGTGATCACCGTTCCAGTTGTACGCCTCCAGCAGTACGCGCCGGAGCAGGTCGGTGTCGCGAGCGATGGCCGTACGGACAGGCATTCGGCGGCCTTCGGGTCGGGAGGGATGCGGCGCCGGGGCGACCGGCCGGACGGGACCTGCGCCCCGTCCCGCATCGCTCCCCCGGTCCGCCACGGGCGGAGAGCGATGCGGGGTGGGGCTCTTCCCGGCGGAGCTGAGGGGGGAGGGGGCGACGGCAGGGCCTCCCGGGCCTAGCCCACGGCCTCGACGGGGGCGCCCTCGTAGGCGGAGCGGGCCGTGCTCAGCAGGGCGCGCCAGGAGGTGACGGTGGGTCGGCGGCGCAGGAGGGCGCGGCGCTCGCGTTCGGTCATGCCGCCCCAGATGCCGAATTCGATGCGGTTGTCCAGTGCGTCGGCGAGGCATTCGGTACGGACCGGGCAGCCGGCGCACAGGGCCTTGACCCTGTTCTGCGCGGAACCCTGTACGAACAGCTCGTCCGGGTCGGACACGCGGCACACGGCCTGGGCGCCCCAGTTCTCCACCCACGCCTGCCCTGCCACACCACGCTTCATCCGTGCCTCTCTTCCGCTCAATCCCCGCGGTTGACGTCGCTCTCTGATACGGGTTCCCTCGCGGAAGCGTTCAACTCCGGTCATGCATCGCCAATAGATTTCATCAATTGTCGCGGCCACGGCATGACATGAGGGCACATCACGCCCCGGAACACGCGGGCGGACGCGCGCGGGTCCCGGCCGCCAGGGCGGCCGGGACCCGGGGACGAGCGGTGCAGGTCAGGAGGCGGAGGGGGCGAAGTCCGTGGACAGGGCCACCTCGCGCCAGGCGTCGATGTCCCGCGCCACCTCGGCGAGTTTGTTCTCGACGTCGCTGACGCTGGCCTTGCCCAGCGGCACGCGGGCCGGCATCCGCTCCGCCGCGACGACGGTGATGATGGCCGCGGCCGCCTTCACCGGGTCGCCGTCCTGGGCGTGGTTGCTGTCGTCGGCCCAGGCGCGCATGCCGCCCGAGCTCGCCTCGTAGTCGTCGATGACCCGCTCGGTGCGGTGCAGCGAGGAGGAGTCGAGGAAGTCGGTGCGGAACGGGCCCGGTTCGATGGAGGTCGCCTGGATGCCGAGCGGAGCGAGCTCCAGCCGCAGCGCCTCGGTGACCGCCTCGACGGAGAACTTGGTCGCGCAGTACAAGCCCCAGCCCGCCCAGCCCACGAATCCGCCGACCGAGCTCAGGTTGACGATGCGCCCGGAACGCTGCGCCCGCATGACCGGCAGCACGGCCCGGGTCACCGTCAGCAGGCCGAAGACATTGGTGTCGAAGACCGCCCGCGCCTCGGCGTCGCTGGTCTCCTCCACGGCGCCCAGCAGGCCCCGGCCCGCGTTGTTGACCAGGACGTCGATGGCCCCGAACCGCTCGACGGCCGCGTCGACGGCTGCCGTCGCCTGCCGCTCGTCGTCGACGTCCAGCGGGACGGCCAGGACACGGTCGCCGTGCCCGGCCAGGGTGCCGCGCAGCGGGCGCGGGTCCCGGGCCGTGGCCACGACGTTGTGACCCTGCTCCAGGGCCTGTCGTGCGATCTCCAGACCGAAACCGCGGGACGCGCCGGTGATGAACCACGTGGTCATGGTGGTGTGCTCCTCATGGACAGGGATCGGCTGGTGCGTCGATCGATGTCCAGCGTGCTGCCGCCGCGAGGAGCGGACCAGAGAAGCCTCGACCGTAGGAGACGCCTGCCTGGGACCGGCGGTACCAGGCAGGAGTGCTCCGTCCGGCCGCCGGCCGCCGGCGTCACCGCCGCGCGGCCTCCGGGGCCGAGGAGGACCACGTGGCCAGGAAGCGCAGCGCCTCGTAGGACGGCGTGTCCGGCTGCGCCGAGTAGACGAAGACCGTCCGGTCGGGCTCGTCCCCCAGCACCAGGCTCTGGAAGTCCAGCGTCATGGCACCCGCGACCGGGTGCCGGAAGCTCTTGGTGCCGACCGCCCGCGTCCGCACCCGGTGGTCCGACCACCAGCGGCGGAAGTCGGCATCGGCGGTGGACAACTCCTCCACGAGTGCGAGCAGTCGCGGGTCCCCGGGGTCGTGCGCCATGCCCATGCGCAGATACCCCACGCACTCGCGCGCCACGTGCCGCCAGTCCGTGTAGAGCTGCCGGAAGTGCGGGTCCAGGAACGCCAGCCGTACGAGATTGCGCTCCTCCTCCGGGAGGGCGCCGAAATCGGTCCCCAGCAGGGCCGCGCCGAGCGCGTTCCACGCCAGTACGTCCAGCCGGGGCCCCAGCAGCATCGCGGGGAAGGCCCAGCCGTCGAGCAGGGTCCGGGTCTGCGGCCGGACGGCGGACGTCGTGGGATGCGGCGCCGGCGCGTGCGACGCCGCACCCGCCTCGGCGATCCGCAGCAGGTAGTCCCGCTCGTCGGGCCGCAGTCGCAGGGCCCGGGCCAGCGACTCCAGCACCGCCGTCGACACGTTCGCCGTACGGCCCTGCTCCAGACGCACCACGTAGTCGACGCTGACGTTCGCCAATTGCGCCAGTTCCTCGCGCCGCAGCCCCGGCACCCTGCGGTGGCGCCCGTCGTCGGGCAGACCCGCCTCGACGGGATGCACCCGCGCACGGCAGGCCCGCAGGAAGTCGCCCAGTGTCGGGTTCGAGGCATTGCGCTGGCTCATACCTCGATTATCGACGCTCGCCCGCGCTGCGGAGGGGCGCGGCCTGGTCCGGATCGGGCGACCAGCAGTGGAGCAGCGCCTCGTCGGCGCCGAGGGCGGCGAACGCGGCGGCGTGGCCGGTGAACGCACAGGAGGCGCTGATACCCGCCCGCCCGGGCGTGGGCGGTCCAGGCACGCTCGACGGCCCCGGAAGGGCCGGCCCATCGACCGCGGGGGCGGTGGCCGCGCCGATGAAGCCGCCACCCCGGCGGGCGACGCGTTCGGTCACGGCCGGGGCGAAGCCGCCGAAGAGCACATCAGGACCGCCGGGTGCGGCCGGTGCGGGTCGCCCGCCCGGGTGCGGCGCGGCGGCGCCTCCCGCGGGTCGTCACCGACGGCGAGGCGGTCGTCCTCGCGACCGCCGGCCCCGGTGTCCGCTTGGCGAGGAGCGCGGTGGCGTGCGGCGGCACGATCGGCCCTTCGGCCCGGAGCCGGGTCCGGACCGTCACACCGGTCGGCGCGGCGAGGGCGGCCAGCGGTTCGGGATTGCCGTGCACCGGGCGGTCCAGCAGACCCGGGGTGCGGGGCAGGGAACCCGCACCCGTGGTGCGTTCGTACTCCCGCTCCGCGGCGTCGTTCCGGCGGGCACGTGCTCGACGTGGCCCGACCGCATCCCGGCGGGCCCGGGCCGGCCGACGGGATGTCCCCCTGGCGGGCCGGCGTGGCACCGTCAGGAACGGGCCTCCTTCCACGGTGCGCTGTTCTCGAAGTACGTGTCGTAGAGCTCCTGGACGTCCAGCAGGGACTCCGGCGGCTGCTTGCCGTAGGCGATGCGCTCCAAGTGGCGGAAGTACTCGAAGCGTTCGACGCCCGGGGTGATGACGATGAGGATGTCGGCGCTGTGGCCGGGGGCGGCGGCGAAGGCGTGGGCGAGACCGGGCGGGACGATGACGAGGTCACCGCGCTCGGCGGTCACGACCTGCTCGCCGGACAGCAGTTGGGCGGTGCCGTCGAGCAGGTAGAACAGCTCGGCGGAGTTGGCGTGGTGGTGCGGCTTGGCCCCGTCGGCGCCGTCGGTGAGCGTGACGCGCTGGGTGGACAGCGCGCCGCCGGTGGCGCTGCTGTCGGCCAGCAGCCGGATGGTCGTGGGGGCGCGGCCGACGACCTCGGCATCGGCGGTACGGACGACCACGGACTCGGTGAAACCGGGAACGATCAGGGACACGGCCGGATCCTTTCGGCTGGGGTGAGCGACGGTGGTCAGACGGCGAAGAGCAGGGCGGCGCTGATCAGTACGACCACGGCGGTCGCGAAGTGGATCCCGAACGCCACGGCCTTGGTGCCGCCGTTGCGGAGGACTATCAGGGTGTCGCCGAGCGGCAGCAGAGCGACGACCAGCATGTACCAGGCCTCCGCCTCCGCGCCCACGAAGGCCAGAAGTGCCAGGCCGAGCAGGCCGTACGCGCCGTCGCGCAGGCCCTTGACCGTCAGGTAGGCGGCGTCGCCGTCCTCCTTGGCCGGGACGCCGTAGCCGGCGGCCGCCGCGCGGGGCGCGAAGAGGAAGCGGGCCCCGATGAAGAGCACGAAGAGGTTGAGCACGACGGCGAGCGAGTAAGCGATGGTGCTGAGCATGTCATCCCCCAGTGGCTAGCAACGCTAGGAACAAGAATGACGCTAGCAGAGCATCGATCTGAATTCTAGCGCTGCTAGAATTCAGCTATGACGATCCGGACGCGCCGCGAGCGCGAACGTGCCGAGCGGGAGGCGCTGATCATCACAGCCGCCCGCGAACTCGCCGAGGCCGAGGGCTGGGACGCGGTGACGACCCGGCGGCTCGCCGAGCGCGTCGAGTACAGCCAGCCGGTCCTGTACAGCCACTTCAAGGGCAAGGACGCCATCATGGCGGCCGTGGCGGTGGAGGGATTCGCCGATCTGGCCGAGGAGTTGCGGGCGGCCCGGGCGGCGGCGCCGGATGCCCGCGGCGCGCTCGCCGGCGTGAGCGCCGCCTACACCGGCTTCGCCGAGCGGCGCCCGGCGCTGTACGACGCGATGTTCGGCCAGAGCGTGGACCTGCCGTTCGCCACGCCGCAGGCTCCGGCCGCCCTGCACGCCTCCTTCGGCGAACTCGCCGAGGCCGTCCGTCCGCACGCCGGGGACGACGACCTCGGCCTGCTGACGGAGATGTTCTGGGCCGCGCTGCACGGCCTGGTGACCCTCACCCGGGGCGGCCGCCTGCCCCCGGGGCGCCACGCCGACCGCCTCGCGTTCCTCCTGGCCCGGTTCACGAACTGACCGCTCGCGCCCGCAACTGACCGCTCCCCGGAGGACGTCCTGTCCGATGAGGAGTCGTGTGGGGGGCCGCATGCAGTTCATCGAGGTGACCGAGCTGGCGGGGGTGCGCTCGGCGGTCGTCCGCTTCCGCAGGCGCGGCAGTGGGCTGTCCTTCGTGACCTTCCCCATGGTGCACCTGGGGGAACGGTCCTTCTACGACCAGGTCACCGCCCGTCTGCGCACCCTGTGCGACCTGGTGATCGCCGAGGGGATCAAGGGCCGATCGCCGACCACCGAGGCGCTCACGCAGTCCTATCGCCGGCTGGACGGCAGCGAGCGGCTCGGCCTGGTCGTGCAGGACATCGACTACCGCGCGCTGGGTGTGCCGGTGGTGTGCCCGGACATGACCGGCGAGGAGCTGGAGAGCAGATGGCGGCAGGTCCCGCTCAGGGAACGGGCGGCACTGGCCGCCCTCGTGCCGGCCTACGCGACCGGGATGCGCCTGCTCGGCACACGGCGTTTCCTCGCCCGGCACCTGCGGACGGAGGACCTGCTCACCGACGCGGAGGAGGCCGCCGCCGACGTGATGACCGGCATGGAGGACGTGATCCTGCACCGGCGGGACCGCCTCCTGCTGGACGCGGTGCGGGAGTTCCACCGCGCCCGCGGCGACCGCAAGGAGCCGTTCACGATCGGCATCGTCTACGGCGCCGAGCACATGCGCGCCGTGGCCCCGGCACTGGCCGACCTCGGCTACCGCACGGCCGAATCCGAATGGCTGACGGTGTTCGCGCTCGATCCCCCGTACGCCGGTCCCTGACCGCGCGGGCCGCCCCGCGTCAGCGGACGGCGGCCGCGATGAGCTCCTGCAGACGCAGCCCGCGCGCGGCGTCCAGTTCCCCGGGGCGGCCGGTGCGGACGGCCTCGGCGAACTCGGCGCGCAGGACCGGCCAGCACTCCTCGTGGTCGATGCCGGCGGTGTCGTAGGTCAGCTCCCCGCCGGGGCCGAGGAGTTCGACCCGGGTACGGGCCTTGGGCAGGTTCACGCTCCCGGACAGCGAGGCCTGGCTGACGGCGCCGTTCTCGTGCTCACAGGTCAGCTCGACCCACCGGCGGGGATCGCCGGTGGCGCGGATCGCGGTGATCGGGCCGATCGCGGCGTCGAGCAGGTCGATCAGGTGCGGGCCGAGGTCGAGCAGGGCACCCTGCTCCAGCCGCCAGCCGGTGGCGAACTCGCCGCCGAGGAAGGCCCCGTGCAGATAGCAGGACCGCGCGCCGACGACCCGGGTGTCGCGGGCCCGGCGCAGGAAGTCCCGGGTCACGGGGTGGTAGCGCTTGGTCAGCACCATCTGCGAGACGACACCGGCCTCGGCGACGGCGTCCGCGACCGCCCGTGCCGCGGCCAGGTCGGGCCCGAGCGGCTTCTCCAGGAGGACCGCCTTGCCCGCCTTGGCGGCGCGCACGGCGAGTTCGGCCTGCACGGCCGGGGGCACGGCGAAGGCGACGGCCTCGCACCGGTCGAAGAGCTCTTCCGGGCTGCCGGCGGCCACCGTGCCGTAGGCGTCGGCGATCTCCTGAGCCGCCTCCGGCCGGCGGGCCCACACCGCGGTGAGCCGGGTCTCGGGACCGGCGGCGAGCATCCGGGCGTGCATGGTGCGGGCCCACGGCCCGGCGCCGATGAGGCCCACCCGCACGGGGGCCGGGCCGGAAGCGGGAAGGGGGGCGGGGCTGTTCACTGCGCTTGCTCCAAGAGACGGTTCGGGTCCTCGGCCGCCAGGCGGGCGTTGGCCTGGTCCGGGGCGTACAGGTGCTCCACGACCATGGCGGTGGCGCCGGCGAGCGCGGAGCGGTCGCCGAGGCGCGAGGTGACGACCTGCAGATGGCGCGTGGCGCGGGGAAGGGCGCGCTGGTAGAGCAGTTCGCGGACGCCCGTGACGAAGTGGGTCTCGGCGAGGTCTCCGGCGATCATCAGGACGCCGGGGTTGAGCAGGGTGACGACGGTGACCAGGACCTCGCCGCAGCGCCGGCCGGCCTCGCGGGCCAGTCGCACCGCGTCGGGATGGCCCGCGTCCAGGTGGGCGCGGACGTCCGCGGCGGAGGCGGCGGCGACGCCGAGCGCGCCCAGCTGCCCGGCCAGCGCCCGGCCGCTGGCGACGGCGGCCAGGCAGCCGTAGGAGCCGCACATGCAGCGGGCGTCCGGCGCGTCGTGCAGGCGGATGTGGCCGAGGTCGCCCGCCCCGCCGTCGATGCCGCGGAAGGGCCGGCCGTCGATGACGACGCCCGCGCCGATGCCGGTCGACACCTTCACCAGGACGAAGGCCGAGCAGTCGCGGCACGAGTCGCGCTGCTCGCCCAGGGCCATGAGGTTGGCGTCGTTGTCGACGAGCACCGGCACCCCGGCCGGGAGGCCGGAGTACCGGACGAGCGCCTCCTGCATGCGGCCGGGGACCGGATAGCCGTCCCAGCCGGGCATGATCGGCGGACGGACGACCACCCCCGTCGACTGGTCGACGGGGCCGGGCACCGACAGGCCGACACCGCACACCGCGGCCGGGGCGATCCCGGCCGCGGCGAGCAGCCCCGCGAACCGGCGGGCGAGTTCGTCCAGGACCTGCTCGGGCCCCTCGTCGAGGAGGAGTTCGCCGGTGTGCTCGGCGAGCACCCGGCCGGACAGGTCCAGGACGGCGGTGTGGGCGTGGGCGGTGTCCAGGTCCGCGGCGAGCACGGCGGCGTGCGCCGGGTCGAACCGCAGGTGGAGGGAGGGCCGGCCGCCGGTGGACTGCCCGCCCGGCACCGCCTCCACCCAGCCCGCGGCGAACAGCTGGTCCAGGCGCTGCCCGACGGTCGAGCGGGACAGACCGGTGACACGCTGGAGTTCGCCGCGGGTGGAGGCCTGCCCGGTGCGGATCAGTTCCAGCAGATGTCCTGCCGTGCTCCAGGGCGTTGCCATGCGTGCTCGTTCCCCCTCGTGTCGGGCCACTGCGCTCAGCTCTTGTCCGCGCCGCTGGTCAGGCCCTCGGTGAGGAGCCGTTCGGCCGCGTAGAAAAGGAGTACCACGGGAATCGTGAGCACCACCGAGCCGGCCATGAGGACGGTCTTGGGGACCTCGATGCCGTTGGCCAGTTGCTGCAGGCCGAGCGAGACCGTCCACTTGTCGGGCTTGGCCGCGAGGAAGAGCAGGGCGAACAGGAACTCGTTCCAGGCGATCATGAAGACGTACAGGCCGGTGGCCATCAACGACGGCGCGGCCAGCGGGAGGACGACCCGCCGCACGGTCTGCAGCCGCGAGCAGCCGTCGAGCGCCGCGGCCTCCTCGATGCTCTCGGGGATGGTGATGAAGTAGTTCTTCAGCATGTAGATCGAGACCGGGACGGTCTGCGCGATGTAGACGATCGCGAGGCCGAACAGGCTGCCCTGGAGGCCGATCCGGGCGAAGACCACGAACAGCGGCACGGCCAGCAGCGTGGCCGGGAAGAGGTACACGGCCAGGAAGACCGCGCTGACCTGGCGGCCGCCGAAGAACTTCAGCCGGCTCACCGCGTAGGCGCCGGGGACGGACACCAGCAGGGTCAGGACCACCGTGCCGAGTGCCACCAGGGCCGAGTTGCCGAGCATCCGCAGGAAGCCCTGGCCCCCGTCGTCGACGGACTGCAGAACGGTCCGGTAGGTGTCGAAGGTGATCTCGGAGGTGCTGACCCAGAGCTTGCCGGGGTCGAGCAGCAGCTCGTCGATCGGCTTCAGCGACAGCAGCACCATGTAGTAGAAGGGGAAGATCGTGGCGACGGCGAGGCCGGCGATCACCACCCAGCGCAGGACCGCGAAGGTCCGGTCCTCGATCTGTGCGCGACTGGCCATCACGCCTCCTCCTGAACCTTCTTGGCGAAGAACTTGAAGTAGATGCCGAGCAGCACGGCGAGGATCGCCGCGAGGACCAGGGCCTGCGCGGCGGCGGCGCCCACGTCGTAGCGGGCGGTGAGGAAGTCGTAGACGCGCACGGCCACCACGTCGGTGCCGGAACCCCCGCCGGTCAGCAGGTAGACGTCGTCGAACTTGTTGAACGTCATGATGAAGCGGAGCACCGACAGCAGGGCGATGACCGGCATCAGCTGCGGCAGCAGGATGTGCCGGAAGCGCTGCGTGATGGTGGCGCCGTCCACGACGGCGGCCTCCTCCAGCCCGTCCGGTACCGCCTGGAGGCGGGCGAGGAGGAAGAGGAAGGCGAAGGGGAAGTAGCGCCAGATCTCGAAGGCGATCACGGTGAGCAACGCCAGCGGCACGTGGACGTGCCAGCCGAGCAGGGAGATCTCCTGCGACCTGGTCGACAGGAAGGCGATGGGCTTGTCCCAGCCCAGCAGGTTGGTGCCGACCTCGTTGACGATGCCGAACTGCGGGCTGAGGGCGATCTCCCAGACGAAGGTCACGGCCACCACGGGCGCCACGTAGGGCAGCAGCATGGTGCCGCGCAGCAGCGCGCGCCCCCGGAAGGGGCGGCGCAGCGCGAGGGCCGCGACGAGTCCGAGGAGGATGGAACCGACGGTGGCGCCGACCGTGTAGGCGAGCGTGGTCCACAGCGAGGTCCAGAAGCCCGGAGAGGTGAAGACCTCGGTGAAGTTCTCCCAGGTCCAGTTGGACAGGAAGTCCATGCTCTGGATGTCGACCAGCCGGGCGTGCTGGAAGGCCAGCAGCACGGTCCAGGCGATCGGGAGGATCACGACGACCAGGACGACGAGCAGGGTGGGCGACACGAAGGCCAGGCCCGTCCGGTTCTCGCGCTGGCTCAGGGTCAGGGGCCGGCGTCCGCGGGGGTCCTGCGGGGTGCCCGTGGCCGGGGTTCTGCGCTGCTGGGTGGTCTGTGCGGTGCTCATCACTGCTTCCTTGAAGGACGAGGCCGGTGGCGGGTCACTGGAGGGACTTCTGCAGTGCCGCGACTTCCTCGTCGGCCTGCCTCATGGCCTCGCGCGGAGGCGTCTGGCCGGTGGTCATCTCCCCGACGGCCTTGGGGATGGGCAGCTCACCGATGGTGGCGCCCACCAGTGCGCCCTGACCCTGGGTGATGCCCCAGCGCTTCATGTTGCTGACGCCGGTGCTGAGCTCGTCCAGCAGCTGCGGTGAGAAGACCGACTGCAGGGGCTTCTTGGTGTCCACGCCGATGTCGCTGGCGCGCCAGGCCTTGAGGTATTTGCCGGGTTCCGCCGCGGTGCCGTCGCGGACCGGGATCTTGCCCTCGGGGGCCATGCCGAACCAGCCGGGGTAGCCGTCGCTCATCATGTAGCGGATGAATTTCTCCGAGGCCGCGGTCTCGGCGGTCCTGGTGACCACCCACGAGGAGATCTCGCCGAACTGGGCGGGCGCCGAGGCGTCGGGGCCGCGCAGCGCCGTGACGATCCCGCTGTTGTCGGAGAGGTACTGGTGGTCCTTCTTGCACTGGGGGCAGCTGGGCAGGGCGTCGTTGCGCAGGCCCGCCAGCTCGTCCAGGAGGAAGGTGGACCAGACGATCATCGAGGACTGCCCGGCGAAGTAGGTCGCCCGGGTGGTGTCGACGGTCTGGGTGCCGGGGGCGCCGAGGTCGCCGCCGAGGCGGTCGTACAGGGAGAAGGCGCGTTCGCACTGCGGGCTGCCGAGGGTGACCTTGCCGTCGCTGCCGGCGAGTTCGCAGCCGTTGGCGAGGGCGATGTCCTCGAAGCTCTGCTGGGTGAAGACGTCCCCGGGGTCGGTGGACAGCGACATCCCGTCGACGCCGCCGGTGTTGAGCTTCTGCGCCGCCTTGAGCATGGCGTCGTAGGTGTCGGGGGCGGCCAGGCCGGCCTTGGCGAAGAGGTCCTTGCGGTACACGAGGATCTGCATCCAGGCGTCGCTGGGGACGCCGAGCCGAGTGGCGCCGTCCGCGGTGAGCTTGAGGGCGTTGGCGTTGAAGGTGCCGGCGCCGAGGTCGTCGACGACCTTCGCGGTGGCGTCGGTGTTGAGCAGGCCGTTGGTGTACATCTGCCAGACCGGGGCGAGGGGTATGCCGCCGATGACGTCGGGCAGGGTGCCTGCGGCGGCGGCCGACATGATCAGCTGCGGGAGCTGGCCCTCGTCGACGCCGACCAGGTCCACCTTGACCCCGGACTGCTTCTCGAAGGCCGCGACGTTCTTCTTCGTCGCCGCCATCCGGTCGCTGAGGTTCTCCAGACTCCAGACGGTGATCTTGCCGTCGGGTTTACCGGTGTCCTGGGCGGCGCACCCGGCCATCACCCCGATCCCCAGTGCGGCGGCCAAGCCGCTCGCCAGCGCTCTCGACCGTCGGGACCACATCCCCATCAACCGTCCTCACGTCAGCCCTGCGTTACGTATGTGTTGCATCAGAACACCACTTTTGCTTGTTGACAAGACTTAAGTCTCGGATATCTTCGACGTAAGTCAGCTCGTGAGGGCTGAACGGTCTGCATAACCGAACTCTCCGGAGCCTCTTGTGGAACGCGTCGTCCAGTTCACCGGCCCCCGTCAGGTGGAGGTCGCCCCCAGCGAGTCAGCCGCCCTGCCCCCCGGCCACCTGCGCGTGCGCACCCGCTACTCCGGCATCTCCGCGGGCACCGAGCTCACCGCCTACCGCGGCACCAACCCGTACCTGACCCGCACCTGGGACGCCGAGGCCCGGCTGTTCAGGGACGGCGCGGCCGGCATCGAGTACCCCGTCGCGGGCTGGGGCTACTCCGAGGTCGGCGAGGTGACCGAGGTCTCACCCGAACTCGTCGACGTACCGGGCATGCCCGCCGCCGGCGACCTGGTCTGGGGCATCTGGGGTCACCGCAGCGAGGGCATCGTCCCCGCCGAGCGCATGGTCGGGCACCGGCTCCCGGCCGGCCTGGAGCCGCTGGCGGGCGCCTTCGCCCGGGTCGGCGCGATCGCATACAACGCCGTCCTCGGCAGTGACCTCCACGTCGGTGAGGACGTCGCCGTCTTCGGCCAGGGCGTCATCGGACTGCTCACCACCCGGCTCGCCCAGCTCAGCGGCGCCCGCGTGACCGCCGTCGACGCCCTGGACGGCCGGCTGGCCAAGGCCGCGGAGTACGGCGCGAGCACCACCCTCAACGCCCGCACCGACGCCGTCGCCGAGCGGATCCGCGCCGCCACCGACGGTCGCGGCGCCGATGTCGCCATCGAGATCAGCGGCGCCTACCCCGCGCTGCACGAGGCCCTGCGCTCGGTCGTCGTGGGCGGGCGGGTCGTCGCCTCCGGCTTCTACCAGGGCGACGGCGTGGGCCTGCGGCTCGGTGACGAGTTCCACCACAACCGCGTGCAGCTCATCTGCTCGCAGATCGGCGGCGTGCCCCCGCAGCTCGCCGGCCGCTGGACCGTGGAACGCCTCCAGCAGACCTTCCTGCGGCTCGTCGCCGAAGGCCAGGTCGACGTCAAGTCCCTGGTCAGTCATGTCGTCCCGGTCGCCGACGCGGCCGATGCCTATGTCCTGCTGGATGAGCGTCCCGCCGACGCGCTCCAGGTCGTCCTGGAGTTCTGAGAGGCCCTTCGATCATGTTCAAGACCGCTTGCCAGGAACAGCTGCTGCCCGGCGACACCCTCCAGCAGAAGTGGGAGTTCGCGCAGAGCGCGGGCTACGACGCCATCGAACTGCGCGCGAAGGGCGACTTCCACTTCCGCGACCGACTGCCCGAGCTCCGCAAGGCCCTGGCCGACGGCGTCGTCATGCCCACCGTCTGCGTCGACATGCTGCACTTCTTCGGCGCCTTCGACGCCGAGCTGCGCCGTGACGCCCTGGAGCAGATGAAATCGCAGCTGACCGTCATCGGCGAACTCGGCGGCCTGGGCGCCCAGACCCCCGCCTCGTACGGCATGTTCTCCCGCCGGCTGCCGCCCTTCGAGCCGCCGCGCAGCGAGGAGGAGGACCGCGAGGTCCTGCTGGAGGGCCTGACCGAACTCGGGGAGCACGCCCGCGCCGAGGGCGTCACGCTCTTCCTCGAGCCCCTCAACCGCTACGAGGACCACATGGTCAACCGGCTGGAGCAGGCCGCGGACCTGATCCGCGCCGTGGGCCTGGACTCGGTGCGCATCGGCATCGACAGCTACCACATGAACATCGAGGAGGCCGATCCCGCCGCCGCGATCCTCGCCGTCGCCCCGCTGATCGGCCACGCCCAGGTCAGCGACTCCAACCGCTTCCAGGCCGGCGCGGGCCACCTGGACTGGCCGGCCTGGCTCGGAGCGCTGGACGCCGCCGGGTACGACGGCTACCTGGCCGCCGAGTGCCGGCTGACCGGGGACCCGCTCGAGGCCGTGCGCTCGGTCCCCGCCTTCCTGCACCGGGCAGCGGGATGACCTCCCTCCTCGAACCGGCCCTGCGCTCCCCCGTCGCCGACCCGGACGCCGCGCTGCGCCGGGACGCCGCGCGCGTCCTGTTCTCGAACTGGACCGGCGCGGCCACGGTGCCCTCGCGCACGCTGTACCCGCACCAGTGGAGCTGGGACTCGGCGTTCATCGCCATCGGGCTGCGGCACCTGTCGCCGCGCCGCGCCCAGCGAGAGCTGGAGACGCTGCTCGGCGCGCAGTGGGGCGACGGCCGGGTCCCGCACATCGTGTTCAACCGCTCGGTGCCGCTGGACGCGTACTTCCCCAGCCCCGACTTCTGGCGCTCCTCGTCCGCGGGCGCCGCCTGCGGTGCCCCGGCGGACATCGAGACGTCCGGCATCGTGCAGCCCCCCGTGCACGCGCTGGCCGCCTGGCAGGTCCACCGCGCCGATCCCGCCGAGTCCCGCCGTCGCGGCTTCCTGCGCCGGATGTACCCGCGGCTCGCCGCGTGGCACCGCTGGCTCGCCGCCTCCCGTGACCTCGGGGGCGGCGGCCTGGCCGCGATCGTGCACCCCTGGGAGCCGGGGCTGGACAACAGCCCCGTGTGGGACGCGGCGCTGGCCCGCATCGAGCCGGCGCCGCCCGAGTCCTTCCGGCGCGCCGACCTCGACCACAGCGCGGCAGCCGACCGCCCGACCGATCTGGACTACGGACGCTACGTCCGGCTGGCCGCCACCTACCGGGACCACGGGTACGACGACGCGGTCACGCCGCACGCCTTCGCGTTGGAGGACCCCGGGTTCAACGCCCTGCTCATCGCCTCCGAGCACGCCCTGGCCGACATCGCGGAGGAGGCAGGGGCCGACCCGGCACCGCACCGCGAACGGGCCGCGGCTGCCACCGCCGCGCTGGTCGCGCGGCTGTGGAGCCCCGAGGCCGGTGCCTTCCTCGCCCGCGACCTCGTCACGGGCGAGGCCGTCCGCGCGTACAGCGTCTCCGGGCTCGTCCCGCTGATCGTGCCGGGCCTGCCCGAGGACGTCGTGCGGGCGCTGGTCGGCACCGCGCACGGCGAGCACTTCGGCCTCGGCCGGGCGCACCTGGTGCCCAGCTACGACCTGACCGGACCCGTCTTCGACGCCAACCGGTACTGGCGCGGGCCCAGTTGGTTCAACACCGCGTGGCTGGTGCACCGCGGCCTGGCACTGCACGGGCACGCCGGGGCCGCGGCCCGGCTGCGCGCCCAGATCCTCGCCGACGCCCGCGCCACCGGCTTCGCCGAGTACGTCGAGCCCTGGAGCGGCCAGGGCCGCGGCATCCGCCGCTTCAGCTGGACGGCGGCCCTCGCCCTGGACCTGCTGCGGCAGCCCGGCGATCCGGGTCGTGCGGCACGTCGCAACGGACAAGGAGAGCCCCGCCGATGACCGTCGATCGTCTGCTGGTCCACCGCGGCACCTTCGCCGCCACCAGCCCGTCCGGTGACATCACCGGGCGCCGCGGCGACAGCCCGGACGGCCTGTTCCTGCGCGACGCCCGGCACCTCAGCCGCTGGCGGCTCACCGCCAACGGCGCCGAGCCCACGCTGCTGACCTCGTCCGACGAGGGCTTCGTGCTCACCCCCGCGGGTGGCCGCGACGAACCGCCCGCGTACTCCCTGTTCCGCCTCCAGGCGGTCGTGGCGGGCGCGCTCACCGAGCGCATCCGGGTGGTCAGCAACCGGGCCGAACCCACCGTCGTAGACATCGCGTTGGAGGCGGACGCCGACTTCGCCGACCTGTTCGAGCTGCGCGCCGACCATCGCCGGTACGACAAGTCCGGCGGCGTCAGGACCGTGGAGGAGGAGCCGGCCGGTGTCGTCTTCCGCTACCGGCGCGGCGACGACTGGGCCTCGCGCACCACGGTGACCGCCTCCCCCGCGCCGGTGGACGCGACTCCCCTGGACGCGCCCGACGGCGGCACGGCACGCCGGCTCACCTGGCGGTTCGAACTGCCCGGCCACGGAACGGCCGAGCTGGCCCTCACCGTGACCGCGGTGCCCCAGGGCGCCGAGGAGGCGAGCGCTCCCCCCTCCCCCGCCGCAGTGCGCAACCAGCACGCCGCCGAGGTGGACGCCTTCGTCCAGGCACGGCCCCGTCCGCGGACGCTGACCTCGTGGGACGAGCTCGCGCGCGCCTGCGCCGCGGGGCTGGCCGACCTGGCCCGGCTGCGCGTGCCGGCCACCGGGCCGTCCGGCGAGGCGCTGCTGGTGCCCGCCGCCGGCATTCCCTGGTTCCTGACGCTCTTCGGCCGTGACTCGCTGCTCACCTCCCTGTTCGCGCTGCCGTACCGGCCCGAACTCGCCGCCGGCACCCTCCTCGCGCTGGCCGCGACCCAGGGCACGCGCGACGACGACAGCCGGCTCGAACAGCCGGGCAGGATCGTGCACGAGGTCCGCCACGGCGAACTCGCGCACTTCCGGCAGGTGCCCTACGGCCGCTACTACGGCAGCGTCGACGCCACCCCGCTCTTCCTCGTCCTCCTGCACGCGTACACCGCGGCCACCGGCGACCACACGCTCGCCCAGCGGCTGCGTCCCCAGGCCCGCGCCGCCGTGGACTGGATGTTCGGCCCCGGCGGCCTGGGCGCGGGCGACTACCTGCGCTACACCTCCGACGCCGGGCGCGGCGGGCTCGCCCACCAGAACTGGAAGGACTCCGAGGGCGCGATCTGCTACGCCGACGGCCGCCGCCCCGAGGGCGCCCTCGCCGTCTCGGAGGTCCAGGGGTACGCCTACGACGCGCTGGTCCGCACGGCCCGGCTCGCCCGCACCGTGTGGGACGACGCCGAGGAGGCCGGCCGGCTGGAGAAGGCCGCGGCCGATCTGCGGGACCGCTTCCGCCAGGACTTCTGGATGGCGGACGCAGGCTTCCCCGCGCTCGCGCTGGACGGCGAGGGCCGTCAGGTCGACGCCCTGGCCTCCGACGCGGGGCACCTGCTGTGGTCCGGCATCCTCGATCCGCAGGACGCCCGCATCGTCGGCCGCCGCCTGCTGCAGCCGGACTTCTTCTCCGGCTGGGGCATCCGGACGCTCGCCGCGGGCCAGGCGCCGTACCACCCCCTGTCGTACCACCGCGGGAGCATCTGGCCGCACGACAACGCGGTCATCGTGCTCGGCCTCGCGCTCAGCGGCCTCCCCGAGGAGGCCTCCCGGGTCGCCCACGGTCTGGTCCGCGCGGCCGCCCTGCACGACTGGCGGCTGCCGGAGGTCATGGCCGGCTACGGCAGCGCCGATCACCCGGTCCCCGTCCCCTACCCCCACTCCTGCTCCCCCCAGGCATGGGCGGCGGCCACCCCGCTGGCGCTGCTCACAGCTCTCAACAGCGCACCTGACTTGCGCGGTTGAGACCCGGGCCCGGTGGGCGGACGAACGCGGACCGTCCCCCACCGGGGCCCGTTCCCCTGGGCGCCGCCTAGACCGGCCCGGGCGCGCCCTGCTTCTCGTCGAACGTCGTCTCCGGCGGCGGGGTGCGGAAACCGCGCGTCAGCCAGGCCAGGTGGACCACGCCGAGGGCCAGCCAGACCAGGCCGAGGGTCAGTGCCTTGCCGTCCAGGTGGAGCAGCAGCCACAGGTCGATCAGCGCGCCCGCGGGCCGGGACGACGGCCCACGCGAACGAGTTGGGGGCCTGCCCCGCGCGGCGCTTGCGCAGATACGTCGCGATCACGCTCAGGCTGACGAAGGTGAAGGCCGTGAACGCACCGAAGTTGATGAAGGACGTGGAGGTGGCCACGTCCAGGCGGAGCGCGACAAGGCCGACGGCGCCCGTGAGCAGGATGTTGAACGCGGGCGTCAGGTACCGGGGGTGGACGTAGCCGAAGAGCTTGCGCGGCAGGACGTCGTCGCGGCCCATGGCGAACAGCAGGCGCTCGGCCGCCTCGTCGCCGTGGTGGGGTCGACCGCGGCGGCCAGGACCGGCCGTCGGCCGTGGCCGTCCCGGTGGCGGACCTGCCGCCGACGCGGGTCGTGCTCGGCCGGCCCGAGCACGTCTCCCGCCCCGACGTCGCCGACTTCGTCCGCGCCGCGCGGGCCCTCGTCGCGGATCAGGACGTGATGTGCCCGAGTACCCGGCGTCCAACGCCGGTTCCCCGGTGCCCCGTCGACCCCGGCCGCGCGCCGCGTGGCATGATGCCGCGATGGATGCTCAGCCGCGGACCGCGCCCTCGACCACGGCCGGCGACCGTGCCTCCCTGGTCGCCTTCCTCGACCACCAGCGCGGGACGCTCGCCATGAAGTGCGCCGGGCTGACCGGCGACCAGCTCCGCCGGAAGGCCGTCCCGCCCTCGGGGCTCTCCCTCCTCGGGCTGGTGCGGCACGCCGTCGAGGTGGAACGGATCTGGTTCCGGCTCGTGTGGGGCGGCGCGGACATCGCACCGTACTGGGGACCGAAGAGGGACGGCGCGTACGCCGAGTTCGACGTCCAATCCGCCGACCCCGACGAGGCGTTGACGGCGTGGCAGCAGGAGTGCGCCCACTCCCGCGCCGTCGTGGAGGACGCCGCGTCGCTGGACGCCACGGTGCGATGGCGCGACGAGACGTACAGCCTGCGCTACATCGTCACGCACATGATCGAGGAGTACGCACGCCACAACGGCCACGCGGACCTGCTGCGGGAGCGGCTCGACGGCAGCACGGGCGAGTGAGTCCCGGCGCCCGCGGTCCGGTTGAGGGCCCACCGGGTCAGCCGGTGAGAGGTCCGTCCCACAGCTGGTAGGTCGAGGAGTGCGGCCACCACGGCTTCCGGTTGAGGTAGCTGATCGTCAGCGTCGTGTAGCGCCGCAGATGCGGATCGCCGGGCCAGGCCACGTTGCCGGACAGCCGCACCGTGACCGCGAAGGTGTGGAAGGTGCCGGCCGCGCAGTACGGATCGCAGTCGTTGACCTCCTCGTACCCCGAACCGACGGCCGAGTCGCGGTCCCAGCTCGTCCAGTAGAGGCCTCCGAGGCGGTCGTTGCCGTCGCCGCAGGCGAGGAGGACGTCGCCCGGGATCACGCGCGGCTGCCCGAAACAGTTGACGAGGACGGTGGCGTACGTCGCGGTGCCCGGGCTGTTCCGCGGGGTGGTGGCGGAGGCCTGCGTGGGCGCGAGTGCCATGGCGGCGGTGAGGCCGGTGGCGGTGGCGGTGAACGCGAGGGTGCGGAGGAGTGGCATGGCGGTCTGCCTTCCTGGCCGCTGCCTGGTGCGGTAGCAGTCGGGTGCGAAGGTCGGCGGCGGGTCCCGCCGCCGGTGGTGCGTTCGCGAGGGGGCGTGACGAGTGTGACGGCCTCCTCGGGCGGCAGTCGTACCACTGCGAACTCACGGTCCTACAGGGGGCAGCGGCTCGCAACCCGGCCCCTTCGCAACCCCGCCGGGACCCCGATGACCTGCCGTTTCAGCGGCGTTGGCCCGCGCTCGGATCCCGTCACGGTCCGCCACCGAACCGACGGATCCGGTCACTCGGCGTCACCGGTGCCCCGCGCCGCGCACCGCGTGGCCGGTGAGCGGACCCACCGTCAGCCCGGCGGCACGGCACTCCGCGACGAGGCCCGGCAGGGCGGCGAGGGTGGCGCGCCAGCTGCCGGGGGCGGAGGCGCGGTCGGAGTCGTGGAGGAGCACGGTGCCTCCGGGACCGAGGTCGCCGCGCAGCGTCCGCAGGACGGTGTCGGCGGTGGCCCCGGCCGTCCAGTCACGGCCCCACGCCGTCCACAGCACCGGGGTGAGGCCGGCCCGCGCTGCGGCGGCCAGCCGGCCCCCGGTGAGGATGCCGTAGGGGGGCCGGTACCAGCGCGGCACGCTGCCGGTCGTGTCGCGGAGCGCCGCCGCGGACCGCAGCAGCGCGGCACGGTCCCGTCCCGGGGCGGGCAGCCAGGGGCGGGTGTGCGTCCAGCCGTGCACGGCGAGTTCATGGCCGCGGCGCACGGTCTCGCGGGCGACGGCGGGATGCCGCAGCACGCTCGCGCCGAGCACGAAGAAGGTGGCGCGGACCGACAGTTCGTCGAGCGCGTCGAGGAAGTACGGCGTGGAGCGCGGGTCGGGCCCGTCGTCGAACGTGAGGGCCACGTGGTCGGCGCGGCCGAGGCCGGCCAGGCCGGGGAAGGCCCGGCGGCGCAGCCCGGGCAGCCAGGTGGCGGCCGGGACGATGTGCGTGGCCGTGAGCAGCAGGGCGGCCGCGCCGGCCCGCCCGGCCGCGCTGCTAGTCATGGCGCGCCGTCCGTGCCGGGGCCGGCGTCCGCCCGCGCTCGGGCGTGTCCCAGCCCCCGCTCAGCGCGGGCGAGCGGGAGAGGCCGACGACCCCGGCGGCCATGAGGGCCAGGCCCGCGAGTTCCGGGCCGAGGTGGGTGCCGAGCGCGATGCGCTCGCCGAAGAGCACCCACCCCAGGGCGACGCTCAGCAGGGCGTCCCCGAGGGTGAGGGCGGGCTGCGAGGCGGCGAGGGTGCCCGCCCGCAGGGTGGCCTGCAGCATGACCAGGCTGAGCAGGCCGACCGCGGCAGCGGCGTACAGCTGCCAGGCCGTGACGAGCGCGCCCGGGCCCTCGGGAATGCGTCCGGTGACGTCCTTGATCAGAGCGGCGGTGCAGGCGAAACCGGTGGCAGTGGCGCAGCCGAGCACACCGGCCCGGGCCGCCGCCCCGCGCAGCGCGCGCCCGGCGAGCCACAGGACGGCCATCAGCGCGGCGAGCGGCGGTCCGGCGCGCAGCCAGCCGTCCGCGACGGCGGTGGGCTGCCCCTCGGAGGGCGCCGCGACGGCCAGGAACACCGCGAGTCCGGCGGCCAGCGAAAGGAACCACAGCCACGTACGGCCGTCCGGGCGACGGGAGAAGACGACGCTGCCCGCCATCAGGGTGAACAGCAGCTCGGTCGCCATCAGCGGCTGGACGACGGACAGCCGGCCCACCGCGAGCGCGGTCGCCTGCAGCGCGCCGGAGAGCGCGAGAGCGGCCATCCCGGCCGCCCACAGCGGACGTCCGACCAGGCGCAGCGCGGGCCGTACGCATCCGGGCACCCCCCGGCGGCCGGAACCGCGCCGCTCGTCCCGCCGCTGCGCGTCCTGCTGCAGGTTGGCCTTGCGCTGGAGCACCGAGGCCGCGCCGTTCGCGCAGGCCGCCAGCAGGGCCAGCACGATCGTCAGGACGTGCGCGTCCACCGTCTCATCCGTACTTGCCGGCCATCCGGCGGTAGACCCCGGGCAGCAGGCCGCGCACCATCACCGGCACGCGCAGCCAGCCCGGTACGTAGACCTCGGCGCGGCCCCGCCGCACCGCGTCGCTGACCGCGGCCGCGACGCGTTCGGCGGGCACGGGCCGCGGCCGGGACCGCTTGTAGGCCACGCCCCGGTGGGCGAAGAAGGGCGTGTCCACCACACCCGGGATGACGTGGGTGATCCGCACGCCGGTGCCCGCCAGTTCGTACCGCAGGGACTCGGCGAAGGTGCCGAGGGCCGACTTGGCCGCCGAGTAGACCGCCTCCTCGCGCACGCCTACGGTGCCGGCGAAGGAGCCGATGATCACGATGTGCCCACGGCGCCTGGCCAGCATCCCGGGCAGCGCGCGCCGTACCAGCTCCATGGCCGCCAGCACGTCCACGTGGAAGACCCGCTGGACCGCCGCCGGCGGCATCGACACGAACGGGCCGGCCCAGCCGATGCCGGCACCGACCACCAGGAGGTCGACGTGGCCGGTGGTGAGCAGGGCGTCGTGCACCAGGCGCCCGGGGCTCCCGGGATCCTCCAGGTCGGCCCGCAGGGGGGTGGCCGCGGTGCGTTCCGCGACGGCAGCGAGCCGCTCCCGGTCGCGGCCGCTGACCAGCAGGCGCCATCCGTCGGCCGCGAGGCGGTCGGCGACGGCGGCACCGATGCCCGACGACGCCCCGGTCACCAGCGCGACGGGGGCCGGCGCGCCGGGCGGAACCGGCCTGCCGGACAGAGCGCGGTCAGCGCTGATCGCTTTGGACGGGTGAGTTGTCATGGGCGTCGCTTTCTGTCGCTGCCACCACGTCGGGGCAGGCGTCGCTTCGCTTCCGGGAAACGTTTCCCTCCGTTTTCAGTAAAGCGCCCGAACGCGTCCCCGGCTCAGCGACGGTTCGCGCCCGGCGCGGTGTTTGCCGCGGCGGCACATCGGATACTCCGATACATCGAAGAGATCCGCAGGCCCGCGGAGGTGATCCGGTGACCGATGCCGACGTGACGCACCGAGCCCACGAGGACCCGGCGCGCCCTCGGATCCTCGTCATCAGCGCGTCCATGGGCGCCGGCCACGACGCCGTCGCCCGCGAACTCGGCGCACGCCTCGCGAACCGCGGCGCGTACACCGCCCGGACCGACGTCCTCGACCTGCTGCCCGCGCACGCGGGCGCGGCACTGCGCTCCTTCTACCGGGCCTCGATCCTGCATCTGCCGCTGCTCTACGCGGGGATCTACACCGCGTTCCTGCGCTCCGGCGCGGGGCGGTTGCCGGGCCCGGGAGGGCTCGCGGCGCTCGCCGAGGGGCGCCTGTCCGAGGTGGTCGAGCGCGAGCGGCCCGATCTCGTCGTCCCCGTCTTCCACCTCGCGGCGCAACTCACCGGGGCGATGCGGGACAAAGGCGTGCTGCGCGTACCCAGTGCGGTGGTCGTCACCGACTTCGACGTCCACCGGCAGTGGCTGCACCCCGGCAACGACCTCTACTGCTGCCTGACGGAGGACGCCGCACGCCGGGCCCGGCAGGCCACCGGACGGCCCGCCGCCGCGACCGGCCCGCTGGTGGCGTCCCGTTTCCTCGCGCCCGCGCCCGGGGCGGAGCGGTGGCGTCGCTCCTTCGCGGCCCGCGCGCCCGGCCGGCCGGTCGTCCTGCTGTCGGCGGGCGCCTGGGGCGCGGGCACGCATCTGGCCGGCACCGCGCGGCTGCTGGCCGGGGCCGGGTACCTGCCGGTGGCCATGTGCGGGGGCAACCCGCGGCTGCGGGCACACCTGGCACGGATCCCGGGCACCGTCGCCCTCGGCTGGGAGGACGACGTCCCCGGCCTGATGGCCGCGGCGGACGCGCTCGTGGACAACGCGGCCGGGCAGACGGCCCTGGAGGCCCTGGCGACGGGGCTGCCGGTGATCGGCCACCGGCCCATCCCCGGCCACGGCAAGGCGGGGGTGCGGCGGATGGCCGCGCTGGGGCTGACCCAGTGGGCCCCCGACCCCTGGTCCCTCGTCGACTCCCTGGACCGGGTCACCGATCCGGGCCGTCCCCGTGGCCGCACACCCGAGGCGGCCGAACTGTTCGCCCACGACACCACCGATCGGCTGCTGGCGGCCTGCTCGCGGGTTCCCGCGACACTCGGTGGCTCCGAGTAGCTGCGCCTGAGCCCGCGTCATCCGTAGCATCGAGCCATGGCCACCCTCTGGGAGCTCATGAGCGACTGCATCCCCGACGACCACGCGCGGCAGGTCACCTCGCGCTACTACCTCGACGAGGCCATGAAGGCGAAGGGCGCGCCGGACCGGGTGGTGGACCTCGGCTGCGGGCGGGGCACCTCGGCCGGCCTGTTCCGGCGGCACGCCCCGAAGGTGCGGTGGGTGGGTGTCGACATCCGCGACTCCCCCGAGGCGCAGCAGCGCGCCGCGGGACGGGACCCGATCGTCTACTACGACGGTGTACGGCTCCCGTTCCGTTCGGGCACGATCCCGCTGGTCTACTCGCACCAGGTCTTCGAGCACGTCTCGCACCCCCGGGAACTGCTCGCGGAGATCAGCCGGGTGCTGCGGCCCGGGGCGGTCTTCATCGGCAGCACCTCGCAGTTCGAGCCGTACCACTCCTTCAGCCTGTGGAACTACACGCCGTACGGCTTCCGCGTGCTGGTCGAGGAGGCCGGGCTCGCCCTCGAGGAGATCCGGCCGTCGCTGGACGGGGTCGCGCTGATCATGCGGACGTACCACGGCCGGCCGCCGGAGTACGCGCGCTACTGGGACGAGTCGTCGCCGCTGAACACGGAGATCGACAGCTGGGCGAAGAAGACGAAGCGCCGCACGGCCCTGGTGAACCTGCGCAAGCTCACATTCTGCGGGCAGTTCGCCTTCCGGGTGCGGAAGCCGGCGGTCACCGCCGGCGGATGATCCGGCCCGGGCCCGACCCCCGCCGAGGGCGGTGCTCCCCCGCCGTACGTGGAGCCCCTGCCGGGCCGCGTTCGCGAAGAGCCGCACGACACGCTGGACCGGCCGCACCACCGTGCCGTCCGGCAGCCACAGCCGCAGCCTCAGCCCGACGTTCAACTCGCCCTCGGGATCATGGTCGTCGGCCGCCCATGCGCCCCCGAGGGTGCGGTGCGGCGGACGGTCTCGCCGACGCAGGCACCCGGGCCGAAGAGGACCTGCCCGGGGGCCGGCCCTTCCGGACAGCACATTTCGGTGCCTCAAGCACCGGGCCGGTCCACGAGGCGGCCGCCCGCGACAGCGGTGCCGTGGTCGCCGTGCGCGGCCATGAACTGCTCGACGTCGGCCAGGCTCGCGCCCGTGAAGTCCGCCCGGTAGCCGCTGCCGCGCGGGGACAGGGCCTCCCACGTCGCGAACGCCGGCAGGTCGTCCAGGAGCGAGGTCCTGGGCCTGGCACCCCGTCCGGCCGGAAGTCGACGGCGCCTGCGCTGTCCATGGGACCTCCCTGTCCGCACCGCGTGGCGACCGGACACTGTCCGCGGCCGCTGACAGCGCGGCCGCCCACCCCGGATGTCACACTCCGGCACGGCTGTCCCGTCCCACCGGTGTGACAACTTCCGCGGCCGGATGCCGCGGACCCCCTGAGGGGAAGCACGGGAAGGGCGAGGACATGCGCATCGCGGTGGCAGGCGGGACCGGCTGGGTCGGCCGGATGGTCGTGGAGTCCGTACGGGCGGCGGGGAACGTGCCCGTGGTGCTGGCGCGTTCGGCGGGCGTCGACCTCACCACGGGGGCGGGACTGGACGCGGCGCTGCAGGGCTGCGCGGCGGTGATCGACGTCAGCAACGTGACGACGACCGGCGCACGGAAGTCGGTGGCCTTCTTCGAGGCCGCCACGACCCGTCTGCTGACCGCCGGCACCCGCGCCGGCGTCGGCCACCACGTCGCGCTGTCGATCGTCGGCTGCGACCGGGTGGACTTCGGCTACTACATGGGCAAGCGGCGCCAGGAGGAACTGGTCCTGTCCGGCCCCGTGCCGAACACCGTGCTGCGGGCCACGCAGTTCCACGAGTTCGCGGCGCAGATGCTGGCGCGCCGGGGCCCGGTGATGGCGCCGCGGATGCGCTCTCAGCCGATCGCCGCGCGGGAGGTCGCCGAGGCGCTCGTACGGCTGGTCGGCGCGGCCCCCGCGGGCCTGGTCCCCGACCTGGCGGGGCCGGAGGTGCTGGAGATGGACGACATGGTGCGCCGGCTGGCCAGGGCCCGCGGTGAGCGCCGGTTCATCGTCCCGGTCCGGCTGCCGGGAGCCACGGGCAGGGCGCTCGCGGGAGGGGCGTTGCTGCCCGCGGTGGGTGGTTCCCGGGGGCGGTTGAGGTTCGCGGAGTGGGTGATGACGGGGGATGCGGGAGTGCGGGGGCATTGAACGGGGGTTTTCCCTGCCCGCCCTCCCTCCCCCAGCCTTCGGCCGGGGGTGCCCCCACCACCCCCGCCCCTCCGTCTCGTCATGCGCCTGATCCCTGGTGGGTGGTGATGGCGGCACCGTGCTCGGGCCACCGTCGGCGCAGCGCAGACCAGGTGCCCAGCCGTCACCGGCAACAGCACCCCCACCGGCCGGCAGTCGCCCGACTGGCCCGGGAGGGGGTGGGGCGGGGTGCCCCCCGCTGGGGGACCTCCCAGCGGTAGCCGGGGAGGACCCCGGCGCGCCACCGACCCGCACGAGAGCGGACGGGGAAACGCCTGCCCGGACGGGCAGTGTCGCGGCCGCCGGGGGGGCGGGTTGACCTGGGCACACTCGCACCACGTAAGGTAAGGCTCGCCTAATGACGCACAGGCGAACCACAGCTACAGGAGCTACCCCATGTCTCTTCGGCACCGCGGCACCGCCGCCGTCGGCCTGGCCGTCGCCGCCGCACTGTCCCTCGCGGCGTGCGGCAGCGACTCCTCCGCGAACGGGAAGGAGGGCAGCGCCGCCGCCTCCGCGACGGCCGGTTCGGGGTTGAAGGACTCGAAGTCGGTCGCGCAGGGCGGTCAGGACTTCGCGGACGCCGCGGAGAAGACCGCCGCGCTCGGCACCGACGCCAAGCCCGGCCAGTGGCCGCGCACGATCAAGCACGCGATGGGCAGCACCGAGCTTCCCGCGCAGCCCAAGCGGGTGGTCGTGCTCGACGTGGGTGAGCTCGACAACGTTGTCTCCCTGGGGGTCAAGCCGGTCGGCCTCGCTCCCACCGAGGGGTCGCCGGACCTGCCGTCGTACCTGAAGAAGGACGCGGGCACACCGAAGAACATCGGCACGATCAACAGCCTCAACCTGGAGGCGATCGCCGCGCTGAAGCCGGACCTGATCCTGGGCAGCCAACTGCGCGCCGCCGCCTCCTACGACGAGCTGTCGAAGATCGCGCCGACGGTCTTCTCGATCCGTCCCGGCTTCACCTGGAAGCAGAACTACCTGCTCAACGCGGCGGCGTTGGACAAGACCGCGCAGGCGCAGGCGAACCTCGCCGCGTACGAGAAGCGCGCCAAGGAGCTGGGCGACAGGCTCGGCGCGAACAAGCCGACCGTCTCGATGGTCCGTTACATGCCCGAGGGCACGATCCGGCTGTACGCGAACGACTCCTTCATCGGCACGATCCTCAAGGACGTCGGCATCCCGCGCCCGAAGAACCAGGACATCGAGGACCTGGCGGCCGAGATCAGCGCCGAGAACATCGACCAGGCGGACGCCGACTGGATCTTCAGCGGTGTCTACGGCGACCCGAAGGCCACGGACAGGACCAAGGCCCAGGGCAACCCGCTGTGGAAGAACCTCAGGGCGGTCAAGGACGGCCACGCCTTCGACGTGCCGGACGAGACCTGGTACCTGGGGCTCGGCGTCACGGCCGCCGACGCGGTGCTGGACGACCTCCAGAAGTACCTGACGGCCTGACGGTCCGACGAGAAGGAAGTGAGCGCGGCGCATGTCGCCACCCACCCGCCGCCGTGTCGCCTGGCTGCTGGCCGGCACACTGATGCTGCTGGCCGCCATCCTGCTGAGCCTCGCCGTGGGCAGCCGCCACATCGCCCCGGGCGAGGTGATCCGGGCCCTGGTGCACGGCGGCACGAGCAGTGACGCCCAGGTGGTGAGGTCGCTGCGGGTGCCCCGCACGGTCGTGGGCGTCCTCGCGGGCGCCGCGCTCGCACTCGCCGGGACGGTGATGCAGGGCATCACCCGCAACCCGATCGCGGAGCCGGGCATCCTGGGCGTCAGCCAGGGCGCGTCGGTGGGTGTGGTGTGCGCGATCGCGTTCTGCGGCGTGCACACGCTGGGCGGCTACGTGTGGTTCGCGTTCACGGGCGCGGCGCTGGCGGCGGTGGGCGTGTACGCCGTCGCCAGCGGAGGCCGCGGCGGAGCCTCGCCGGTCAAGCTCGCGCTCGCCGGCGCGGCGATGAACGCCTTCCTCGCCTCGCTGGTCTCCGGGATCGCCACGACCAACGCCCGTGCGCTGGACGAGTTCCGCTTCTGGCAGGTCGGTTCCCTCAGCGGGCGCGGCAGCGAGATCATCGGCCAGATCTGGCCCTTCCTGCTGGCCGGTCTGGTGCTCGTGCTCGCCATGGTCCGCGGCCTGGACGCGCTCGCTCTCGGCGACGACGCGGCCAAGGGGCTGGGCCACAACGTCGCCCTGCTGCGCGTGCTCGGCGCACTGGGGGCGACGGTGCTGACCGGAGCGGCGGTGGCCGCGGTCGGCCCGATCGCCTTCACGGGCCTCGCCGTTCCGCACATCGCCCGCGCCCTGGTGGGCACCGGGCACCGCTGGGTGCTGCCGCTGGCCGCGCTGCTCGGGCCGGTGATGATCCTCGGCTCCGACGTGATCGGCCGCATCGTCTTCCCGCCCTCGGAGGTGCCGGTGGCCGTCATGACCGCCCTGATCGGCGTGCCGTTCCTGATCGCGCTGGTGCGCCGCCGTGCGGTGGTGGCCGCGTGAGCCGCACGACCCCCGCACGGACCCGCCCGGCCGGGCACGCCGTCGTCCGCGGCGGACGTGCCAGCTTCCTCGTGCACCGCCGGTCGGTCGCCGTCTCCCTCGTGCTCGCGGTGCTGCTGGCGTGCGCGGTGGTGGCGTACCTGTGCGTGGGCGAGGCGTTCGTCTCCCCCACGCAGGTGGTCCGCGTCCTGCTCGGGCGGCCGAGCCCCGACGAGCTGGTGGTGGGCACGCTGCGCCTGCCGCGGCTGGTCGTCGGGCTGCTGGCCGGGGCCGCGTTCGGCGTGGCGGGCGCGCTGGTGCAGACCGTCGCGCGCAATCCGCTGGCCAGCCCCGACGTCATCGGCGTCACGCACGGCGCGGGTGCGGCCACCGTCGCGGCGATGAGCTTCAACGCCGTCGCGTACGACGCGCTGCCGTACGTCTCCGTCGCCGGCGGCCTCGCGGCGGCGCTGATCGTCTACGTCTTCGCCTGGCGGCGCGGTCTGCACTCCTCGCGCTTCGTGCTGGTGGGCATCGGGGTGTCGGTCGCGCTCGGCTCGCTGACGCAACTGTTCCTCACCAAGGGCGACTACCTGGTGGCCCAGCAGGCCAAGGTCTGGCTGACCGGCTCCCTCAACGGCCGCGGCTACGAGGAGGCCGGGCCGCTCGGGCTCGTCCTGCTGATCGGTGTCCCGGCGGCGCTGTGGGCGGCACGCGCCCAGCGCGGCGCGTCCTTCGACGACGACACCGCGACCGCGCTCGGGGTGCGCCTGGACCGGGTCCGCCTCGGCCTGACCGCGCTCGGCGTCGTCCTGGCGTCGGTGGCGACCGGTGCGGCGGGACCGGTCGACTTCGTCGCGCTGCTCGCCCCGCAGATCGCCCGCCGGCTCACCCGCACGGCCCAGATCCCGCTGCTGTCCTCGGCGTTGACCGGCGCCCTGGTCGTCGTGGTCGCGGACCTGCTGGCCCGTCGCCTGTTCTCCCCGATCGAGCTGCCGGTCGGCGTGCTCACCGCCGCGGTGGGCGCCCCGTACCTGATGTGGCTCATCGTCCGCACCCGCAGCCGTACCGGAGGCACCTCCTCATGACCCGTACGCCCACCAGCCGCCTCTCGGCGCAGGACCTCACTCTGGCGTACGAGGACCGCACCGTCGTCGAGGGCCTGGACCTGGAGATCCCGGACGGCCGGGTCACGGTCGTCGTCGGGCCCAACGCCTGCGGGAAGTCCACCCTGTTGCGGGCCCTGGGCCGGCTCCTCAAGCCGCGCCGGGGTGTGGTGCTGCTGGACGGCACCGAACTCGCCCGCGTCCCGGGCCGGCAGATCGCCCGGACCATCGGCGTGCTGCCGCAGTCCCCCACCCCGCCGGACGGCATCACGGTCGCCGACCTGGTCGCCCGCGGCCGCCAGCCGCACCAGAGGTGGTGGCAGCAGTGGTCGGAGGCCGACGAACAGGCCGTCGCCGACGCCCTGGAGCGCACCGACACCGCCGACCTCGCCGACCGCCCGGTGGACGAGCTCTCCGGCGGCCAGCGGCAGCGGGTGTGGATCGCCATGGCCCTGGCCCAGGACACCGACCTGCTGCTCCTCGACGAGCCCACGACCTACCTGGACATCGCCCACCAGGTCGAGGTGCTCGACCTGGTCCGCCGGCTCAACCACGAACGCGGCCGGACCGTCGTCGCCGTGCTCCACGACCTCAACCAGGCCGCCCGCTACGCCGACCACCTGGTCGCCATGAAGGCGGGCCGCGTCGTCGCCCAGGGCCCGCCGGAGGACGTCGTCACCGCCGAACTGGTCCAGGACGTCTTCGGCCTCGCCTCCGTGGTCGTGCCCGATCCCGTCACCGGCGGTCCACTGGTCGTCCCGTCGCGTACCTGGCAGCCGGCGCCCGTGCGGGAGGCGCGGACCGGCTGATCCCGCCGGACGTCCCATGACGCGCCGCACCTGCCTCAAGGACGCCCGGGACCGCCGTCGAACGCGGCCACGGCTTCGAAGAGGTGGAGTCCCTGCTCCACCGCGTCCTCGCGGGACAGCGGAAGGGTGCCGTCGGCCCAGTTCAGGAGGATCTGGTGGACGCCGCCCACGATCGCCAGGGCCATGACCGTGGTGTGCGTTCCCGGGCCCGGCCGGTCCTCCAGCAGCAGCGACTCCACCAGGCGGGCCAGGTTCCGCATGCCGCGTCGCCGCTCCTTCGCGGCCAGCGGACCGGCCGCGAGGGATTCGACCAGCTTGACGTGCCCCTTGCGGGGGTCGTCGGCCACGCCCGCGGCCAGCACCCGCAGCATGCCGCGGGCGCGCTCCCGGCGCGCTCCGGGGCCGGTGACGGCGGCGCGGCAGCGCGCGGCCTCCTCGTCGTGGATCTCCCGCAGGACGTCGGCCATCAGGGCGTCGAGGGAGGGGAAGCTCTCCGTGAAGTAGCGGTCCTGCAGTCCGGCCCGGCGCAGTACGGAACGGATGGAGGTGCCGGAGTACCCCTGCGTGTGGAACAGGTCGAGCCCGGCGTCCATGAGGCGCCGGCGCCGCGCCGACATGCGTTCCTCGGCGGTCATTCCGTCATACGTTCGCATACCACCAGATCCCTCGGGCCCATCCTATGCGGGCCGCCCGCAGGTCGCCCCGGACGAAGCGGCAGGGGCCGGGGCCATCCGGCGGCACGTGCCCTCAGACGCGGGACGCGGGGCTGTCGAGGTACGCCCACCCCAGCGGGTTCCAGCGCAGCCGGTGCACCTCGACCCCGTCGATCGCGGCGTTCGCGCGCGCCGCGCACTCGTACGCCCCGGTGGCCCGGGTCGCCGCGATGTCCACCGCGTCCCGGGCGTCGGCCGCCTCGCCGACGACGTAGTAGTGGCAGCCCTCGGCGCCCTGCGGCGTGCTGAAACGGAAGCCCACGAGCCATCGGTCTCCGTACACGGCCGACCTCGGCCGGTCCTTCGATGCGACGGTGGCAAGCATCGGCACTGCGCTCCTCGGTCATGTGGTCACGGGGGCGGCTCCGGGCCGCTCGATGTCCAGTTCACCACCTGGAGGGCCCCGAGCATCGCCTTCTTTCTGGCCTCGCTCTACCTGGGAACGGCAGTACCACCCTCCGGGAGCGGGGCCGGAGCCCCGCTCCCGGAGGGTGGCCGGGCGCCTCAGGCGGCCCGCACCGTCGTCCGCGGGACGTTGTAGCCGTCCACCCGCAGGGCCGGGCGGCCCGAGGGCAGGGCGTGCCCGGGCCACGACAGGGTGAGGGTGCGCGACTCACCGGGCAGCAGCCACAGGTAGTTGTCGCCGTACAGGGTCGGCAGCACCCGCTCGCCGCTCCCGGAGTCCACGAGCGACAGCCGCACCATGGCCGCCACCGACGAACCGCGGTTGGTGACCGTGGCGGTCAGCTCACGGCGCTCGCCGGAGCGGGTGACCTTGCCGGCCGTGGCGGTGACCCTGGTGCTGTGCGCCGAGTTGAGCGCCCGCATGGCGGACGGCTCGCGGTAGCGCCAATAGGTGTTCTCCGACAGCACGGTGCCCCCGCGCTCCATCCGCAGCCGGAGCAGGTGGAAGTCCGGCAGACCGTCCTCCCACCCGGCCGTGAACGCCTCGGTGGTGCCGGAGGAGGCCACGTCGAGCGTCGTGCGCACGGTCTTCCCGAGCTGGCGGCCGTCGAGGTCGAGCAGTCGCGCCGTGACCGTGACGCCCTTCAGCGCACGGGCCGTGTGGTTGACCGCGAGGACCTGCCAGGAGCCCGGCACGGCCTGTACGTGGACCGCCTCACAGGCGGAACGGGCGCCGTAGTAGGTGCCGTTGACGTCGAAGTCGTAGTCGTACGTCTGCCACACGGTGCTGTGCCACGCCGGGTGCGACATCCACAGCAGCAGGCCGGTGGCGTCGTCCCAGAGATTGGCGTTCCACGCCTCGAACATCGCGCGGGTGTTCTCGTAGTTGACGAACTGCGCCTTGCGCGTGAAGTCCTCGAGGTCGCGGGCGGTGTCGAGGCGGGCCTCGATCGCGGCCTGGTAGTTCTGCGGTGCCTGGTTCCCCCGCGTGCTCCAGTCGTGGTAGAACCACGCGCGGCCGACGGGCCACTCCGGCTCGGAGCCGACCAGGTTGCGCATGCTCTCGGCGGTGGACACCACGGGCATGCCGATCTCGGTGTGGAAGCCGAAGTTGCCGCTGCCGTACGTGGACGCGGAGAAGTAGCGGTCCGGGTCGACCCAGCCGTAGGGGCCGCCACCGGTGACGATGCCGCCCGCGGAGTTGTTCTGGTAGAGGATGCCGGGCGCCTCGTCGTGCACGGCGTCGCGCATGCCGTCGTCGATCGCCCCGGGCGGGTTGCCCTCGTTGGCGCCGCACCAGACGACGACACTGGGGTGGATGCGGTAGCGCAGCACCGTGTCACGGGCCAGGGAGTTGAACGCGTCGTGGTTGGGCGGGTCCATCGCCCAGGCGTTGGGGAAGTCGTTCCAGACCAGCAGGCCGAACTCGTCGCAACCGGCGTAGAACTCCTCGCGGTTGCTGCTGGCGACCCAGTTGCGGATCATGGTGAAGTTCATGTCGCGGTGCATGCGCAGCGCCGCGTCCATGCGCTCCTCCGGCATACGGCGCAGCAGTTCGTCCCAGCCCCAGTTGCCGCCGCGGCAGAAGACGCGCACGCCGTTCACGCTGATCTTCAGCGGGTCCGGGGTGTTGTCGACGGACGTCACGTCGGTCCAGCTGTCGCCGTCGTCGGAGACCTGGACGGTGAACGTCTTCGGGTAGGCCTGCTCCCAGACGACGGCGACCCGGTCGAAGGAGACCGAGGAACCCAGGTCCACCTGGATCCACTGGTTGTCCGCGTACTCCGAGGACCAGCGGGTGCCGGGGTCGCCGTCGGTGGCGTTGGAGGCGGGGTTCGAGGAGTCCTCGGTGGACGCGGTGGCCTTCTTGCGGAAGGCCAGGTCGGTGCCGGGCACCGAGCTGTCGACCACGGACAGCGTCCACAGCGAGTTGCCCCAGCTGGTGGCCCGCGCACCGCACTGGAGGCGGACGTAGCGCGCGGTCAGGGCGGCGAAGTCGACGTTCTGCAGACTGGCGGCGCCGCTCTGGAAGGGAAGCGGGACCGCGCCGTTGTCGATCGACTTCGCGTCGGTCCACGCGTCGCCGTCGTCGGAGAGCTGGACCACGAAGGTCTTGGCGTAGGCACGCTCCCAGGTCAGGTCGACACGGTCGAAGGAGACCGACGCGCCCAGGTCCACCTGGATCCACTGGTCGTCCTCGAACGACGAGGACCACCGGGTGCCGGCGTCGCCGTCGGTGACGTTCGTGGGCGCGTTGGCCGCGTCGTCCACGGAGGAGGCCGAGGCGTCCTTGTGCAGCGCGAGGTCCACGTCGGGGACGGAGCTGTCGACCACCGCCAGGCCCCACAGCGACGAACCCCAGCCGGTCGCCCGGGTGAGGCAGCGGACCCGCACGTGGCGGGCCTTGCGGCGGCCGAGGTCGACGGACTGCGTGTAGGAGTCGCTGCCGGAGGTGAAGCGCAGCGGGATGTCGTAGTCGTAGCCGAACTGGCGTATGCCGAAACGGGTGGTGCGGCGGTCGCTCTCCGCGCCGCCGACCGTGGCCACGAGGGTCAGGTCGTGCAACGTGGGGCTGCCGTAGCCGTTGGGCCACCACAGCTCCGGGTCGCGCAGGCGCAGCCGCGCGTCGGTGGCGGGGCTGAAGACGACGTCGGTGCTCTTGCCCGCGGGGACCGTGACGGTCCGGGACACCCGTACGCCGCAGAGCGAGGCGCTGACGGTGACGCTCCGGTCGGCGGTGTCGGCGTTGCGCACCGGGACGGTGATCGTCAGTTCGGCCGTGCCGGTGTCGGGCAGGTCGGGGAGGACGGTGTCGACCCGGGGGTCGCCGATGACGGCGTGGCCGGTCGAGCGCAGGCGTACGTGGTTCCAGATGCCGGCGGCCCGGTCGCGCACGGCCGGCATCCAGTCCCAGCCGGAGGAGGCGAGGTAGGTCGGCGAGTTGCGGTTCATCATGGTCGCGCCGGCGTCCACGAAGGCCAGGCCGGCCTGGCCCTTGTCGCCGGGGCTGCCGGGGAAGGGCATCGGCGTGATGCGCACGGCGAGCGCCTGCTCGCCGTCGGCGGCCAGGTGCGCGGTGATGTCGGTGGCGGACCGGGCGAAGGGGAACTCCATGGCGGCCACGGACGCGCCGTTGAGCCAGATGTCCGCCTTGTGGTTGATGCCGTCGAACTCCAGCCAGATGTGGCGGCCGGCGCCCGTGCGCAGCGAGCGCGGCAGGCGGAACTCGCGCCGGTACCACCAGGCGTGGCGGGACAGCGCCTCGGGGACGTGCAGGTTGTTGAACCCGGCGACCGGGTCCGGCAGTTTGCCCTGCTCGACCAGTGAGCCCAGGACCGTGCCGGGCACGGTGGCGGGCAGCCAGCGGCTGGTGTCGACGTCGGCGCGGGACAGGTCCGCGCCCTCGGCGCCGGCCCAGTCGTCCATGGTCAGGGTCCAGCCGGACTCCAGCGGCACGGTCCCGTCGGCGGCGGCCTCCAACGCCGGCGCCTTGTGGTCGTGGACACCCCAGTCGGTCCAGCCGGTGGCCTCCGGGCGGTGGCCGGGCGCCCGGCCGTGCACCTCGAAGCCGTTGAGGCCGAGGGGGTTGGCGTTGGAGCGCTTGTGCACGGTCAGCCGGACCCAGCGGGCCGTGACCGGCCGGGCGAGCGTGATGTCGACGACGCCGCCGGTGCCGGAGTCGGTTCGGTGGACGGCCGTCCACGTGCGGTGGTCGCGGGAGGTCTCGACGACGAAGTCCACGGCACAACTGGACAGGATCTCCTGGCCGGTGGTGCTGTCGCGCGGGTTGCCGCTGGTCGACGGGACGAACGGCGGGTCGTCGATCGTGGCCTCGAAGGTCAGGCGGACGGCGGTGACCTCGCAGTCGGCCTCCAGGTCGACCGAGATCCACTGGGGGTCGCCGTCCGCCGCGCGCCATCCGGTGCCGCGCACGCCGACCGCGTTCAGCCGGTCCACCGCGAACTCGCCCGGCGTCGGGGCGTAGTCGGTGGACGACACCGCGACCGGGCGGTGGGCCGCCAGGTCGCCGGCGGCGGTGGGGCCGCCCGTCCGGGTCTGCTCGGCGGCACGGGCGGTGCCGGGGAGCGCGACGCCGATACCCAGGCTCGCGAGGAGTGTGGTGCCGGTGGTGACGACCGACCGGCGGGAGGGGTGGGACGACTGAGTCGACATACGCAATTGGTCCAATCCGGGCACCCGGTGACGGGTAGGTAGACGGCCCGGTCCGCTCGGGCCGCCTGACAACGTTGCCATCTGACAACGTTGCCATAGGCTGTAATCCCCCGGAGCCGCTGTCAAGGGGTACGGCAAAAACCGGACGTACCGGCGGCCCGGCGAGAGCGTCCGGCCCGGCGGGTGGCGAGCCGTTGACCCGCGTCGGGAGGTGGCCGAAAGACCGCGCATGGCCGGAAGGGGACAACCGGCGCCCGGGGCGCCGTCGTCCACCGTTCCGCCCACCACCCCGCCGGCATCGGCCGGCGGGCGCCACCCGTGGCACATCTCCCCCTCTCACCTGGGCCTTTACGGCGGCGGTCCGCCGCGGGCCGGCCCTCCCCCGCCCCGCCCCCGGCTGTCCCGCCACGGCCGCCCGTATGCCGTGCGACCCGCTCGCGAACCGGCGGTTTTCAGCCACACACGTCGGTGTCCGGGCACGGCACCCGGGGCGCCGGAGGGACGGCCCCGCCACGGCGCGCCGCGCGCGTTCCGGCGTTCGGGGAAGCACCTCGGCACCGGACACGGGGCGGAGCGGGGCGGGTCCGATGCGCCGCGAGGCCCGTGCCGCTCGCTCCTACGGCGCGAGCTCCACGACGTCCGCGACCACGCAGCTGATGTTGTCGGGCCCGCCGAGGCCGTTCGCGACGGCGACGAGTTCACGGGTGGCCTGCTCGGGGTCGCTGGTACCGCAGAGCACCTGCCGGATCTGGTCGACGGGCACGACAGCCGACAGACCGTCGGAGCAGAGCAGGTAGCGGTCGCCCCGCCGGGCGACGTGCAGACGCATGTCGGCGGTTCCGTCGACTCCCCGGCCCAGGGCTCGCAGCAACAGCGACCGCTGGGGATGGGAGGCGGCTTCCTCCGGGGTGAGGCGTCCTTCGTCGACCATCGACTGCACCATGGTGTGGTCGTGTGTGACGTGGAACAGCTCGCCGTCACGCAGGAGACAGACGCGGGAGTCGCCGATGTGGACGAGGGCCAGCTGCGATCCGGTCCACAGCATCGCGGTGAGTGTCGTGCCGGCTTCTTCGGGTGAGGAACCGGTCCCGACGGCGCCCTCCACGGCCAGCTTGGCCTGTTCGACGGCCTCTTCGAGGACGTTCAGGAGGTTGCCCGCCGGGACGCTGTCCGTTTCGAGGTACTTGAGCGCTTCGACGGCGGCCGCGCTGGCGGGGGCTCCCGCACGTCCGTAGCCGTCGGCGACGGCGAGCAGACGGGACCCGGCGTAGGCGGTGTCCTGGTTGCTCTCGCGGACCAGGCCCGGGTCGGACAGGGCGGCGTAACGGATGCCGAGGGGCTTGCTGTTCGGGGACAAGGCGGGGTCCTTCCGCGACAGATGGTCGACGAGGAAGGACGCGAGATCGCGCCGCGCGGCGGTGTCGGCCTCGACCTGGGCCCAGAACGCGCGGATCTCCTGCGCTGCCGCGGCCGGCTCCAGCGTGGTGACGTGCCGGATGCGGGCCAGGGGCATTCCCAGGCGCCGGAGCCAGGCGACCAGCCGGGCCTGGTCCAGTTGTTCCGGCGCGTAGAGGCGGTAGCCGGTCGCCGGGTCGACGCGAGCGGGGGTCAGCAGGCCGAGGTCGTCGTAAAGGCGCAGTGCCTTGGGCGACAGGCGGGACGCCTTCGCGAACGTCCCGATGGTCACAAACCCCATGCTCGCTCCTCCTCGTACCGAGCACATTGCCCGGTCCGACCGATGGTGCGGCCTCCCCCGAGGTGAAGGTCAACCATCGGGGCACCGACCGCTCCTCCGCGGGGCGGTCGGGCCGGCGCGTGACCGTGGCGCGCTCCTGGCCGCTCCGGCCTGGGCGGGACCGGCCGGAGGAAGGGGCCGGCGGTCGGCCGGCGTGGAACTCAGGTCTCGGCCGATGCCGTCCGGGCCGCCGCCCGCCGGCGGCCTGTCCGCGGTCGCCGCGAAGGGGATCGCCACCCGCCACGGGCGGGCGGAGCGCGCGGAGGCCCACGGGAGCGCGCGGTGCACGGTGGCGGGACACCCTGCCGCGCACCGCGCGCACCCGTAGGCGGGACCCGGTCACCGCCGAGGCGGCGCCACCGCGTCCGGAACCGTCAGCCCGACGAGCGCGACGCTCCCGCGGAGGTCGTGTCCGGCAGGTCCTCGACCGCCATCGAACGGTCGCCCTCGAGCGCGGCGGACGGGACGCGGCGGAACACGGCCCGCAGCGCGGTGACGGCGGGCTCGGTCCAGCGGGCGGCCAGGGGGCCGGCGATGACCAGGATCAGGACGTAGGCGGTGGCCAGCGGGCCGATCCGGGGCTGACTGGCGACGGCGAGGCCCGCGATGACGATCGAGAACTCGCCGCGGGCCACGAGCGTCCCGCCGGCCCGCAGGCGGCCGCGGGTGTGGATGCCGGCGCGCCGTGCCGCGTACCAGCCCGTCATGATCTTCGTGACGGTGGTGACCGCGGCCAGCGCGAGCGCCGGCAGCAGGACCGGCGGGATGGCGGCCGGGTCGGTGGACAGGCCGAAGAACACGAAGAAGACGGCGGCGAACAGGTCCCGCAGCGGCATGAGCAGCCGGCTCGCGCCCTCGGCGGCCTCGCCCGACAGGGCGATGCCCACCAGGAACGCGCCGACGGCCGCGGACACCTGGAGTTTCTGTGCGAACCCCGCGACGACCAGGGCCAGGCCGAAGACGACGAGCAGCAGCATCTCCGGGTTCTGCGAGGAGACCGCCTTGCTCAGCAGGCGCCCGTGGCGCAGTGCCAGGAAGAGCACGGCGCCCACGGTGCCCATCGCGATGGCGAGGGCCAGGCCGCCGGCCGCCAGGCCGATGCCCGCGAGGAGGGTGGTCAGCAGCGGGAGGTAGATCGCCATCGCCAGGTCCTCGATGACCAGGACGCCGAGGATCACCGGGGTCTCGCGGTTGCCGAGCCGGCCCAGGTCGGTCAGTACCTTGGCGATGACGCCCGAGGAGGAGATCCAGGTGACCCCGGCGAGTGCGACGGCGGCCACCGGCCCCCATCCCAGCAGCAGCGCCGCGGCGGCCCCCGGCACGGCGTTGAGCGCGAAGTCGACCAGGCCGGAGGGGTACTGCGTGCGCAGGCTGGTGACCAGTTCCGAGGCGCTGTACTCCAGGCCGAGCAGCAGCAGGAGCAGGATCACCCCGATCTCCGCGCCCACGGCGGTGAAGTCCTCGCTGGCGTCCAGGGGCAGCAGGCCGCCGTGCCCGAACGCGAGCCCCGCCAGCAGGTAGAGGGGTATGGGCGACAGTCCGAAGCGGCCGGCGATGCGCCCGATCAGCCCCAGTCCGAGGATGACGGCGCCGAGTTCGATGAGAAGTTCGGTCGTGTCGTGCATCCTCACTCCCCCGCCACGATCGCGGCGAGCGCGTCCACGCCCTCCCGGGTGCCGACCACGACCAGCGTGTCGCCGATCGCCAGCCGGAAGTCCGGCCCCGGGGAGGGGTGCGCGCTCGTCCTGCGCATGACGGCGACGATGGAGGCGCCGGTGCGGGTCCGCGCGCGGGTGTCGCCGAGCAGCCGCCCGGCGTACGGGGAGCGGGAGTTGACCGGGATCTGCTCCGTGACGAGGCCGATCCCCTCGGTGTGCACGGCCTCGAGCGGGGTGGGGTCCAGGAGACGGGCCAGCACGGCGGCCTCGTCGCCCTCCAGCGGTATCGACAGCTGGCACGAGTCGGGGTCCTCGGCGCCGTAGAAGCCCAGGAAGCGCCGGCCGTCCTGGTGCACCACCACCGATAGGTGCCGGCCCGCGCGGGTGGTGACGTCGTACTGCGTTCCGACACCGGGAAGGGTCGTCCGCCGAGTTCCCACTCTTGCCTCCCAGAGGTGGTTCCACGTCATGGATGCGTGGATTCGCGGTAGGGCGGTGGCACAGCCGTCGACCGTCCGGGCCCCACGGCGCGGGTCCCCCGCGGCCTGGCCACCAGCGCGTTTTACCCTATCATTACGTTTCTGGGGGGCGGATTCATTCCCGCGGATGCCCCACGCCACAGTGTGACGCGGGGCACCCGAGCGTCGCGCGGGTCAGGCCACCGGCCGCAGCGGGGCGTCGACGCGGGAGGCGTCGCCGCCGCGCACGTCGTCGCGGACGCCGAGGATCGCCTCGTGCGGCACCCCGAGCGGGACGGCGCTGACCTCGGTCAGGCGGGTGTACTGCTCCGGGCCGAGCCGGACTTCCAGCGCCCCGAGGTAGTCCTCCAGCTGCGCGGCGTTGCGCGGCCCGATGATCGGGAGGAACGAGGTCGCCGCCCGCGCGGCGCGCTCGCGGAGCCAGGCCACGGACACCTGCGCGGGCGTCGCACCGGTCTCCCGCGCGATGTCCAGCACCGTGTCGACGACGGCGGTCTTCTGGTCGGAACTCTCGGTGTGCACCAGGGTCTTGAGATCGCTCAGCCGGCCCTGCGTGCCACCGCGGTACTTGCCCGTCAGCAGGCCGCCGCCGAGCGGCGACCACAGCGCGGCGGCCAGGCCCAGGCTCTCGGCCATCGGCAGCAGCTCGCGGTCGGGGCTGCGCTCCACGAGGCTGTACTCGACCTGGACGCCGGCGACCGGGGCCCAGTTGTTCACGTCGGCGAGCGTCGCGGCACGGGCCACCCGCCACGCGGGGAAGTTGGAGAGCCCCGCGTGCAGGATCTTGCCCGACCGCACCAGGTCGTCGATGCCGCGCAGGATCTCCTCGATCGGCGTCAGGCCGTCCGGGAAGTGGACCCAGTACAGGTCGATGTAGTCGGTGCCGAGGCGCCTCAGGCTGGCCTCGACCGAATGGATCATGTTCTTGCGGCTGTTGCCGGTCTTGGAGATGTCCTTCCGGGCCGCGTAGCCGTTGCTGAACTTGCTGGCCAGGACGAAGTGGTCGCGGTCCGCGGCGATGAAGCGGCCCAGCAGTTCCTCGGACTCGCCGAACTGATAGTTGTCGGCGGTGTCGACGAAGGTGCCGCCTGCCTCGGCGAACCGGTCGAACATGCGGCGGGACTCCTCGAGGTCGGCTCCGGCGCCCCAGCCGGTGCCGAAGTTGCCGGTGCCGAGGGCGTACTCGGAGACGCGCAGTCCGGTGCGGTGTCCGAAGGTCGTGTAACGCATGGGGAGACTCCTGAGGTGCGGGAAGAAGAAAGAGCGGGGTTTCGGGAGGGTGTACGGCGCTCAGCCGGCCACGTTTCCGGGGTCCGGGACGGCTGCCTTGCGCCGCGGCGTGACGCCGAGCGCGGCCAGCGCGCTGAGGGCGACGATCCCGACCGATGTCCACCAGGCGTGCGAGAAGGTGTGCGCGGCCCGGCCGGGGGCTCCCGCCGCGAGCAGGACGACGAGGACGCTGACGCCGATGACGTTGCCGACCTGGCCCGCCATGGTGACGACGGCGCTGCCGGTGGAGGCCTTGTCCTTGGGGAGGTCGGCGGTGGCCGAGGAGATCAGGGTCGGCAGGGCCAGGCCGACTCCGACACCGGCGACGAGCCAGCCGGGCAGGATGTCGGTGGCGTAGTCGAGGTGCCCGTCCGCGGCGAGGGCGAGCCAGGCGGTACCGGCGGCCACGAGTGCCGCGCCCAGTGCCGCCACCACACCGACCGGCAGGCGCCGGGCGAGGCGCCGTCCGGCGGCGGAGGCGACGAACACCATGGCGGGGCCGGGGGCGACGCCAAGGCCCGTCCCGATGGCCGACCAGTGCCATTCCTGCTGCAACCACAAGGTGAGGCCGAGCAGTTGGACGGCGAAGGCGGCGTAGAACAGCAGCGTCGCGACACCGGCCCAGGCGAACACCGGGTTGCGCAGCAGCCGCAGGTCGACGACGGGGACGGCGTGCCGCGCGGAGCGCAGCAGGCACAGGACCAGTGCCACGGCGGTCAGCGCGAAGCTGCCGAGTGTCGGCGCCGCGCCCCAGCCCCACGCCGGTGCCTGGACCAGCCCGAGGGCCAGTGAGCCGATCGCGACGGCCAGCAGGGCACCGCCCAGCAGGTCGGGCATCCGGGCGTCGCCGGAGGGTCGTCCGTGGGGCAGCAGGCGGGCGGCGAGGACCAGCGCGGCCACGCCGATCGGGAGGTTGAGCAGGAAGATCCACTGCCAGGCGACCTGCACGAGCAGTCCGCCCACCACCGGGCCGGCCGCGGCGGCGAGCGAGCCGCTGGCCGCCCAGATCTGGATGTACCGGGTGAGCCTGGCGGGCGGGGCCGTGGTCAGGACGAGGCCCAGGCTGGCCGGGGTGAGCACGGCGGCACCGGCCGCCTGGAGGAAGCGGAGGGCCACCAGGACCCACAGGTCGCCACTGGCCGCGACGCCGACGCTGGCCGCGGTGAACACGGCCAGGCCGAGCAGGAATCCGGTCCTGCCGCCGAAGCGGTCCGTCAGCCGGCCCGCGGGGACCAGGAGGGCGGCGTACACGATCGCGTAGCCGTTGAGGATCCAGCTCAGCTTCGACAGCGAGGTCTCTCCGACGCCCTGCCCGATGGGCGCGAGCGCCACATTGACGATGAAGACGTCCAGCGCGGACAGGAACACCGAGGTGGCCAGGACGGCGAGGACCAGGCCCAGGTGCACCGGGCGGCGTGAGACGGGGCGAGCGGCGGGGTGGGGCGCGCGTGCCGGTTCGGCGTGGCCGGCGGGCGTCGTGTTCTGGGGTGGGGAGGTCATCGACCAGGTCTCCAACGGAGTGCGGGGGCCGTGTCGATCGGGCGCGGCGAGGGGTCGGCGACCCACTTAAGCAAACCGATCGGTGTACTTAAGCGACCGTAACAGGGGTTTCCGGTTAAGTACACCGATCGGTACCCTGGAGGCATGAGCACGACCGGAGCATCGCCCGTACGCCGGCGCCGCGGCCGCGGCGCCCGTGAGCGGATCCTCAAGGCGGCGACCGAGCTGTTCACCGCCCAGGGCATCAACGCGACCGGAATGGAACAGCTCACCGCGGCCGCCGAGGTGTCCAAGCGCACGCTGTACCAGCACTTCAGCGGCAAGGACGAGCTCGTGCACGCCTTTCTGCGGGAGATGGAGGACGCGCTGCTGCCCCCGCGGGTCCCGCCGGAGATGACCGCTCAGGACGCCAGGGCGCAGCTGCTCGCCGTCTTCTCCTGGCCGCCCCCGGACCCCTCGGCGCCGCTGCGCGGCTGCCCGTTCCTCAATGCCGCGGTCGAGGTCCCCGACCCCGACCACCCTGTCCACCGGCTGGCCGCGACCTACAAGACCGAGTTCGCCCGCCGCCTGGCCGGCCTCGCGGGGCGCGCCGGCGCCCGTGATCCGGAGACGCTCGGCGAGCAGCTGGCTCTGCTGTACGACGGCGCCGTGGCCCGCGGTACAGCGCTCAACACCGTCGGCAGTGGCGCCGTCGCCCGCTCGATCGCCGCCTCCCTGCTCGACGCCGCGCTCACCCCGGAGAAGCAGTCGGCCCGCTGACCGGCTAGGCCCGGGCCGTGCGGCGGTGGTCCGCCAGCAGTTCGCGCGCGGCGCGGGCGCCCGAGGCCAGCGCGCCCTGGAGGGAGCCGGTGGCGCGGTGGTCGCCGCACACATAGCGCCCCGGGGTGACCCGGCTGGTACGGCTCAGCGGGTGCGGCGGCGGCATCGCCGGGAGGGCGCCGGGGACGGTGCAGGTGCGCAGGGGCTCCCAGGCGCCCGTGTCGGTGCCGTACACCTCGGCCAGCGCCTCGCGCACCGCCGTCTCCTCCTCCGGTCCGGGGACGCCGAGGACGGAGGTCGACACCAGTGCGCGGCCGTCCGTGGACAGCCCGGGGTGGACCTCGGTGAGCACCACGGTGTTGAGGAACCGCCGCCGCGCGTCGACCAGGAGCGTGGGCTCCGCCAGCGGCGGGCGCTCGGCCGCGTGGTACAGCGTCGTCACCGTACGGGTCTCCGGCACGGTGAGCCCCGGAAGCAGTCGCGCGGCGGCCTCCGGGCCGGTGGCCACGACCACCGACGGCGCCGCCGTCTCCGTGCCGTCGTCCAGCAGGACGCCGTACGCGGTCAGTTCGCGCACCGGCGCGTCCGTGCGGACCACGCCCTCGGGCAGCAGCCGGGCGAGCTGGGCGGGCACCGCGCCGATGCCCTCGGCCGGAAGGCACAGGGTGCCGCGCAGCATGCTGCGCCACACCAGGTGGAAGAAGCGGCTGGAGGTCTCCAGTTCGTCCTCCAGGAAGACGCCCGACAGGAACGGCCGGAAGAAGCCCTCGACGATGTCCCCGGAGAGCCCGGCCGCCGCGAGGGCCGTGAGCGTCGTCGTGTCCTGGCCGCGGCGCAGCACGCGGGCGGGCAGCAGCATGTCGCGGGCGCTCAGAACGCCGAGCGCGGCCAGGTCGCGTGCCGAGGCCAGCCGGCCCGGCAGCAGATCGGCGGCCTCCCGCGGGCGGCGGCTCGGATCGGTGAACAGCAGCCGCCCCCGGTCGGTGTGCACGGCCACGCCGGGCGTGAACGCCCGCAGCCGCAGGTCGCGCAGCCGCAGCCGGCGCCGCACCTGCGGGTAGGAGGTGTTGAAGACCTGGAAGCCGCGGTCCAGCAGGAAGCCGAGGTGGCGGTCGGTGCGCATCCGGCCGCCGACGCGGTCGGAGCCCTCCAGGACGCGCACCGCGAGGCCCGCCGCGCTCAGGTCGGCCGCGCAGGCCAGTCCGGCGGCCCCCGCTCCGACCACGATCACGTCACACCGGCCGCCGTGCTCGCGAGCCATCGATCGCCGCCCTCTCCACGACCGCCGTCGCAGGACGGGCCCCGCGTCGCACGGTGCCGATCACCCTACGTGTGCCCCCGGTGGTGTCCGGGCGCGGCGCGCCGCGCCGCTACAGCCGCAGCGTGACCAGCGCGACGTCGTCGTCGGTGTCGCTGCCGTCCGCGGCACGCAGGTCGCGCAGCAGGGCGTCGGCGAGGTCCTCCGGGTCGAGCCTGCGGTGCCGGACGATGCTCTCGGCGAGCCGCCGCAGCCCGACGTCGATGTCCTCGCCGCGGCGTTCGATCAGGCCGTCGGTGTACAGGACGAGAATCGCCCCGGGCGAGTAGCCCACGGTCGCCTGCGACCGGTTCGCCTCGTACGTCCAGGCGCCGAGCGGGGGGTCGGCGATCGCGTCGAGGAAGACCGTGCTCTCGCCGCCGGCGTCGAGCAGCGCGGGCGGCGGATGACCGGCCCTGCTGTACGTGATGGTGCCCCGGGCGCGGTCGATGACCATCTGGACGGCGGTGGTGGCCAGCGCGCCGTCGACGGTGATGGCGTACCGGGCCAGGGTCTTCAGGGCGGGACCCGGCTGGCCGAAGGCACGGACGGCGGCGCTCAGCGCGCTGCGCAGCTGCCCCATGACGCCCGCGGCCTCCAGGCCGTGCCCGACGACGTCGCCGACGGCGACCGCGAGCCGGTTGCGTTCCAGCCCGGTCAGGTCGTACCAGTCGCCGCACACGTTCAGGGAGCCGGTGGCCGGGCGGTAGCGGACGGCCGCGAAGTCGTACTGGTCGTGGACGACGGTGGGCAGCATCGCGCGTTGCAGCGTGACCGCGATGGCGCGCTCGCGGGCGTGCGCCTCGCGCAGCCGCTCGTTGAGTGCCTCCAGTTCCTGCGCCCGCACCAGCAGACCGGCGGTCGCCAGCACGTCGCTGCTCAGCCCGCCGTCCGCGGCGTCCCGGCCGCCGCCGGCGCGGACCAGGGCGGTGACGTCGTCCAGGCGCGCGATGACCATGCTGACCTCGCCGTCGGGCCCGACGACCGGGATGTGGACGGGGCTCCAGTAGCGGACCCCGTCGTCGCCGGGGTCGCGCCGCACGGCGTCGTAGCGGACCGGGCCGATCACGTCCTGCTCGCCGGTGGCCACGGCGCGCTGCGCCGAGGCGCTCATGCGGGTCACCCCGTTCTCCGGTTCGGCGGGGAACGCCTCGACCGCCGGCATGCCGCGCAGGCGTTCCCGGTCGAGGCCGAAGACCCGCAGGAACGCCTCGTTGGCGTCGGCGACGACGAGGTCCGGGGTGAGCAGCAGCACGGGAACGGGGAAGGCCAGGAACACCGACTCGTAGTCGATCTTCCCGCCCGGCCCCCCGTCGGATCCGGATCGGCGGCTCACCCTTTGATGTCTACCGCGCCCGGACGGCTCCCGCCCGTCGGCGGGGTCCCGACCCCGCCGCGCCGGTCGGCCGGGGGACGGCCGCCGCGGGGTGCGGGGCCCGGCGCGCGCCGGGCCCCGCGGCGGTCACGCGCGCTTCGGGACGTCGATCCGGTCGATGTCGGGGGCGTAGCCGGAGCCGCTGTCGAAGGTGATGGTGTTGGCGCCGGCCTTGAGGCTGAGCGGGATGCCCACGGTCTCGGCCGTCCCCCAGTCGCCGGTGGACGGGAACGCGTACGTGGTGGCGGCGGCGCCGTTGACGGAGACCTCGGCCTGGCGGGGGTCGCCGCTGACGTAGCCGACCTTCACCGTGTACATGCCGGCCTTGGGGACCACCACGTCGTTGAAGCGCAGCGAGCCGCCGAGGTAGAGGTTGCCGACCTTGTGGGAGCCGGAGCACACACCGCAGTCGGCGACCGAGGCGCCGCCGCCCAGGGTGTTGCCGGCGGCCTCGGCCTCGTAGCCGGTCGTCGCCTGCGCGGGGCCGTGCGGAGTGACGGTGAACAGGCGCGAGCCATGGGCGGGCAGGGTATCGGTGATCTTGTCCTTGAGGCTGCCGAGGTCCTTGTGGCTCCACAGGTCACGGACGGAGCCGCGGCCGGAGAAGCCGAGGGAAGCCCAGTCGGCGGTGACGGCGGCGGGCGCGGTGCCGAGGTTGAACAGAGCGACGGTCCAGCTGCCGTCGGCGTTCCTGGCGGCCCACACCTGCCGGTCGCCGGACGCGGTGACCGGGCGCGCCGCCGGGGTGCTCGACTGGTTGAGCGCGATGACCTCGCGGTTGGTCAGCAGCGACGTGCCGTAGGCGTCGAGGCGGGTGAGGTCGTCGCCGGTGAACAGCGGGGACTTGGCGATGGCCCACAGCGTCATGTAGGTCTGCCGCTCGGCCTCGGTGAGACCGTCCATCGCGCCGTTGCCGACGTCGAGGGAGTCCAGGTCGTTCCAGCCGCCGGGACCGCCGTGGCGGCTCCAGGCCGCGGCGTCGGCGAAGCGGTCGTCGACGGAGTTCTCCCAGCTGACCAGGGTGTCGCAGTAGCACTCGACGTCGGTGTCGATCCGCCAGCCGTTGGAGTACTTCTTCCAGTCGGCGATGTGGCCGATGTCGAGCGACCAGGACAGTTCCAGGTGGATGGGGCGGCCGGTGGCGGCGATGGCCTTCTGCCAGGCGGCGATGTCGGCGACGTTGTCGTAGTTGTCGCCGCTCTTGAAGGAGCCGGGGCCGACGCCGTCGATCTTGAGAAAGTCGTAGCCCCAGTCGGCGATCAGGCGTGCCTGCGAGTCGATGTACTTCTGCGCGCAGGGGCGGGAGAAGTCGATCTTGTACGAGCTGTCCCAGCCGTTGGTGGTGCGCAGGTCGCCGTAGACGATGTCGGCGGTGGTGCAGCCGGGGGCGTTCCAGATCGGGACCGTGCCGCCGCCGTACCCCTCCTTCTCCAGGCCGACGGGCAGGTAGATGCCGGCCTTCAGGCCCTTGGCGTGGATGTGGTCGGCGACCGGCTTCATGCCGCGGGGGAAGCGCACCGGGTCCGCGGTCTGCCGGCCGTTGGCGTCGAACTCGGGCTTCCAGTCGTTGTCCCGCCACCAGCCGGCGTCGATGTTGACGTAGCTGTAGCCGTACTTCTTGAGCTTGGCGGCCATGGCGTCGGTCTGCTGGAGCACCTTCCGCTCGGTGAGCCAGCTGTAGTCGCCGTCCGGGTTGAGCCCGGGGTACTTGGAGGACTGCATGCTCCAGCTCGACCAGCCCATGTACGGCGTGGTGGCGACCGGCGCCGCCGCGGCGGCCGGCGCTTCGGGTACGGCCGGCGCGACCGGTGCGGTCGCCCGCGCCGCGGGAACGGCGGCGGACAGGCCGGCGGTGAGGGCCAGGACGAGCAGCGTCCGGGCGGTGCCCGAGGGCAGGACGGAGTACGAGGGTGACCGCATGGGTCGGCCTCCTGGGGTTGGGGGGACGGCGGGGCGGGTGCTGTGGGGGCGTCAGCCCTTGCCGGAACCGATGGTCAGGCCGCTGATGAACTGGCGCTGGAGCGCGAAGTACACCAGCAGCGTGGGGATCGCCGTCATCAGGGCGCCGGCGGCAATGAGGTTGGGGTTGGTGAAGTACTGGCCCTGCAGATTGGCCAGGGCCGAGGTGATGGGGCGCTTGTCCCCGGTCTCGATGAGGGCGAGCGGCCAGAAGAAGTCGTTGTAGATCCAGATCGCCTCCAGCGTGGCAAGCGCGGCGAAGGCCGGCCGGCACAGCGGCAGGATGATCTGGAAGAACTGGCGCCACACCTGGGCGCCGTCGACGAGCGCCGCCTCGGAGATCTCCCGTGGGATCGTCTTCATGTAGTTGCTGAGCACGAAGGTGCAGAACCCGCACTGGTACGCGATGTGGATGGCGATGATGCCCCACACGGAGTTGTAGAGCAGCAGCGAGTCGCTCATCCACGCCGGCAGCGGGATCAGCAGGTAGACCCGGTACAGCGGGGTGATGAGCACCTGGGCGGGGAGCAGGTTGCCCGCGGTGAAGAGCATCAGCAGGACGATGTTCCACCGGAAGTCGAAGCGCGAGACGAAGAACGCGACCGCCGCGGAGAACAGCAGGGTCCCCAGCACCGAGGGCACGGTGATGAGCACCGAGTTCCAGAAGAAGTGCGGCATGCCCGACTGGGTCCAGGCGTCGGTGTAGTTGCTCAGGCTGATCCCGTGCGGCCAGGACAGGTAGCCGTGCTCGGCCGTGTCCTTGTACGGGCGCAGCGAGGTGTACATCGCCCACAGCAGCGGCAGCAGCCACAGCAGGGCGATGCCGCCGAGCATCAGATGACGGCCCGTCTGGCGGGGCGGGCGGGAGACGGCGCGCGGCCCCGGTCCCCGCTCGACACGGGCCCGGGAGGGGGCCGGCTCGGTGGCGGTGGTGGTCACTGGGCCTCCTTGCGGAAGTTCTGTACGAGGAAGGTCCCGATGGCGGCCAGGGAGACGACGAGCAGCACGACGGCCAGCGCGGAGCCGTAACCGATGTGGCTGGACTCGCCGATGATGTTGTCGGTGATCAGCAGGGACAGCAGCTCCATGCCGGGCTTGCTGCCGACCCCGCCGCCGAGCACGTACACCACGTCGAAGGCGCGCAGCGACTCCATGACGGTGACGACCAGGATGACGACGTTGACCGGCCGCAGTGCGGGGAAGACCACCTTGAGGAACGTCTGCCGGCCGTTGGCGCCGTCGAGGGCCGCGGCCTCCTTCAGGGCCGGGTCGAAGCCCTTCAGGCCGGCCAGGTAGAGGATCATGATGTAGCCGGTGTGCCGCCAGGCCGAGGCGACCAGCACGGACCAGAGGTTGAGGTCCGGGTCGCCCAGCCAGTCGATGTGGTGGCCGGGGGCGACGGCGTTCACGATCCCGTCCAGCAGCCCGCTGTCGGGGTTGTAGATGATCTCCCAGATCAGGCCGACCACGGCCAGGGAGAGCACCATCGGCAGGAAGATCGCCGTCTGGTAGACCCGGGTGAAGCGCAGCTTCCGGTCCAGCTGGTAGGCGAGGAAGATCCCGAACGGGGTCGGCAGCAGCGCCGTGAACAGCAGCCAGATGACGTTGTGCCGCACCGCGGGCCAGAACGGCGGGTAGTTGGTGAAGATCTGCCGGTAGTTCTCCAGCCCGGTCCAGTGGATGTCGGACAGCGCGATGCCGTCCCAACTGGTGAACGACAGGCCCATGGAGGCCAGCGCGGGCAGCCAGACGAAGAACAGCAGCGCGAGCAGGGGGACGCCCACGACGACGGCCAGGAAGAGGCGGTCGCCCGGCCCGAGCCGGCGCGGACGGGACCTGGGGCGGGACCGGGGACGCGGGCGGGGCGGCGCGGAGGGGGGAGCGGACGGCACGGTGTTCCTTCCCGGTCCGGGTCAGGCGGTGAAGAAGCGGGACCGCTGCGACTCGATCTGCTTCAGCAGGGACGACGCGTCGTCGGGGTGACCCAGCCACTGGGTGAGCCCGGGCAGCACGACCGTGGAGATGAAGCCGGGGTCGCTGTCGCGGTCCGCGAACTGCGTGATGTGCTTTGCGGAGCCGATCAGTTCGGCGGACTTCTTCTGCAGGGGGTTGTAGGAGCTGGTGTCCGCCTTCGCGTGGACGGCCACGTTGCTCGGGTCGACGCCCATGTAGAGGTTCTCCGCGGCGGCGCTGCCGAGGAACTCCAGCAGCTTCTTGGCACCGGCCTCGTTCTTGGGCCGGCGGCTGAGCATGAAGCCGTCGGTGGGCGCCTCGACGGCGTCCTGGCCCTGCGCCGGGTCGATCTCGGGGAACGGGAAGAAGTCGATGTCGTCGCGGAGCTTCTCGTCGGTGATCTGCTGCCCGACGAAGAGCCCGATGATCGCCATGCCGGACTTCTTGTCCAGCAGCGACTGCGCGGCGTCCTGCCAGGAGCGGCCCGCCGCGCCCTGCTGGTAGTACGGGGCGATCTCACGCCACAGGTCGAAGACGGCGACGGCACGGCGGTCGGTCCACGCCACCTCGCCGCGCATCAGCTGCATGTGGAAGTCGTAGCCGTTGGCGCGCAGGTCGAGGTAGTCGAAGGCACCCAGGATGCTCCAGGCGTCGCCGCCGCCGTAGCCGGAGGCGATGGGCGACAGTCCGTCCTTCTTCATGCGCTTGGCCAGCGCGGTGAACTCCGACCAGGTGCGGGGGGCGGTGTAACCGCGCTCCTGGAACAGGCTCTTGCGGTAGAAGACGGCCCACGGGTAGTTGTACAGCGGCACGAAGTAGTACTTGCCGTCCTCGCCGCGCGACAGCTGCTTGGTCGCGTCGCTGAAGCCGGCGCCTATCGTGTCCCACACGTCGTCCAGCGGCGTGGCCAGGCCCTTCTTGGCGAAGTACTGCATGCGGTAGCCGGCGAACCAGGTGAAGACGTCGTCCGGGGTGCCCTGCAGGTAGGTGGAGATGCTCTTCTGGAAGCTGTCGTGGTCCACGGTGTTCGTCTTCACCGTCAGACCGCTGTCCTTGGTGAAGGCCTTGGTGACCGCCGCGTAGGCGGACTTGGGCGTGGCGTCGGCGCCGTTGGACCCGAAGGTCACCGTCTTGGGGTCGGCACCCGCTCCCCCGCCGCAGGCGGTGAGCAGCGGCGCGGCCAGGGCGGCGGCACCGAGGCCGAGCATGCTGCCGACCACGCGGCGGCGGCCGGGCCGGGCGGCGGCGAACGGGGAAGTGCGGCTCTGCAGCGTCATCGCTACTCCTTTGACGTGTCTGATGTGATGAAGGACTGGATCGCGGTGGCCGCGGCCCCGCGCGCCCACTCGTCGAAGGGCAGCGGTCGGGTCTGCAGATCGCACTGCGCGGCCGTGCCGAAGGCGGATGCGGTGAAGGCGTCGCGGATCTGGTCGGCGAACAGGTCGTAGGCCGCCAGCCCCTCGCCGGAGATGATCACGCGTTCCGGGCCCAGCAGGTTGGCCACGGCGCCGATGGCCCGGCCGATCGCCTCGCCGGCCCGCGCGTACACCGCGCGGGCCCCCGGGTCGCCCCGGTGGGCGAGTTCCAGGGCCTCCGCGGCGTCGGCCACCGCGACGCCGGTCGCCGCCCGGACGTCCCGGACGATGGCGGGGTCGGCGGCGATGGCCTCCACGCAGCCGCGGTTGCCGCAGTGGCAGACCGGGCCCGCGGGGTCGATGGGCAGGTGGCCGATCTCGCCGGCCACACCGTAGGCCCCGGAGACCACGTTGCCGTGGACGACCAGGCCGCAACCGATGCCCGCGCCCACCGTGATGACGGCGAAGCCGCCCAGCCCGACGCCGGCCCCGAACCACTGCTCGGCGACGGTGAGGGCCCGTACGTCGTTCTCGACGGTGACCGGCAGACCGGTCGTCATCGCCACGATCTCGGCGAGGGCGACGTCGCGCCACTCCAGGAACGGCGACCAGCGCACGACCCCCGCGGCCCGGTCCACGTCGCCCGAGACGGCCAGGCCCAGTCCGCGGACCTGGACGCCGAAGCCGTCCGCCTCGGTGCGCAGTTCCTGCACCAGGTCGCCGATGACGGCCAGCACCGGACCCGGCTCACGGCTCGTCAGCGGCATGTGCCGGGCGACCCTGATCCGGCAGCACAGGTCGGTGAGGACGCCGATGACCTCGTCCCCGGTCACCTTGAGGCCGATGAACAACGCGCGGCCGGCGTCCACGCGGACATGGTTGGCGGGCCGCCCGAGGGCGGGGCGGGCCGCCCCGTCCGCCTCGTCCACCAGGTAGCCGGCCTCGATGAGGGGCCGGACCGCCTTGGTGACCGCGGCGGCGGACAGCCCGGCGCGCCGGGCGATGTCGGCCCGGGTGAGCGGGCCGTGGGAGAGCACGATGGTGAAGATCTGCGAGGCGGCCGGCGTGTGGGCCGGTATCGCCTCGCCGGGTGGGGTCGAGCGCATGGCCGGGAACCTAGATCTGTTCTTTTCTGCTGTCAATGAAAGAAACAAGGATGGTCGGAAGTTGCGGTTTTGGGCTGACCGGGGCTTGTAAAGGGTTGTGCAGGGCCGGTGTTGACATTTGATCAAAGGTCACGGTTGGCTTTCGCCATCTGCCTCGTGGCGTCGACCGATCGTGAGGACCCATGGCCCTGATCTCCTTCGCCCCGCACACCGGGGTCTGGCTGCTCTCCACCGCGCGCACGTCGTACGCGCTGCGGACCGACGAGACCGGGGCCCCCTGTCACGTCGCCTGGGGGCCGCGGCTGACTCTCGCGGAGGCGGCGGAGCTGGCCGTTCCCCTCGCTCCGCCGGCGAGCAGCTTCGAGGGGCGGCCGGCGGTGGGCGAGGAACTGCCCGTCGACGGCGGCGCCCGCTACGGGGTGCCGTCCCTCCAGGTCCGCTTCGCGGACGGCTCGCGCGCCTTCGAGTGGCAGCCGGCCGGCCACCGGCTGGACGAATCCACCCCGGGCACCGCCGAGTTGGCGCTCGACTACCGCGACCGCGGCTACCCGCTGGACGTGACACTGCACTACCGGGTCCACGAGGACAGCGACGTCGTCGAGCGCTGGACCGTGCTGCGCAACGCCGGGGACCAGGAGCTCACCCTGCCGCGTGCCGACTCCGCCGCCTGGACGCTGCCCGCGCTGCCCGGCTACCGGCTCAGCCACGTCACCGGGCAGTGGTCCGCGGAGAACACACTGCACCGGGAGCCGCTCCCGGCCGGGGAGACCGTCCTCGGCAGCCGCCGCGGCGTCACCAGCCACCATGCGAACCCGTGGGTGATGCTCGACGCGGGCGACGCCACGGAGGAGCAGGGCCGGGTGTGGAGCGCCGCCCTCGCGTGGAGCGGCAGTTGGCGCATCACCGCGCAGCGCACCCCCGACGGCCGGGCGGGCTTCACCGGCGGCGCGGGCCACGACGGCGCGAGCCTGCCGCTCGCCCCCGGCGAGGGGTTCACCACGCCCGTGATGGCCGGGCTGTTCAGCGACGGCGGATTCGGCGCGGCCGGCCGCGCCTGGCACGCGTACACCCTGGCGCACGTCCTGCCCCGGCCGCGCGAGACGGCCCCCGTGCTCTACAACTCCTGGGAGGCGACCGGCTTCGACGTCGAACCGGCCGCGCAGGCGGCGCTCGCCGCGCGCGCCGCGGCGCTGGGCGTCGAGCTCTACGTGGTCGACGACGGCTGGTTCGGCGGCCGCCGCCACGACCGCGCGGGCCTCGGTGACTGGACGCCCTCACCGGACCGCTTCCCGGACGGGCTCGGCCCGCTGGTCCGCGAAGTGCACCGGCTCGGCATGAAGTTCGGCCTCTGGGTGGAACCCGAGATGGTCAACGCCGACAGCGACCTGTACCGCGAGCACCCCGACTGGGTGCTGCACGTCCCCGGCCGCACCCGCACCGAGCTGCGCAATCAGCTCGTGCTGAACTTCGCCCGCCGTGACGTCGCCGACTGGGCGTACGGCTGGCTGACCCGCCTGGTCGCCGACCACGGCATCGACTTCCTCAAGTGGGACATGAACCGCGCCTTCAGCGAGGCGGGATGGCCCGAGCGCACCGGAGGCGCCGACCGCGTGGCGACCGGGTACGTGCACCACCTCTACGGCGTCCTCGACCGGCTCCGCGCCGACCACCCGGACCTGCGGATCGAGGCGTGCAGCGGCGGCGGCGGCCGTGTCGACCTCGGCATCCTCGCCCGCACCGACCAGGCGTGGACCTCCGACAACACCGACGCCGCCGACCGCACCCGCATCCAGCACGGCCACACCCAGATCTACCCCGCCCGCACCATGGCCGCCTGGGTCACCGACGTCCCGAACCAGCTCACCGGCCGCACGGTGCCCCTGCGCTTCCGCTTCCACGTGGCGATGGCGGGCCTGCTCGGCATCGGCGGCGACCTGAGCCGCTGGCCGGAGGAGGAACTGGCCGAGGCCGCGGAGCTGGTGGCGGAGTACAAGACGGTCCGCCACCTCGTCCAGCACGGCGTTCTGCACCGCCCGGCCGGTCCGGGCGACGACGGTCCCACCGTCGTCCAGTACGTCTCCCCGGACGCCGAGGAGACCCTGCTGCTGGCCTGGCGCCCGCCCCTCCCCCACGGCGCCCCGCGGCGCCCCGTCCGCCTCGCCGGTCTCACCCCCGGCGCCCGCTACCGCGACGCCCGTACCGGCGCCGTCCACCACACCACGGTCCTCACGGGCTACGGGCTCACCCTCGACCTTCCCCCGGCCGACTGGGCGAGCACCGCCGTCCACCTGGTACGGGTACCGGACGGCGAGGTCCCCGCATCCTGAATGACGAGACGATGAGTCTCACTTGCTGAGAAGCCTGCTACCGTCCGGGCCGCGGGGACAGCATGGGGAGAACGGGAGAGCACGCGATGCCCAGGACGGTCGTTCATGTGTTCCACGACGATGACGACTCGCTCGCGACCGGGACGCGGATGGCACAGCGCATCCAGGAGATCGCCCCCGACCACGGGACCACCGTCGAGGTGTTCTGCTTCGGGCCGGCCCAGCGCCGGCTCAGCGGCCGGGGCGGCCCGGAGTCCGTCGCGGCCTTCAACCGGCGGATCGACGAGCTGATCGCGGACGGTGTCGTCGTCGGAGCCTGCGTCAACTCCGCCCGTGCCGAAGGAGCCGAGGACGAACTCACCGCGCGCGGGCTCCGCCTTCGGGTCGCCCGGGACGAGTTCGTGCGCTTCACCCTCGAAGGCGCGACGGTCATCACGTTCTGACCCGGGCCGGTACCGCCGTGCCGCTGCTCCGCGCCCGTCACGGTCGGGGGGCAGCGGGCGGGAGGGCGGTCAGTTCTTGACGGCCAGCACCCATTCGTCGACGGAGACGACGGCCGCCTGGCGGGGGAAGACCTTCTCCGTGAGTACGCGGTGCACCTCCGGGTCGGCGTCGAGGCAGGCGTCGGCCAGGACCGTGAGCCCGAAGTCCAGGTCGGCGGCCTGGCGGAGGGTGGACAGGACGACACCGCTGGTGGCGATGCCGGCCAGCACGAGGCTGTCGATGCCGCGGGCGCGCAGGACCATCTCGAGGTCGCTGCCGGCGAAGGCGCTGACGCGCTTCTTGGTGACGACCAGGTCGCCGGGTTCGGGGGCGACGCCGGGGTGGACGCGCGCGCCGGGGTCGCTCTCGGCGAAGGCGCCGGTGCCTGCGAGGGCGCTGAAGGTCTTGTTGCGGGGGCTGACCTCGGGGTGTCCGTCACGGAAGCCGATGACGACGTAGAGCACCGGGATGCCGGAGGCGTGAGCCGCGTCGATGGCCCCGCGCAGGCGCGGCAGGTAGTCCGCGTCGGGGGCGAAGCGGTCGAGGATGCCCTGCTGGACGTCCATCACGAGGAGTGCGCTGTGCGCCATTCTTCTGTTTCCTGTCCTTCGTTCACGCCGGCCGGTGTGCCCGGTCCGTTCTTGTGGTGCCGGCCGCGGAGCACCGAGGCGACCGCGGCGATCAGGGACATGGCCGTGGCGGCGGTGAAGACCGTGACGAGTCCGTGGTGGAAGGGCCCGGAGACCAGTGCGGGGAAGAAGCCCGTTCCGGTCAGGACGTCGACGTTGTGCCCGGGGAGGGAGTGCAGGACGCCGCTGGGCCCGAGCAGGTGGCTGATGGGGTTGTTGCCGAGGAAGGTCGCGAACAGCGTGCTGACCGGAGGCAGCCCGGCCACCTGGCTCGCGATGTCCGCGGGCACGCCCTGGCCGCGCAGACCGCTCTCCAGCGCACCGGGCAGCGAGCCGGCCAGGCCGGAGATCATCAGCGAGAAGGACAGCCCGATGGACAGGGCCGTGCCCGAGTTCTGGAACGTCGACCGCATGCCGGAGGCCACACCGCGCTGGTCCGGTGCGACGCTGCCCATGATCGCCGAGGTGTTGGGCGCCGAGAACATGCCCTGCCCGATGCCGCTGAGCAGCAGCAGGCCCGCGAAGGCGGGATAGGGGAAGTTCACCGGCAGCATGAGCAGTCCGACGAAGCCGGCGGCCACCAGCATCAGTCCGGTCGTGGAGAACAGCCGCGCGCCGAAGCGGTCGGACAGGTAGCCGGAGGCGGGGCCCGCCAGGAGGAACCCGACGGTGAGCGGCAGCATGAAGATGCCCGCCCACAGCGGGGTGTCCTCGAAGGCGTAGCCGTGCAGCGGCAGCCAGATGCCCTGCAGCCAGATGATCAGCATGAACTGCAGGCCTCCGCGGGCGATGGAGATCAGCAGCGCGGCCAGGTTGCCGGCGGCGAAGGCGCGGATGCGGAACAGGCCGAGGCGGAACATCGGCTCGGCGATCCGGGTCTCGGCGACGCAGAACACCACCAGCAGCGCGACACCGGTGGCCAGTCCGCCGAGCACCCACGGGTTGGTCCAGCCGGTGGGGTGGCCGCCGTAGGGCTGGATGCCGTACGTGATCGCGGCGAGCAGTCCGCCGGCCCCGGCGGTGAAGGTGACGTTGCCGATCCAGTCGATCCGGCCCGGTTTTCGGACGCCGGTCTCCCGGAGGCTGCGGTACGACCAGATGGTGCCCACGATGCCGATCGGGACGCTGATCCAGAACACCGCGCGCCAGTGGATCGTGGCCAGCAGCCCGCCCGCGAGCAGCCCGAGGAACTGACCCGCCAGGGCCGTGATCTGGTTGATGCCGAGCGCCATGCCGCGTTGTCCGGAGGGGAACGCGTCGGTGAGGATGGCCGCGGAGTTGGCCGTGAGCATCGAGCCGCCGACAGCCTGCACGACACGGAAGCCGATCAGCCAGAGCGCGCCCGAGCCGCCCTTGAACGGGTCGAGGGACAGCGCGAGCGAGGCGCAGGCGAAGATCGCGAAGCCCATGTTGTACATGCGGACGCGGCCGAACATGTCGCCGAGCCGGCCGAGCGCGACCACCAGGACCGCGGAGACCAGCAGGTAGCCCAGGATCATCCAGAGCAGGTAGCCGATGTTGCCGGGCGCCAGGGGGTCGAGGCCGATCCCGCGGAAGATCGCCGGCAGCGAGATGATCACGATCGAGCCGTCGATGGTCGCGATCAGGACGCCCAGCGTGGTGTTGGAGAGCGCGACCCACTTGTAGCGGCCATTGCCGTCCGGCCCGCCGGTGCCTTCGGGGCGGGCCGCCGTGCCCGCCGGTATGCCGCTCACAGCCGCTCCGCGAGCCGGTCCAGCAGCGGCAGCACCGCGAGCAGCTGCCGCCGTTCGTCGGCGGTGAACTCCCCCTCGATGACCGCGCCCAGTCGCTGCACGGACTCCGAACGGCGGTCGGCGAGCACCTTGCGGCCCGCCTCCGTCACCGTCACCACCGCGCGGCGGCCGTCGGCGGCGTCGGGGCGGCGGCTGACCAGGCCCCGTTCCTCCAGCCCCGCCAGGGTCGTCGCCATGGCCTGCGGGCGCACCCGCTCCAGTTCGGCGAGCGACCCGGGGGAATCCGGCCCCTCGCGGTCCAGCCGGGCCAGCACGGACACCTCGGAGAGCGTCACGTCCCCCACGGCGTGTGCCTGCCGCAATCGGCGCGCGATCCGGCCCACGGCCAGCCGGAGTGCCGCTCCGACCTCGGTGGGATCGTCCGCCGCCGGCGTTGTCTCGTCCATGAATACTTACAATAGCTTAATCAATCGTCCGTAACTACTGGTGCCGCACGCCGTCGACCACCTTGCGCCGTGGCGATGAGTCCGCGCCCCGGGCCCGGTCATGAACGGGTGATCGCGGCCAGGCGGCCCGCGGGACCGGTGCGACGAGAGGAGCGGCCCGTGACCGGGGACGAGCAGCGGATCCGGGAACTGATCGAACGATGGGCCGCCGCGGTCCACGAGGGCGACCTCGGCACCGTGACGGCCGACCACGCCGACGACGTCGTGATGTTCGACGTGCCCCCGCCCGAGGACGGCGTCCGCGGCATCGGCGCCTACCGCCGCGTATGGCCCCCGTTCTTCGCCTGGCAGGCCGGTGGGGCCCGGTTCGACCTGGTCTCCCTCGACGTCACCAGCGGCGGGGACGTGGCCTTCGCGCACGCCCTGCTGCGCTGCGGCACCCCGGAGGACCTCGCAGAAAACCCGGCGCGACGCCTGCGGATCACGTTCGGCCTGCGCAAGGAGGCGGGCCGGTGGGTCGTCGCGCACGAGCACCATTCGTTCCCTTACGAAGGCCCGGGTACGTGAACGCGGGCGTCCGCCCCGCCGGTTGGCACGGCCGGGCGCGGCCGTCGTCGAGGGCGTCCGGTCCGAGTGGTGGCGGTGACCCGTGCGGCATACGTTTGACGTGGGAGCGGCGCCGCACGCTCGTGTGTCATCGTGACGCCGGCCCACGGCCCTGCAGTCCATCGTCGGTGAGGTACCCCCATGAAGATCCAAGGGTCTGTCGCTCTGGTCACCGGAGCCAATCGCGGGCTCGGCGAACAGTTCGTGCGGGCGCTCCTCGACGCCGGAGCGGCCAAGGTCTACGCGGGGGCGCGCGATCCCGGGAAGGTCACCGTGCCCGGGACGACCCCGGTCGCCGTGGACATCACCGACCAGGAATCCGTGCGCACGGTGGCCGAACTCGCCCAGGACGTGACGCTCCTGGTCAACAACGCGGGTTCGACGACCCGGGCCCATGTGCTCGATTCGGACCTGGACTTCTTCCGCAAGGAGTTCGAGACGCACGTCCTCGGCACCCTCGCCATGAGCCGGGCCTTCGCACCGGTGCTCGGGCGCAACGGCGGCGGCGCGATCGTCAACGTCCTGTCCGTGCTGTCCTGGGTCTCTATCCCGGTCAGCGCCGGATACGCGGCGGCCAAGTCCGCCGAGTGGTCCGTGACCAACGCCCTGCGGGTGGCGCTGGCCGAACAGGGCACACAGGTGACCGCCGTGCATGTCAGTTACCTGGCGACGGAGATGGCCGCGCAGGTGTCCGGCCCGAAGGCCGATCCCGCCGCGGTGGCCCGTGCGGCCGTCGACGGCGTCGACGCCGGACTGGACGAGGTGCTCGCCGACGACGTCAGCCGGCAGGTCGAGGCGGCGCTGGCCGCGGGACCCGAGGCCCTGTATCCGCAGTTGTCCGGCCGCCCGCCACTGGTCTGACCCGCTGGTCTGACCCGCCACCGCGACGACCACGGAGACGGCCACGGATCAGTGCGGAAGAAGCTGCTGGCCGCCGTCGACGTCGTAGGTCGCGCCCGTCAGCGCGTCGTTGGCCATGATGTGCAGCGCCAAGGAGGCGATGTCGCCGGGGCCGACGACCCTGCGGATGGGCAGCGTGGCGCGCAACTCCTCGCGCCGGGCTTCCAGTTGATCGCCGAGCAATGAGGCGGACAGAGGTGTGTCGACGAATCCCGCCGCGATGAGGTTCACCCGGACCGGCGCGATTTCCAGCGCGAGGTTGGCGACCAGGGCGGGCAGCGCCGCCGTCATGGCGCCCACGACGGACATGCCGACGCCCGGGCGCCGGGCGCCGGTACCACCGACGAACAGCAGCGTTCCTCCGGCCCTGACCTTCGCACGGCCGTGGAGGGCGACCGCGAGCGTCGTCGTCAGGCGGTCGCCGAACTGACTGCGGGCGGCGGCGAGATCCATGTCCTCCAGGGGCATGTAGGCCGGGCTGCCCGCGGTGACCATCACGTGGTCGACCGGACCGCGCAGTTCCTCGAAGAACTGCCGGAGGCGGTCGGTGTCGGTGGCGTCGAACGCCGCCGTGCCGAGCGGCCGGAGTTCGAGCGCGGCCCGCTCCAGCCGTTCCGGGTTGCGGGCCACGAGAATCAGCCGGCCGCCCCTCGCGCGTACCTGGCGGGCGGTCTCCAGCCCGATGCCCGCACTGGCGCCGATCACCACGACGGTCCGGTCGGCGAAGTCGGACGGGCCGTGCGCGGCGGGAGCGCCGGGCGCCGCGCTCACGGCGCGTCCTCGCGGACGCGGCCGCGCCCGCCGTCGCCGATGTGGTTCGGTTCGCCGCTCATCCGTGCCTCCCGGGGTGGGCCTCCGGTCCCATCGTCGCGCTTCGCCCCGCCGGTCGCCCGTCGGCGGGCCACGCGCCGGGCCCGTTCCGGAACGTGCCCCTCCAGGCCGTGCGGGGCGCGGTGGCCGCCTTCCGAGGGTCCCGCCTCCGAGGTTCCCGCGGCGTCCGGGTTGCGGGCGGTGCGGGCACGCGGGGAGGCTGGCAGGGGGACGGTGCCACGAAGGCGGTGGTGGGACGTGGAGCGCCAGGTGTCGGTGGAGATGACCGGTGAGGGCTATCGCGTCACGTGCCGGGACACCGGCGTGGTCGGACACGGCATGACCGAGTCGGAGGCGTGGACGGACTTCTGGGAGGCCCTGCACGCGGATTGGAAGTCGCCGGAGGACGCGCGGGCCGCCGCCGAACGGCGGGAGGCGGACCGTGCGCGGCCCCGGATGGACCGGGTCCGCGGCCTGCTGAGCTGATCACCTCGGGCCGGGGCCCGGAGGCGCGGGGTGGGCGCAGGGGCCGCCGCCCCCGCGCCCCCGTGCGGTGGCGGTCAGCAGTAGAGGTTGCCGCCGGCCGCGACCCCGAGGATCTGGGTGAAGCGCTGGTAGTTGGTCACCCGGCTCTGGACCTGCGCGGGGTTGCGCCCGTCGCACTCCAGGGAGCCGTTGATGGAGCGGATCGTCTGGCCGAAGCCGGCCTGGTTGACCATCGCGTTGTGCCCGGTCATGGTGCCGGGGCCGCTCTGGGTGTTCCAGTACCACAGGCCGGTCTTCCAGGCGACGGCCGCGTCCTGCTCGACCAGCCACGGGTTGTGCAGCAGGTCGATGCCGAGGGCGTCGCCCGCGGCCTTGTAGTTGAAGTTCCAGCTGAGCTGGATGGGCCCGCGGCCGTAGTACGCGGACTGGCCGGCGGGGCAGCCGTAGGGCTGGCCGCTGTCGCAGTAGTGCGGGTAGTTGGCGGTGTTCTGCTCGACGATGTAGACGAGGCCGCCGGTCTCGTGGGCGATGTTGGCGAGGAACGCGGCGGCCTCCTGCTTCTTCACCGTGTCACTGCCGGTGTTCGCGAAGCCGGGGTACGCCGACAGGGCCGCGACCAGGCCGCTGTAGGTGTAGAACGAGTTCCGGCCCGGGAACATCTGGTTGAACTGGGCCTCGCTGACCACGAATCCCGACGGGTTGCCCGGGTTGCCGGGGTCGGTCCCCCCGCCGCCGCAGGTGCCCTGGTCGGCCCACACGCCCCATTCGCCGGTGGTGCCGGGCGTCTCGCCCTGGGTCCACCACTTGGCCTGCCAGTTGTGGCCGCCGAGGGACGCCGTCATCCCGTTCGTGTAGACCGCTGACGCGCTCCACGGGGCCGCGCAGGTGGCGGCCGAGGCGGAGCCAGAGGGGATGGCCACCGCCATGCCGGCGGCGGCCGCGATGGTTGTGAGGAGTGCCAGAGTGCGTCGCATGACCGTAACTGCTCCTTGTGTGGGGGGAGTTGCGTTTCGCACTGAGCAATGAACCGGATTGGCCTATACCTGTCAAGGTCTAGACCAACGCCCGTTCCGCTTGAGGCGGTGGCCTGACGGCGTAGCGTGGGAGGAGCGGAGGCGGGGGGCCGTGCGAGCCGGGGGGGGCCTCAGCGCTACGAGGAGCGTGGGCTATGGGCAACCCCTCGATCGACCGGCTGCGCGAGCGCGTCCGCGGCCCGGTGGTCACCCCCGGCAGCGACGCCTACGACCGGGCGCGCACCGTCCGCAACGCCATGATCGACAAGCGTCCGGCGGCCGTGGTGCACTGCGCCGACACGGGCGACGTCAGGGCCGTCGTGGACTTCGCCCGGGACACCGGCGTCGATCTGGCCGTACGCGGCGGCGGGCACAGCGTACCCGGCTTCGGCACCTGCGACGGCGGTGTCGTCGCCGACCTGTCGGCGATGCGCACGGTGCGGGTGGACCCCGCGGCCCGGACCGCCCTCGCCGAGGGCGGCGCCACCTGGGGGGACTTCGACGCGGCGACCCACGCCTTCGGGCTGGCCACGACCGGCGGCATCATCTCCACCACCGGGGTCGGCGGTCTGACCCTCGGCGGGGGCATCGGGTACCTGAGCCGCGGGCTCGGGCTGAGCTGCGACAACCTCGTCTCCGCGGACGTCGTGACCGCCGACGGCGACCTGGTCGTCGCGAGCGGCAAGGAGCACGACGACCTGTTCTGGGCCCTCCGCGGCGGAGGCGGCAACTTCGGCGTGGTGACCTCGTTCCGGTTCCGGCTGGCACCGCTGACGGACGTCTACGGAGGGCTGATGCTCTACGAGCCGGACGACGCGGTCACCGTGCTGCGCGCCTACCGCGAGGCCATCTCCGCCGCCCCCGACCGGCTCGGCGCCTTCCCCGCCTTCCAGATCGCCCCGCCGCTGCCGTTCATCCCCGAGGACCGGCACGGGGACCTGTTCATCGCCGTCGTGGCGTGCTGGGCGGGACCGCCCGAGGAGGGCGAACGCGCCCTCAGGCCGTTCCGCGACGCGGCACCGGTGGTCGCCGAGCACGTCGGGCCGATGCCCTATCCGGCGATGAACAGCCTCTTCGACGCGCTCACTCCGCCCGGCCTCCAGCACTACTGGAAGGCCGCGTTCGCCACCGAGCTGACCGACGAGGCCATCGCGGCCCACGTCGCCCACGCGCCGGGGCTGCCCGCGGTCAACTCGACCGTCCACATCTACCCGATCGACGGCGCCTGCCACCGGGTGGCCCCGGACGCCACCGCCTTCGCCTACCGCGACGCGTCCTTCGCCGCGGTCATCGCCGGGATGTGGCCCGACGCCACGGCCAACGAAGCCAACGTCGCCTGGGTGCGGGACTACTTCGACGCGATCGCGCCGCACTCGCAGGAGGGCGGGTACGTCAACTTCATGGCCGGCGACGACCAGAGCCGCATCCGGGCCAACTACCGCGGCAACTACGACCGCCTGGTGGAGGTGAAGAGGGCCTACGACCCCGGCAACCTCTTCCACCTCAACCAGAACATCAGGCCCGAGGGCGTGTCCCACCCGTAGCTCCCCGGCTACCGCGGGAAGGTGCCGCCTGTGTGCGGTGCACGGGCCCCGTCGACGACTCCCCCGGAACTCCCCCAGGCCGAAGGCCGGGGAAGTGCCGTGCCGGGGACACCTCCCGGCGGAGCCGGTGGAGCGTCGCGGGACAGGCGGGCCCTGTGCGACACGCCCTACCGCGCGGGCGCCGGGAGGAAGATGCTCCCGCTCGCCGCCGCCCGCGCCGTGCGCGCCGCGACCGTGACCCACGCGACGAGCAGCAGCGCGCCCAGCACGACCGCCGCGCCCTGGAAGGCCGTCGCGTGCGTGCGCAGCGCCAGCGCGCTGGTGCCGGTGACGCAGGTGCCGACGGGAAAGGTGAAGCTCCACCAGGTCAGGGAGAAGGGCAGGCCGCGTCGGGCGGTGCGCACCGTGAGCGCCGCCGCCAGGAAGAGCCACATCATCGCGAAGCCCCAGACGGGCACGCCGTACAGGAGGCCGAACACCTCGGCACCGCTGGCATAGGGGCGCGGCAGCACCCGGGGCGCCACCCCGCCGAGCAGGTTGGCGGCGGTCACCGACTGGCCCAGCGGTCCCAGCACGATCCACAGTGTCGGCACCATCGCGGCGGGGCCCGTCTTGTGGTGCACCAGGCGGCTCCACAGCAGGGTGATGATGATCAGGCTCGCGATCAGGCTCATGCCGAACATCGCGTAGCAGGCCAGCAGCAGGGTGAGCCGTCCCTGCCCGGGCGCGAGGTGCGGGATCAGGGCGGCACCGGTGGCGGCCGACACCATCGGGGGCACCACGGGCATCAGCCAGCCGCCGAAAGCGGCGTCCTCGGTGACGCGGTGGTCGGTCATCGCGCGGTACGGGATCCACACCCAGGTCACCAGCCCGAGCAGGGTGCCCGCCGACCAGAGCACCACGTCCACGACGAGCGCCGGACGCTGGCCGATCCACGCGGAGCCCAGCGTCAGGGTGCCGACGCCGACCGTCATCAGCGCCATCGCGGGGGCGCCCCAGAAGTGCGCCATGACCGGGTTGCCGGCGTGCGCCCGGCCCCGTTCGGGGTGGCGCGTCCAGTGCACGGACCAGGCGGCGGTGAGCACGACGAGCCAGGCGGCGGCCAGGGCCCAGACGGCGGTGGCGAAAATGCGCAGTCCCGGCACGTGCACCGGGAGGCCGGCCGCCGCGACGGCGACGATGCCGGTGCCCATGACGGAGGCGTACCAGTTGGGACCGAGGTCGCGGAAGAGCTGGGAGGGGTGGTCCAGCTCCCGCGGCAGGCCGGTGCGCGGGTGGGCGCCGGTTCTGGGCGGGGCGGTGAGCGAGCTGTGCATGGCCTCAGCCTCCCGCCGCCGGAAGGGCCGCGGTAGGGATCATTCCGCGATGGGGCCATAGACTCGACCTATGCCCCTGCCCGAGCGTGTGAGCGACCTGGCGGCGTACGACCTGCTGCTCTCCGTCTCCCGCCTGGGCAGTGTGGGCGCGGCCGCCCGCGCGCACGGCATCAGCCAGCCCTCCGCCAGCTCCCGGCTGCGTCATCTGGAACGCCGGCTCGGACTCCAGCTGCTGGAGCGCTCCCCGCGTGGCTCGCGGCTCACCGAGCAGGGCGCGCTGGTCGCCGGCTGGGCGCGGACCGCGGTGGACGCGGCGGCCTTCCTGGACGCGGGCGTGACCTCGCTGCTGGGCACCACGGAGAGCCGGCTGCAGGTCGCGGCCAGCATGACGGTGGCCGAGTACCTGCTGCCCCAGTGGCTCGCGGCCCTGCGGGCCCGCGCGCCGCACACCTCGGTCGCCCTGACCGCGGGCAACTCCGACGAGGTCGCCGCCGCCGTACGGGAGGGCCGGGCCCACCTCGGCTTCGTGGAGGCCCCCGACGTCCCACGCGGACTGACCGCCCGCACCGTGGGACGCGACGAGCTCACGGTGATCGTGGCCCCGGCGCATCCCTGGGCCGGGCGCCGCTCCGGGATCACCGCCGACGAGCTGTCCGCCACGCCGCTGGTCAGCCGTGAACGCGGCTCCGGCACCCGGCGCTACCTGGAACGGGCCCTCGACGGGGTGGGCGCCGTCCCCCTCGCCGCTCCCCTGCTCGAACTCCCCTCGACGACCGCCATCAAGACCGCCGTGGCCGACGGCGTCGCCCCCGCGGTCCTCAGCTCGCTCGCGCTGACCGCCGAACTGGCCAACGGCACCGTGGTCGCCGTCCCCGTGCGTGACCTCGATCTCACCCGCGCCCTGCGGCTGGTCCACCCCCGGACCAGCCCGCCGACCGGAGCGGCGGGCGAACTGGCGGCGATCGCCCGGCACGACGGCCCGCCGACAGCCGCCTGAGCCCCTCACCACGGCCTATCATTGAAGGGCGGCAACGATCCACCCAGACGGATGGTTTCCCGCTTGATACGGTGACCGACGTGACAGGACACGAGAACGCGACCCGGGACTTCGCACCCGATCCCCTGGACCGGCTCGGCTTCCTGTTGGTCCGTCACGGAGCCGTCGCCAGGAGCCGGGTTCACCACGCCTTCGCCGTCTGCGGACTGGCACCCCGTCAGGGCACCACACTGATGCTGCTCGGCAGGTCGGGCGACATGAGCCAGCAGGCGCTCGCCGGTGAACTGGGCGTGGACCCCAGCATCATGGTCGGCATCCTCAACGACCTGGAGTCCTGCCACCTCGTGGAGCGGCGGCGCGACCCCGCCGACCGCCGGCGGCACATCGTCGCCATCACCGAGGCGGGCGGCGACACGCTGACCCGGGTCGAGAAGGCCCTCCACGAGGTGGAGAGCGAACTCTTCGCCGATCTCGCCCCCGAGGAGATCAGCACACTGCGCGGACTGCTCGCCCGGGTCAGGACCAGTTCCCCGGTCGACTCCCCGTGCGACGAGGACTGAGACCACCGGCCACGGGCGGAACGCGAAGGGCGGGCGGCCGTCACGTCCGAGCGTCCCCACGCGCGATGACGGGCCACCCGCCCTGGCGGACAGGGCGACAGCCGTGTCCTGTCAGCCGCACGTACCGTCCCCACGGGCGCGGCCTCCTGCGCCTCCCTCACAGAGCGCAGGGTCTTCACCCCGTCCTCACACGTCCGGGGCGACATTGAACGTACACGACGGTTGATCGATCTCAATGATTACGACGGTGTGACCATGACCTCAGCACGACGTTTCCCGACGGCGGAATAAACGGCTCCGGATGACCGAACGCCCGCGCCTGGTGGCGTGGGGCACCTCACACCGCCTCGCAGGGCAGGGAAATCACCGCCCTGACCTGCACTTTCAAGGAATCGCTCCTGGTGGGACCGTCCTGCGCCGACCTCAAGGCCTTGCGCTGTCCGCGCCCGCTGTCGCAGAGTCCAGGACATATCCGGCCTCGTTCGCCCATACCGCGACGGGGCAACCGGGCGGGGGGCACGTTCGAAAGGGTCCTCGTCCAGCCATGGCTTCCCCACGCAGCAACCAGGCAAAGCACCGCCGCGGTCGGTCCCTGCGGTGGAAGGTGACGACGGCGGGCGTCGCAGCGGCGGCCGCGCTCGGCGGTACCGCCTGGGCGCTGCAGCAGTCCTTCCAGGAACCCGCGGAGGCCGCGGGCAAGCCCCGGCCGGCCGCCGTCTCACCGGCGCCGGCCTCCCACACCACGGCCGCCAGGCCCGACGCCGTGCCCGGCAAGGGCCTCGGCTCGGCGGACCACGGCAAGAGGACGCCGTCCGGGAAGAAGGACGACGACGGCACGAGCGGCAGGCCCGCCCACGGGTCGCCGTCTCCGAAGGCATCGGCGTCCGCCCCCGCGAAGGCCGCGCGCAAGCCCGCCGAACCCACCGAGTCCGCCGCACCTTCGCACCACCCGGCCCCGAGCGCGTCGCACACGACCCACCCGTCGCACCCCGCGGGCACCCCGACACCGGTGGTCACCCACCCGTCGCACACTCCCCCGGCCACCCCGCCCACGCCCAGCGAGCCGGCGCCCAGCACCCCGCCGGCGAGCCCGGATCCCACGGACACACCGACGCCGACACCGACACCGACACCGACCCCGACGGCCACCGTCCCGGACACGGTGACGGACTCGCCGGCCGAGGACACGGCACCCTCCGCCGCGCCGGAGCACCGGGGTCCGTCGGAGCACGGCACGTGGTGGCGGCACCGCACGCCGCGGTGACACCGCGGGCGCGGGTCAGTTCCCGCGCCCCGAGAAGCGCTCGATGGCACCCAGTACGGCCCGGCTCATCGCCGGGCTGCCGGTGTGCCCGGAGTCCTCGATGACCTGCAGCTCCGCGTCCGGCCACACCTTGGCCAGCTCCCACGCGGTCGTCAACGGGCTGCCGAGGTCCAGCCGCCCGTGAATCAGCACCCCGGGGATGCCCGCCAGCCGGTGGGCGTCGCGCAGCAGTTGCCCGTCCTCCAGCCAGGCGTCGTGCGAGAAGTAGTGCGCGCAGATCCGCGCGAAGGCGATCAGCGCGTCGTCCGCCCGGTCGCTGTACGCACCGGGCCTGCCGAGGCTCTCGTGGGCGATGACCGCGTCCTCCCATGTGCACCAGTCGCGTGCCGCCTTGGCGCGTACGGCCTCGTCCGTGCTGTTCAGCAGCCGGCTGTAGGCGGCGAGCAGGTCGCCGTCGCCGTCCTCGGGCGGGAGCGCGTCACGGAAGGCCTCCCAGGGGCCGGGCAGCAGCCGGCCGACGCCGCGGTAGAGCCAGTCGGTCTCCTCGGGCCGGGTGGTCGTGACCCCGACGATGATGATCTCGGTGACCCGCTCGGGGTGGCGCTCGGCGTACGCGAGCATGAGGGTCGACCCCCAGGAGCCGCCGTAGAGCAGCCAGCGCTCGATGCCCAGGTGCTCGCGCAGCCGCTCCATGTCCGCGATCAGGTGTTCGGTGGTGTTCTCCGCGAGGCTCACCCGCGGGTCGGAGGCGTGCGGCAGGCTCTCCCCGCTGCCGCGCTGGTCGAACATGACGACCCGGTAGAGCTCGGGGTCGAAGCCGTTGCGGGCACCCCGCTTGCCGCCGGCGCCCGGCCCGCCGTGCACGCACACCGCGGGCTTGCCCTCCGGATTGCCGCTGACCTCCCAGTGGATCAGCTGACCGTCGCCGACGTCGAGCAGACCCTGTGCGTACGGTTCGGAATGCCTGAACGGCGATGCCACGGCGGACTCTCCCTGCGAGGTACGGAACGGGTGCGGAACGTCCGTGAGGCTACTGGGCGCGCCCCGGGAGACGCCACGCACTTCCGCACGCCCTCCGCGGCACCGGTCGAGCCGCACCGAACCACCGCTATGAGCTGAAAACATCACCAAAGGTGTCAGCTCACGTCCTGGGGGAACGGCATGATCGAGGACGCGCGGGGCTTCGCGCCCGCGGACCGGCGGCCGGAGCGGCAGCGCTCCACCCGCACCCGTTTCGAGCACGCCCAGGGGTGGGTCACCGCCCTGGCGGGCATCCTCGCGCTCGCGCTCTCGGTGTCCAACTTCGTGGAGCTGCGGCGGCAGCCGGACGCGGACGTCTCGCTCCCCCACCTGGTGCGCATCGCGCAGGGCAAGGAGGTGTGGCTCTACCTCCAGCCCACCGTCTCCAGCCGGGTGCGCGCCGGGCAGTCGGCAGTCATCACCGATGTGCACCTCGACGTACTGCCGCTGGGCCGCGGGCCAGGCGCGGCACGGCCCGACTTCTTCTGGGACGAGACCGGAACACTGCGCTACGACCCCGAGACGCATGCGGCCGACTACGTCCGCACCGCCGACCCCGGCCCGCTGCTCGTCACCCAGGAGCGGCCGCAGCAGCCGCTGATGCTCTTCGACGCGATCGGCTGGAACTTCCACCAGGGCCGCTACCTGGGCCGCCTGACCCTGCACCGGGCCGGCGCGGAGAAGCCGATCACCGAGAGCTTCTGCCTGGTCGTCTCGAAGCGGGCCGCGACGACCCTCGAGGAAGCGGGCCAGTACACCTACCACGAGTTCCGCAACGACGTCCCCGGCGCGGGCACCGACCGGAACGGCTGCTACGTCCTGCCCGCCGGTTGACCCGCGGCGAGCAACGCGCCGGCGCCCCGGCTCCGCGGTCCCGACGACCCCGACGGCCCGGGACGACGCGGCGGCCGCCGGGCGGCACGGCACACCGCGCGGCGATCCCGCGGTGGGTGCCTTCGGGCGAAAGACGCCCGCGGCACGTTGCCCGGGACCGGAGCGGTGGTACGAGCCCAGGCGTACGGGAGGTGGTGGCGGGCCCATGCCCAGGCGAGCGCACACGCAGGGCGGCCCGGACCCGGGCATGCCGCCGGGAGGACGCCGGGACCGCATCCGCGCGGGCCGCCGCGCGGCAGCCGGACGGACTCCGGACAGGACCGGGCCGCGCGTGCTCCCGGCGCTCAACACGGCGGCCGCGTACAGCTGGCGGCTCATCGTCGTCGGCGTGGTCGTCTGGGGGATCTTCTCCGTCCTGGGACGCTTCCACGAGATCGCGGTCGCGGTCTTCCTGGGGCTCGTCGGCACGGCGATGCTCCGCCCGGCGGCGGACCTGCTGGCGCGGTGGATGCCGCGGCCGCTCGCCGTCGCGGCGTCGCTGCTCGGCAGCATCGTCCTCGTGCTGGGCGTGCTGGCGCTGGTCGGCGAGGCGGTCGCCCAGGAACAGGAGGGACTGCAGAAGGAGTTCGGGGCCGGGCTGTCCAGAATCGAGCGCTGGCTGGAGTCACCGCCGTTCCGCCTGGACCCGAAGGCGCTGACGGACCTCCAGTCGAAGATCGGCGACTGGCTGTCCAGCCACCGCTCGACGCTCATCAGCACCGCGCTGAGCGGCGCCGGACGCCTCATCGAGGTCCTCACGGTCTTCGCGCTCGCCCTGTTCTGCTCGGTGTTCTTCCTGCACTCGGGCGACCGTCAGTGGGCGTGGTTCTGCCGGCAGCTGCCGCTGTCGGTGCGGGACCGGGTGGCGGTCGGGGGCACGGCGGCGTGGCACACCTTCACCGGGTACACGCACGGCATCGTGCTCGTGGCCGGCACCAACGCCGTCCTCGTCGGACTCGCCCTCTACGCGCTCGGCGTGCCGCTCGCGCTCCCCCTGGCGCTGCTGGAGTTCTTCGCCGCCTTCGTGCCGCTGATCGGCTCCCCCATCGCGCTCGCGGTGGCCGCGGTCGTCGCGCTGGCCTCCCAGGGGCCGCTGATCGCGCTCGTGGTGGTGGCCCTCATCGTCGTCATCGGCCAGATCGAGGGCCATGTCCTGCACCCCCTCGTGATGAGCTGGGCCGTCCGCCTCCACCCCGTCGTCGTCGCGCTCAGCGTGATCGGCGGTGCCATCGCCGCGGGCGTCATCGGCGCGGTCGTCGCCGTCCCGCTCGTCTCCGTGCTCTGGTCCGTCCGCCAGGCGCTGCGCGCCGCGGGGGCGCAGCGGGCGTAGACGCCCGGCCCTCGCACCGGCTCCCCCGGCAGCCGCGGGCGGAGAACCGTTCCCGCCGCCCGCACGGCCGTGCCCCCCGGACGATCGGCGACTCCCCGGAGCCGAGGACTCCGGCAGGCGGGCATGCGCCGGCGGCGCCCGGCACCGGCACGCCGGGCCCGCCCGCAGGCCCTTCCCCGGGGGCCCGGAACCCGTGCGTCCGGCAGCGGCCCCCTCCCCCTCGGCGGCGCCGGCATACGGAACGAGGGCGTCCGAACATGTGGACGAGGCCGCGCCGGAGCGGCGAGGGAGCGTAGTAAAGGCGACCCACAGAGGCAAGAGTAATTGCGAATTGCGCAAAATCTTGCATGCAGGCGCAAGTACGTGCCGTGCGCACGACGCAGCAGTGCAAGCCTGTCGCGTGCATATCAAAAGGCCCGGTCGTAGGCATGGACGACCGCAATTGACTCTGCAACTATCGCCACGGTTAACGCAATTTCATGAGCGATCAACGCAACTTCTCGTTCATTCGACACACGAGAGGCATAGGGACGACATGCGTAGGAAGCACATGGTCCAGCGGCTGGTGGCGGGGGTGATCGCGGCGGGCATGGTCGTCCTCGGCCTGTCGGCGCCGCCCGCCTCGGCCGCCGGGGGGCCGAACCTCGCCGCCGGCAGAACGGCCACCGCGAGCAGTTCGCACGCCGAGTACGGGGTCGCGAACATCACCGACGGCAGCCAGGACACGTACTGGCAGAGCGCGGGCAGCACCTTGCCGCAGTGGGTCCAGGTCGACCTGGGCAGCGGGACGAACGTCGACGAGGTGGTCGTGAAGCTGCCCGCCGCGTGGGGCGCGCGCGACGAGACCTTCGCGGTGCAGGGCAGCACGGACGGCAACACCTTCTCCACCCTCTCCGGCTCCGCGGCGCACACCTTCGCGCCCGGCGCGGGCAATACCGTCACGATCGGCTTCTCGGCCGTCACGACCCGGTACGTGCGGCTGAACGTCACCGCCAACACCGGCTGGTCCGCCGCCCAGGTCTCCGAACTCGAGGTGCACGGTGCCGCCTCCTCGACGGACAACCTGGCCCAGGGCCGGACGCTGACCGCGAGCGGCAGCAACGCCCCCTACACCCCGGCCAACGCCAACGACGGCAACCAGTCCTCGTACTGGGAGAGTGCCAACAACGCCTTCCCGCAGTGGCTCCAGGCCGACCTCGGCTCCTCCGTGGGCGTCAGCAAGGTCGTGCTGAAGCTGCCGCCGGCCTGGGAGGCGCGGACGCAGACGCTGTCGCTGCGCGGCAGCACGGACGGGTCGAACTTCAGCGACCTGGTGGCCTCCCACGACTACGCGTTCACCCCCGGGAGCAACAACACCGTCACCATCAACCTGACCTCGGCGACGGTGCGCTACGTGCGGGTCAACGTCACGGCCAACACCGGCTGGGCCGCGGCCCAGTTGTCGGAGCTGGAGATCTACGGCCCGGCCACCGGTGACACCGTCGCGCCGTCCGCGCCCACCGGTCTGGCCTACACGCAGCCCGCGTCCGGCCAGATCCGGCTGACCTGGAACGCGTCCACGGACAACGTCGGGGTGACCGGCTACGACGTGTACGCCAACGGCATGCTGCGCACGAGCGTCGCCGGCAACGTGACGACCTTCACCGACAGCCAGCCCGACACCGCCACGGTCACGTACTCCGTGCGGGCCAAGGACGCCGCGGGCAACCAGTCGGGCAACAGCAACACCGTCACCCGCACCGGCGACACCGGCGGCGACACGCAGGCGCCGTCGCAGCCCGGCAACCTCGCCTACACCCAGCCCGCGTCCGGCCAGATCAAGCTGACCTGGACCGCCTCGTCGGACAACGTCGGCGTCACCGGCTACGAGGTCTACGCCAACGACCAGCTGCGCACCACGGTCTCCGGCAGCACGCTGACGTACACCGACACCCAGTCGGACTCGGCGACCGTCGCGTACTACATCAAGGCCAAGGACGCCGCGGGCAACCGCAGCGTCGCGAGCGCCACCGTCATCCGCAACGGCTCCACCAGCGGCCCCGGTTCGAACATGGCCGTCGGCAAGCCGATCACGGCCTCCTCCACCACCCAGAACTTCGTCGCGGCCAACGCGAACGACAACAGCGTCACCACGTACTGGGAGGGCGCCGGCGGCAGTTACCCCAACACGCTGACCGTCTCCCTCGGCGCCAACGCCGACGTGAGCTCGCTGGTCCTCAAGCTCAACCCCGACGGCGCCTGGGGCACCCGCACCCAGACCATCCAGGTGCTCGGCCGGGAGCAGAGCGCGAGCGGCTTCACCAGCCTCAAGGCCGCGGCGGACTACACGTTCAACCCGGCCTCCGGCAACACCGTGACGATCCCGGTCAGCGCGCGCGTCGCCGACGTGCGGCTGACGTTCACCGCCAACAGCGGCGCGGGCGGCGGTCAGGTCGCCGAGTTCCAGGTGATCGGCACCCCGGCACCGAACCCGGACCTGACGGTCTCCGCCATGTCCGTGTCCCCGAGCGCGCCGGTCGAGACCGACGCGGTCACGCTCTCCGCCACCGTCCGCAACATCGGCGACCTGGCCTCGGGCGCCACGAACGTCACCTTCTACCTGGGCACCACCAAGGTCGGCACCGCCGCGGTCGGCGCGCTGGCCGCCGGTGGCTCGACCACGGTGACGGCGAACATCGGCACCCGTGACGCGGGCAGCTACCCGCTCGGCGCGGCGGTCGACGAGTCGAACACCGTCATCGAGCAGAACGACACCAACAACGCCTACACCAGTTCGAGTCCGCTGGTCGTCAAGCCGGTCGACAGCTCCGACCTGGTCGCCGCGCCGTCCAGCTGGACGCCGGGCAACCCGGGCAAGGGCAACACCGTCACCTTCTCGGTCGCGATCAAGAACCAGGGCACCGTGGCCTCCGCGGGCGGCGCCCACGGCATCACGGTGACGGTCACCGACACCGCCTCCGGCAGCGTCGTGAAGACGCTCACCGGCTCCTACAGCGGTGCCATCGCGGCGGGCAGCACCAGCAGCCCGGTCAACCTGGGCACCTGGACGGCGGTGAACGGCAAGTACTCCGTCAAGACGGTGATCGCCGCGGACGCCAACGAGCTGGCGGTCAAGCAGCAGAACAACACCAGCACCCAGTCCCTGTTCGTCGGGCGCGGCGCCAACATGCCGTACGACATGTACGAGGCCGAGGACGGCGTCCTGGGCGGCGGCGCGCAGGTCGTCGGCCCGAACCGCACCGTCGGCGACCTCGCGGGCGAGGCGTCCGGCCGCAAGGCCGTCACGCTGAACAGCACGGGCAGCTCGGTGGAGTTCACCACCAAGGCCAGCACCAACACCCTGGTCGTGCGCTACTCCATCCCGGACGCGTCGGGCGGCGGGGGCACGAACTCCACACTCGACGTCTACGTCAACGGCACCTTCCTCAAGGCCATCGACCTGACCTCGAAGTACGCGTGGCTCTACGGCAACGAGACCGCCCCGGGCAACAGCCCCGGCGACGGCAGCCCGCGGCACATCTACGACGAGGCCAACATGCTGCTCGGCACCACCGTGCCGGCCGGCGCCAAGATCAAGATCCAGAAGGACACCGCCAACACCACCAACTACGCGATCGACTTCATCAACACCGAGCAGGCCACGCCGATCGCCAACCCGGACCCCGCGGCGTACACCGCGCCGACCGGCTTCAGCCAGCAGGACGTGCAGAACGCCCTGGACAAGGCGCGGATGGACACCACCGGCACGATCAAGGGTGTCTACCTCCCGGCCGGCGACTACGACACCTCCAGCAAGTTCCAGGTCTACGGCAAGGCCATCAAGATCATCGGCGCGGGCCCCTGGTACACCCGTTTCCACACCCCGTCGAGCCAGTCCAACACCGACGCGGGCTTCCGCGCCGACTCCACGGCCAACGGCTCGTCCTTCTCGGGCTTCGCGTTCTTCGGGAACTACACCTCCCGCATCGACGGCCCCGGCAAGGTCTTCGACTTCGCGAACGTCGCCAACATCACCATCGACAACGTCTGGAACGAGCACACCGTCTGCCTCTACTGGGGCGCCAACACCGACAACGTCACCATCACCAACTCGCGCATCCGCGACACCTTCGCCGACGGCATCAACATGACCAACGGCAGCACGGACAACCACCTCGACAACATCGAGGCCCGTGCCACGGGTGACGACAGCTTCGCGCTCTTCTCCGCGATCGACGCGGGCGGCGCGGACGAGAAGAACAACCTGTACGAGAACCTGACGTCCCTGCTGACCTGGCGCGCCGCGGGCATCGCGGTCTACGGCGGCTACGCCAACACGTTCCGCAACATCCTCATCGCGGACACGCTGGTGTACTCCGGTGTCACGATCAGCTCCCTGGACTTCGGCTACCCGATGAACGGCTTCGGGACCGACCCGACCAACATCCAGAACGTCTCCATCGTCCGCGCCGGCGGACACTTCTGGGGCGGTCAGACCTTCCCGGGCATCTGGCTCTTCTCGGCCTCGAAGGTCTTCCAGGGCATCCGCGTCAGCGACGTGGACATCGTGGACCCGACCTACAGCGGGATCATGTTCCAGACCAACTACGTCGGCGGGCAGCCGCAGAACCCGATCAAGGACACGATCCTCACCAACGTGACCATCACCGGTGCCCACCGCAGCGGTGACGCCTTCGACGCCAAGTCCGGCTTCGGACTGTGGGCCAACGAGATGCCGGAGTCCGGCCAGGGCCCGGCGGTCGGCTCGGTCACCTTCAACAACCTGCAGTTCAACGACAACTACCAGGACATCAAGAACACCACGTCCACCTTCACCATCACGCGCAACCCGTAGCCGGTACGCCCCGGCCGGTGGTCCCGGCCGGGGCGCACGGCGCACACGAGGCGGGGGGGGGGGGGGGGGGGGGGGGGGGGGCCCCCCGGGGGGGCCCCCCCCCCCGGGGGGGGGGGGGGGGGGGGGGGGGGGGCCGCCCCCCCCGGGGGGGGGGGGCGCGGGGCGGGGGGGGGGGGGGGGGGGGGGGGGGGGGGGGGGGGCCCCGGGGGGCCCCCGGGGGGGGGGGGGGCGGGCCCCCGCCGGCCCCGCGGGCGGGGGGGGGGGGGGGTCTGGCGCCCCCCCCCCCCCCGCCGCGTGCACGGAACAACTAGCGCCCGTACGCCGCCGTCACCGCCCGGGCCAGTCGCGGCGACGCCCACTCCGTGCCGCACACGAAGCGCAGCACCGGCCCGAAGGTGGCCGCCGCCGGCAGCCCCGTGAAGTACAGCCCCGGCACCGAGGAGCAGAAGTCGGCGCCCAGGCGCGGGGAACCGCCCGTGCGGGCCAGCGCGGCGCGCAGCTCCGGTGCGAGGAAGTCCAGCGCGTCCAGGTCGACCCGGTAGCCGGTGGCGGCGATGACGTGGTCGGCGGCGAACTCGGCGGCCCGCCCGCCGGGCGCCGCCGTGGACAGCACGACCTTGCCCTCGCCGTCGAGACGGGCGCTGCGCAGCGCGTGGCCCTCGCTGACCGCGACCTTCCCCTCGAAGCGCTCCCGCAGCCACCACGCCCCCAGCGGCCCCAGGACGCGCCGTACCAGGTACAGCCGCAGCGACGTGGGCAGCGGACGGAAGTACTGGGCGTGGTAGGAGAAGGCGTACAGCGACCAGGCCCGCCCGAAGGGCGACTCGGGCCGCAGCCGCGGCTGGCGGTCCGGCGGGTCGCCGAAACCGACCGCTCGCCGGCCGCGGGCCAGCAGCCGCACCGTCGCGCCCGCCTCCGCCAGCAGCGCGGCGCTCTCCAGCGCGGACTGGCCCGCACCGACCACGGTCACCTCCCGCCCGGCGAACCGGGCGAGGTCGGTGTGCTGGGAGCTGTGCGAGACCGGTCCACCGGCCGACGGGCCGTCCGGGGACAGGCCGCGCAGCAGGTCGGGGGTGTGGGCGAAGCCGAGCAGGCCGCTGGCGACGACCACGGCCCGCGCCTGGAACTGCTCCCCGGAGTCCAGCTTGAGGTCGAATCCGCCGCCCGGCCGCCGGTCGACGGACACGACGCGCACCTGCTCCAGGTCCGGCACAAGCCGCTGCTGGAACCACTGCCCGTAGCGGACGAACGTCTCCGAGGGGATCAGGTCCCAGTCGGTGACCAGTGGCCGCTCCCCCATCTCCCGGCAGAAGTCGGGCAGCGTGTACCCCTTCCGGCCGGTGGAGATGTTGGAGGCGGGCGGCGTGGACTTCAGGACCATGCCGGCCGGCATGTTCTCCCGCCAGCTGACCATCGGATCACCGAAGGTACGCACGGGCACGCCGCGTTCACGCAGGTGGGCGGCGATGGACAGGCCGTACGGCCCGGCTCCGATCACGGCTACGGGCGTCGTCATGAGGGGTCCTTTCGCAACGCGGTTCGACGTCGTGACCGGTACATCTGGATCAGGTGCCGCGCGCCCGGGCGGACGAAGCGGGCGAGCATGGTGACGAAGGGCTTCAGGTCGTCGGCGGCCAGCCAGGCCAGCTCGGTGCCGCTGGCGCGGGCGGGCGCGTGGGGTGTGGTGTAGCCGCTGCGCCGGTAGGCGAGCAGCGCGGGCAGGTCGATGTTCTCCACGACGAAGCGGCGGCCCTCCAGCTGGCCCGCGCGTGGGATCTCCCGGCCGGTGAGGTCCAGGTGCTGGGCCCGGACCACGTCGATCCCGGCCGCCGACTCGAAGAGCCGGAACTGGGCGCCCATGCGCGGGTTGAAGTCCAGCAGTTTGTAGCGCCCGTCGCGGCGGTCGTAGCGCCAGTCCAGGTCGGCGATCCCCTGGAAGCCGACGCTCTTGCAGAACTGCGCTGCCAGGGCCGCGAGTTCGGGGTTGGCCACGACGTACGCGCAGGCGGTCATCCCGGCGTGCGGTGGCCAGGAACGGACCTTGACCCCGGTGAACAGCACCGGCTCGGCCGCGCCCGCGCCGAAGTACGCGTGCACGATCCAGTCCTCGGCCTCCTCGCGCGGCAGGTACTCCTGGAGGATGACGCCGGGCTTCGGCCCCCAGCCGCGCGCCAGTTCCAGCAGTTCCCGCGGCCCCGCGATCCGGGTCGTGCCCGGTACGGCGGGCGCCCTCCGGCGCACGAAAGCCTCCCGGTTCTTGGCGACGACGGGAAAGCGGGCGGTGGCCGCGAACTTCTCCACGTCCTCGTAGGAGTCCGGGAAGGCCGCCTGCGGCGACGGCACGCCGTACTGGACGCACAGTTCGTGCAGCCCCTGCTTGCTCGCCAGCCGCCGCGACAGCCCCGGGTCCTCGGTGCGCGGGAACAAGAAGAATTCGGCGAGTTCGCCGGCGTGCTCGGCGATGAGCACGGCCGCCTCCTCGTCGGTCGGGATGAGCACCGTCGGGCGCCCGATCCGGCGCCCGATGCCGCATAACCCCTCGACCAGCCGTTCCGCGGGCTCCAGTCCGGTGGTCGGCCAGACGAAACGGTCGCGCAGATAGCGCGAGGCGGCGGCAGGCGTCCGCCGGTCCTCGGTGACGGCGTACATGGGGACGCCGAGCCTCCCCAGACTCCGGATCGCTCCCACCCCGCCGTGGTGCAGCGGATAGTTACCGATTTTCACGATCAATCCGGGCACGGCAGGATCGATCGCGAACGCGGACCTCACCACGTAATCCCCCCAATGATCACGGTTTCATCGGCCCACCCCGACCGTGACCTGAAAGGAAGCTAAGCCCGAATTGACCGCGTCGGCAAGACTTTTCCGGACATTGCGAACTCTTTAGGCAACGTCCCGCGGGCCGTCGCGTGTCGCTCCGCCGCAGGTCACAGCAGTGGTGGTGGTGGCGGGTCCGGAGGGGCGCGCGGAGACCGGGAACGCTCCCAGCGGTGCCCGGGAGCCCGCACACGCCGACGCGCCCCGGAGCCTGCTGGGCTCCGGGGCGCGTCGGGGCGGTGCGGGGTCAGCGGATGAACGTGCCCGCCTGGTTGGCCAGATCCAGGAAGTACTGGGGCGCCACACCCAGCACGACCGTGACGGCGACGCCGATGGCGATCGCGGTCGACGTGAGCGGCGACGGCACGGCGACCGAGGGGCCGTCCGCCTTGGGCTCGCTGAAGAACATCAGCACGATGACGCGGATGTAGAAGAAGGCCGCGATCGCCGACGACAGCACACCCACGATGACCAGCGGCACCGCGCCGCCCTGCGCGGCGGCCTTGAAGACCGCGAATTTCCCCGCGAAGCCGGACGTGAGCGGGATGCCCGCGAAGGCCAGCAGGAAGACCGCGAAGACGGCGGCGACCAGCGGGGAGCGCCGCCCCAGGCCCGCCCAGCGCGACAGGTGGGTGGCCTCGCCGCCGGCGTCGCGCACCAGCGTGACGACCGCGAAGGCGCCCAGCGTCACGAACGAGTAGGCCGCCAGGTAGAAGAGCACCGACGAGACGCCCTCCTTCGAGGTCGAGATGACACCGGCCAGGATGAACCCCGCGTGGGCGATGGAGGAGTACGCCAGCAGGCGCTTCACGTCCGTCTGCGTGACGGCCACGATCGCGCCGACCAGCATGGTGAGGATCGCGACGCCCCACAGCACCGGCCGCCAGTCCCACCGCAGTTCCGGCAGGACGACGTACAGCAGGCGCAGCAGCGCGCCGAAGGCGGCGACCTTGGTGGCCGCGGCCATGAAGCCGGTGACCGGGGTCGGGGCGCCCTCGTAGACGTCCGGCGTCCACATGTGGAAGGGCACGGCGCCGACCTTGAACAGCAGGCCCATGCCGACGAGCGCGGAGCCGATCAGCAGCAGCGCGTCGTTGCCCGAGGAGCCGGCGAGCGCCGGGGTGAGCTTGGCGGTGCCGTCCACGACCGAGGCGATGCCGGAGTACGAGACGGTGCCCGCGTAGCCGTACAGCAGGGCGATGCCGAACAGCAGGAAGGCCGAGGAGAAGGCGCCCAGCAGGAAGTACTTGACCGCGGCCTCCTGCGACATCACGCGCCGGCGCCGCGCCAGGGCGCAGAGCAGGTACAGCGGCAGGGAGAAGACCTCCAGCGCCACGAAGAGCGTCAGCAGGTCGTTGGCGGCCGGGAAGACCAGCATGCCGCCGACGGCGAACAGCAGCAGCGGGAAGACCTCGGTGGTGGTGAAGCCCGCCCGGACGGCGTCCTTCTCCTGCTCGCTGCCGGGCACGGCGGAGCCCTGCGCGGCGAAGGAGTCCACGTGCCGGCCGTGCGCCTTGGGGTCGAGGCGGCGCTCGGCGAAGGTGAACACCCCGACCAGGCCCACCAGCAGGATGGTCCCCTGCAGGAAGAGCGCGGGGCCGTCGACGGCGACCGCGCCCATGGCGGCGATGTGCGCCTTCGTGGTCGCGTAGCCGCCCGCCGCGAGTGCCACGACCGCGGCGAAGGCGGCGGCCATGCCGAGGACGGCCAGCCCCACTTGGGCGGTGTAGCGGGCCCGGCGCGGCAGGAAGGCCTCGACGAGGATGCCGAGGACGGCGGCGCCGAAGACGATCAGCACCGGCGCCAGCTGGGCGTACTCGATCTTCGGCGCGGTGATCTTGTCGGCGGCGAGCGGGGCCGCCGTTGTCCACAGGCTGTGGACAGCACCTGTGCTGCTCACTTGGAGGCCTCCAGCGCCGGCTTGGGGTCGGTCTTGTGCACGTCGGACAGCGTCTGCTGGACCGCCGGGTTGACGATGTCGGTCACCGGCTTGGGATAGACGCCCAGGAAGACCAGCAGCAGGATCAGCGGGGCCACCACGGCGACTTCGCGGACCTTGAGGTCGGGCATGCCCTCGACCTCGGCCTTCACCGGACCGGTCATCGTCCGCTGGTAGAGGACGAGGACGTACAGCGCGGCGAGCACGATGCCGACGGTGGCGATGATCCCCAGCGCCGGGTAGCGGCTGAACGTGCCGACCAGGACGAGGAACTCACTGACGAAGGGCGCGAGCCCCGGCAGCGAGAGGGTGGCCAGACCGCCGATCAGGAAGGTGCCGGCCAGGACCGGGGCGACCTTCTGCACCCCGCCGTAGGCGGAGATGAGCCGGGAGCCGCGGCGGGAGATCAGGAAGCCCGCGACCAGCATCAGCGCGGCGGTGGAGATGCCGTGGTTGACCATGTAGAGCGTCGACCCGCTCTGGCCCTGGGTCGTCATCGCGAAGATGCCGAGCACGATGAACCCGAAGTGCGAGATCGACGCGTAGGCGACCAGCCGCTTGATGTCCCGCTGGCCGATGGCCAGCAGGGCGCCGTAGATGATGCTGATCACCGCCAGCACCAGGATCACCGGCGTCGCCCACTTGCTGGCCTCCGGGAAGAGCTGGAGGCAGAAGCGGAGCATCGCGAAGGTGCCGACCTTGTCGACGACCGCGGTGATGAGCACGGCGACCGGCGCCGTGGACTCCCCCATCGCGTTGGGCAGCCAGGTGTGCAGCGGCCACAGCGGGGCCTTGACCGCGAAGGCGAAGAAGAAGCCCAGGAACAGGGCGCGTTCGGCGGTGGTGGACATCTCCAGCTTGCCCGCCGCCCGCGCGTTCAGGATCTCCTGGAGGGAGAAGGTGCCCTGGCCGAGCTGGTCGGCGGTGACCGCGTACAGCCCGATGACGGCGGCCAGCATGATGAGTCCGCCGACCAGGTTGTAGAGCAGGAACTTCACGGCCGCGTACGAGCGCTGACGGGCCGCCTCCTCCTCGCCGTGCTCGTGGGCACGGTCCCCGAAGCCTCCGATGAGGAAGTACATCGGGATGAGCATGGCCTCGAAGAAGATGTAGAAGAGGAAGACGTCGGTGGCCTCGAAGGAGATGATCACCATCGCCTCGACCAGCAGGATCAGCGCGAAGAAGCCCTGCGTCGGCCGCCAGCGGCGGTTGGGGTTCTTCTCCTCCAGGGGGTCGGCGTCGTGCCAGCCGGCCGCGATGACGAAGGGGATGAGCAGCGCGGTGAGCCCGATGAGCGCGACCGCGATGCCGTCGACGCCCAGCTCGTAGCGGACGCCGAAGCTGGCGATCCAGGGGTGCGACTCGGTCAGCTGGTAGCGCGCGCCGCCCGGCTCGAAGCGGGCGACCACGAGCGCCGCGAGCACGAACGTGGCCAGGGACACGCCCAGCGCGAGCCATTTCGCGGTCCCTCGCCGGGCCGCCGGGACGGCGGCCGTGGCGATCGCCCCGAGCGCCGGGAGCCCGGCGGTCACGGTGAGCAGCGGGAAGGACATCAGGCAACACCCCTCATGAGCGGGAGCCGCTGGGCGGCCGGGAGGACGGGTACGGCTGCCGTGCCGGGCCGGTGGAGCCGCATCACGCCACCCCCCGCATCAGCAGCGTCGCCGCCACCAGCACCGCGGTGCCGGCCAGCATCGACACGGCGTAACTGCGCACGTAGCCGTTCTGGAGGCGCCGCATCCGGCCGGAGAGGCCGCCGACGGCGGCCGCGGTGCCGTTCACGACGCCGTCCACACCCTTGTGGTCCACGTAGACCAGGCCGCGGGTGAGGTACTCGCCGGGCAGCACGAGGGCGACGTGGTTGAAGTCGTCCTGGAGCAGGTCGCGCCGGGCGGCGCGGGTCAGCAGGTTGCCGCGCGGGGCGACGGCGGGGACCGGGCGGCGCCCGTACACGGCCCAGGCCAGGGCCACTCCGAGGAGCATCACGACCAGGGTGGCGGCGGTGATGGCGCCGGCGCCGATCGGCGGGTGCCCCTCCTCGTGGCCAGTGACGGGTTCCAGCCACTTCACGAAGGACTCGTTGAAGCTGAACAGGAAGCCCGCGAAGACCGAGCCGAAGGCCAGGACGATCATGGGGATCGTCATCGACTTCGGCGACTCGTGCGGGTGCGGCTCGTGGCCGTCCGCGTCGGACTGCCAGCGCTTCTCGCCGAAGAAGGTCATCAGCATCACGCGGGTCATGTAGAACGCGGTGATCGCCGCGCCCAGCAGGGCCGCGCCGCCGAGGATCCAGCCCTCGGTGCCGCCCTTGGCGAAGGCGGCCTCGATGATCTTGTCCTTGGAGAAGAAGCCGGACAGGCCGGGGAAGCCGATGATGGCCAGGTAGCCGAGTCCGAAGGTGACGAAGGTGATCGGCATGTACTTCCGCAGGGCGCCGTACTTGCGCATGTCCACCTCGTCGTTCATGCCGTGCATGACCGATCCGGCGCCGAGGAAGAGGCCCGCCTTGAAGAAGCCGTGGGTGACCAGGTGCATGATCGCGAAGACGTAGCCGATCGGGCCGAGGCCCGCGGCCAGCACCATGTAGCCGATCTGCGACATCGTGGAGCCGGCCAGCGCCTTCTTGATGTCGTCCTTCGCGCAACCGACGATCGCACCGAAGAGCAGCGTGACCGCGCCGACCGTGACCACGGCCACCTGGGCAGTGGGCGCGGCGTTGAAGATCACGCCGGAGCGGGTGATCAGGTAGACGCCCGCGGTCACCATCGTCGCCGCGTGGATCAGGGCCGAGACCGGGGTCGGGCCCTCCATCGCGTCGCCGAGCCAGGACTGCAGCGGGACCTGGGCCGACTTGCCGCAGGCGGCGAGCAGCAGCATCAGGCCGATGCCGGTCAGGATCCCCTCGCCCGCCTTGTCCACCTGGCCGAAGAGCGGCTCGAAGGTGAACGTACCGAAGGTGGTGAACATCAGCATGATCGCGATGGACAGGCCGACGTCACCGACGCGGTTGACGATGAACGCCTTCTTGGCCGCCGTCGCCGCGCTGGGCTTGTGCTGCCAGAAGCCGATCAGCAGGTACGAGGCCAGGCCCACGCCCTCCCAGCCGACGTACAGCAGCAGGTAGTTGTCGGCGAGCACCAGCAGGAGCATCGCCGCGAGGAAGAGGTTGAGGTAGCCGAAGAAGCGGCGGCGCCGCTCGTCGTGCTCCATGTAGCCGATCGAGTAGATGTGGATCAGCGTGCCCACACCGGTGATCAGCAGGGCGAAGGTCATCGACAGCTGGTCGAGCTGGAAGGCGACGTCCGCGTGGAAGCCGCCGACCGAGATCCAGGTGAAGGCGGTGGAGTGCAGCGCGCGCTGCTCCCCGCTGCGGCCGAGCATGTCGAAGAAGAGCACCGCCGCGACGACGAAGGACGCGGCCGCGAGCACGGTGCCGATCCAGTGGCCCGTACGGTCCAGCCTCCGGCCGCCGGTGAGCAGCGCACCGGCGCCCAGCAGCGGCAGGAGGACGAGCCATCCGATCAAGTAGTCCACTGTCGCTACCCCTTAGAGCTTCATCAGGCTGGCGTCGTCGACCGAGGCCGAGTGGCGGGAGCGGAAGATCGTCACGATGATCGCCAGGCCCACGACCACTTCCGCGGCGGCGACGACCATCGTGAAGAAGGCGATGATCTGGCCGTCGAGGTTGCCGTGCATCCGGGAGAAGGTGACAAACGCCAGGTTGGAGGCGTTCAGCATCAGCTCGATGCACATGAAGACGATGATCGCGTTGCGCCGGATCAGCACCCCGGCCGCGCCGATGGTGAACAGCAGCGCCGCCAGGTACAGGTAGTTGACCGGGTTCACTTCGACGCCTCCTCAGTGCGCTGCTCCAGCTCGGCGACCTTGGCGACCGCCTCGGCGGAGACGTCGCGGTACTGGCCGCGCCCGCGCAGCGTCGGGCTGACGCTGAGCTCGGAGACCGTGCCGTCCGGCAGCAGGCCGGGGACGTCGACCGCGTTGTTGCGGGCGTAGACGCCCGGCGCGGGGAGCGGGGGGAGCTGCTTGCCCTCGCGCACCCGCCGCTCGGCCAGCTCGCGCTGGGTGGCGCGGGCCTCGGTGCGCTCGCGGTGGGTGAGGACCATCGCGCCGATGGCCGCGGTGATCAGCAGCGCGCCGGTGATCTCGAAGGCCCACACGTACTTGGTGAAGATCAGCGACGCCAGTCCCTCGACGTTGCCGCCGGCGTTGGCCTGACCGAGCCCGGTGAACTGCTTGAGCGAGGCGTTGGCGATACCCGCGATCAGCAGGACGCCGAAGCCGATCCCGGCCCCGGCGGCGAGCCAGCGCTGCCCCTTCAGCGTCTCCTTGAGCGAGTCGGCGGCGGTGATGCCGACCAGCATGACGACGAAGAGGAAGAGCATCATGATCGCGCCGGTGTAGACGACGATCTGCACGACGCCGAGGAAGTACGCGCCCTGGGCCAGATAGAAGACCGCCAGGACGATCATCGTCCCGGCGAGCGACAGTGCGCTGTGCACGGCCTTCTTCATCAGCACGGTCGCGAGCGCCCCCAGCACCGCGACGGTGCCCAGCACCCAGAACTGGACCGCCTCCCCAGTGGAGGTGGTGTACCCGGCCGCCAGCGTGGTCAGCCCGTTCATGCCTCGTCTCCCGTCCCGGCCGGTGCGGTGCCGCCGGTCGCGGGGACCTGCACGTCGGCCGTTCCGTCACCCTCCGGCTCGTCCCGCACCGTCTCGTCGGGCTTCTCGCCCTTGGAGACCGCGACCTGCCGGACGGTGCCGGGGGCCGCGTGCGTGACCGCGCCGCGGTAGTAGTCGCCCTCGTCGGTGCCGGGGAAGATCGCGTGCGGAGCCTCGACCATGCCCTCGTCCAGGCCGGCGAGCAGCTGCTCCTTGGTGAAGATCAGCGACTCGCGGCTGCTGTCGGCGAGTTCGTACTCGTTGGTCATCGTCAGCGCCCGCGTCGGGCAGGCCTCGATGCACAGCCCGCACAGGATGCAGCGGGCGTAGTTGATCTGGTAGACGCGGCCGTAGCGCTCGCCCGGCGAGTAGCGCTCCTCGTCGGTGTTGTCGGCGCCCTCGACGTAGATCGCGTCGGCGGGGCAGGCCCAGGCGCACAGCTCGCAGCCGACGCACTTCTCCAGCCCGTCCGGGTGGCGGTTGAGCTGGTGGCGGCCGTGGAACCGCGGCGCGGTCGGCTTCTTCTCCTCGGGGTACTGCTCGGTCAGCCGCTTCTTGAACATGGCCTTGAAGGTCACGCCGAAGCCCGCGACCGGGCCCAGGAACTCAGGCATCGTCGGCCTCCTTGCCTACGAGTTGACGCTCCGCACGGGACGGCCGCCGCGGGACGGGCGGCAGCTCCTGGCCGGGCAGCGGCGGCACGGGGAACCCGCCCGCCATGGGGTCGAACGGCTCCGGCGGCCCCGCCGCGGCGGCCGCCTCCTTGTCCTTGTCGCCGCGGTCCCGCAGGACGTCGAAGGCGAGCGAGACCAGGAGCAGCAGGACGACGGCACCGCCGACGTAGAGCAGGATCGACTGGAAGCCGTAGTTCTCGTTGCGCAGCGCCCGGACGGTGGCGACGAGCATCAGCCACACCATCGAGACCGGGATGAGCACCTTCCAGCCCAGCTTCATCAGCTGGTCGTAGCGCACGCGGGGCAGCGTGCCGCGCAGCCAGATGAAGAGGAAGAGCAGCAACTGGACCTTGACCACGAACCACAGCAGCGGCCACCAGCCGTGGTTGGCGCCCTCCCAGAAGGTGCTGATCGGCCACGGGGCCCGCCAGCCGCCCAGGAAGAGGGTGGTCGCGACCGCCGAGACGGTCACCATGTTGACGTACTCGGCGAGCATGAAGAGCGCGAACTTGATCGAGGAGTACTCGGTGTTGAAACCGCCGACCAGGTCGCCCTCGGACTCCGGCATGTCGAAGGGGGCGCGGTTGGTCTCACCGACCATCGTGCCGATGTAGATGATGAAGGACACCGGCAGCAGCACGATGTACCAGCGGTCGTGCTGCTGGGCGACGATCTGCGAGGTCGACATCGAGCCGGAGTAGAGGAACACCGACGCGAAGGCGACGCCCATCGCGATCTCGTACGAGATCATCTGCGCGCAGGAGCGCAGGCCGCCGAGCAGCGGGTACGTCGAGCCGGACGACCAGCCGGCCAGCACGATGCCGTAGATGCCGACGGACGCGGTCGCCAGGATGAACAGGATGCCGATCGGCAGGTCGGTGAGCTGCATCGGCGTGCGCTGGCCGAAGATCGAGACCTCGTTGTCGGCCGGCCCGAAGGGGATCACCGCGATCGCCATGAACGCCGGGATGGCCGCCACGATCGGGGCCAGCACGTAGACGACCGCGTCGGCCTTCTTGACGATCAGGTCTTCCTTGAGCATCAGCTTCACGCCGTCGGCGAGCGACTGGAGCATGCCCCAGGGGCCGTGCCGGTTGGGGCCGATGCGCAGCTGCATCCAGGCGACGACCTTGCGCTCCCACACGATGGAGAACAGCACGGTCAGCATCAGGAACGCGAAGCAGAAGACCGCCTTGACGGCGATCAGCCACCACGGGTCCCGCCCGAACATGGACAGGTCCTCGACGGACATCGTCATCACTGGGCCACCTCCTTCGTGGGCGCGGCCACCGTGACGACCTGGCCGGGCAGGGCACCGGTGTCCGAGACGAGGCCGCCGCCCACGGAGTTCAGCGGCAGCCACACGACGCGGTCGGGCATCTCGGTCACCATCAGCGGGAGCCGTACGGCACCGGCGGGGCCGGTGATCTCGGCCTCGGCACCGTCGGTGAGGCCGATCTCCTCCGCCGTGGCCGCCGACAGGCGGGCGACCGCCGGGTGGCGGGTGCCGGCGAGGGCGTCGTCGCCCTGCTGGAGCAGGCCCTGGTCGAGCAGCAGCCGGTGACCGGCGAGTACCGCCTCGCCGACGCCCGGCTTGGGGATCGGGCGGCCGGTCTCGCGCGGCGCGGCGGCGCGCGGGCCGTCGAACGGGGCGAGCCGGGTGAGTTCGGCGCGCGCCGCCTTCACGTCGGCGAGGCCGAGGGGGACGTCGAGCGCGTCGGCCAGCATCGTCAGCACCCGGGCGTCCGGGAACTGGTGGCGCTGGACCTGCTGCGCCGGCTTGATCGCGGTCTCGAAGAGCCGCACCCGGCCCTCCCAGTTGAGGAAGGTGCCGGCCTTCTCGGCGACCGCGGCCACCGGCAGGACGACGTCCGCCCGCTCCGTGACCTCGCTCGGCCGCTGCTCCAGGCTCACCACGAAGCCGACCGCGTCCAGTGCCTCACGGGCCTTGGCCGGGTCGGGCAGGTCGGCGACCTCCACACCGCCCACGAGCAGCGCGCCGAGTTCACCGGCCGCCGCCGCCTCGACGATCGCCGCGGTGTCGCGGCCGAAGCGGGACGGGAGCGTGGCCACGCCCCAGACCGCGGCGACCTCGTCGCGGGCCCGCGGATCGACGACCGGGCGGCCGCCGGGCAGCAGCCCCGGCAGGGCGCCCGCCTCGACCGCGCCGCGCTCACCGGCCCGGCGCGGGATCCACGCCAGGCGGGCGCCGCTGGCCTCGGCCAGCCGGAGCACCGCGGTCAGCGCGCCGGGAACGGCCGCCAGCCGTTCGCCGACCAGGACGACGGCGCCCTCGGCACGCAGCGCTTCGTGCGCGGCGCGGCCGTTGGCCTCCAGACCCGTACCACCGGCGAGCGCGTCCAGCCACTCGGTCTCGGTGCCGGGCGCGGCGGGCAGCAGCGTGCCGCCGGCCTTGCCCAGTCCCCGGGTGGCGAACGGGGCCAGCGCGAAGGTGCGTTGACCGTGCTTGCGCCAGGCCTTGCGGAGCCGCAGGAAGACGCCGGGCGCCTCCTCCTCGGCCTCCAGCCCGGCCAGCAGCACCGCGGGGGCCTTCTCCAGCAGGGTGTAGGTGACGCCGTCGCCCGACAGGTCCCGGCCGCGGCCCGCCACGGCGGAGGCCAGGAAGTCGGCCTCCTCGGCGGAGTGCGCGCGGGCCCGGAAGTCGACGTCGTTGGTGTCCAGGACGACGCGGGCGAACTTGGCGTACGCGTACGCGTCCTCGACGGTCAGCCGGCCGCCGGGCAGCACGCCGGTGCGGCCACCGGCCGCGGCCAGCCCGCGGGCCGCCGCCTCCAGCGCCTCCGGCCAGCTCGCCGGCTCCAGCTCACCGCTGTCGGCGTTGCGCACCAGCGGCGTGGTGAGCCGCTCGGGCCGCTGCGCGTAGCGGAAGCCGAACCGGCCCTTGTCGCAGATCCACTCCTCGTTGACCTCGGGGTCGTCCTGCGCGAGCCGCCGCATGACCTTGCCGCGCCGGTGGTCGGTGCGGGTGGCGCAACCGCCGGCGCAGTGCTCGCACACGCTCGGCGAGGAGACCAGGTCGAAGGGGCGGGAGCGGAACCGGTAGGCCGCCGAGGTGAGCGCGCCGACCGGGCAGATCTGGATGGTGTTGCCGGAGAAGTACGACTGGAAGGGGTCGCCGTCCCCGATGCCGACCTGCTCCAGCGCGCCGCGCTCCAGCAGCTCGATCATCGGGTCGCCCGCCACCTGCTGGGAGAAGCGGGTGCAGCGCGCGCACAGCACGCACCGCTCGCGGTCCAGCAGGATCTGGGTGGAGATCGGCATCGGCTTGGCGTAGGTCCGCTTGCGTCCCTCGAAGCGGGTGTCGGCCTGGCCGGCGGACATCGCCTGGTTCTGCAGCGGGCACTCGCCGCCCTTGTCGCAGACGGGGCAGTCCAGCGGGTGGTTGATGAGCAGCAGCTCCATCACCCCGCGCTGGGCCTTCTCGGCGACGCCGGAGGTGAGCTGGGTGCGTACGACCATGCCGTCCGTGCAGGTGATCGTGCACGACGCCATGGGCTTGCGCTGGCCCTCGACCTCCACGATGCACTGCCGGCAGGCACCGACCGGGTCCAGGAGCGGGTGGTCGCAGAAGCGCGGGATCTCGATCCCGATCATTTCGGCGGCCCGGATCACCAGCGTGCCCTTGGGCACCGACAGTTCGATGCCGTCGATGGTGACGGACACCAGGTCCTCGGGCGGCACCGCTGCCTCTCCGGAAGCGGCGTTCGTGGTGACGGTCACGCGTTCACCTCCAGGTGAGACTTGTCGGCCCAGACCGTGGACTTGGACGGGTCGAAGGGGCAGCCGCGGCCCTCCAGGTGCTCCACGTACTCGTCGCGGAAGTACTTCAGGGAGGAGAAGATCGGGCTGGCCGCTCCGTCGCCGAGGGCGCAGAAGGACTTGCCGTTGATGTTGTCGGCGATGTCGGCGAGCTTGTCGAGGTCGGCCAACGAGCCGCCCCCGCTCTCAATGGCTCGCAGCAACTGGACGAGCCAGTAGGTGCCCTCGCGGCAGGGGGTGCACTTGCCGCAGGACTCGTGGGCGTAGAACTCGGTCCAGCGCGTGACGGCGCGCACCACGCAGGTGGTCTCGTCGAAGCACTGCAGCGCCTTGGTACCGAGCATCGATCCGGCGGCGCCGACGCCCTCGTAGTCCAGCGGGACGTCGAGGTGCTCGTCGGTGAACATCGGGGTGGAAGAGCCGCCCGGCGTCCAGAACTTGAGCTTGTGGCCCGGACGCATGCCGCCGCTCAGCCCGAGCAGCTGACGCAGGGTCACCCCGAGCGGCGCCTCGTACTGGCCGGGGTTGGCCACGTGGCCGCTGAGCGAGTACAGCGTGAAGCCCGGGGACTTCTCGCTGCCCATGGAGCGGAACCACTCCTTGCCCTTGGTGAGGATCGCGGGCACCGAGGCGATCGACTCGACGTTGTTGACCACCGTCGGGCACGCGTACAGGCCCTCGACCGCCGGGAAGGGCGGCCGCAACCGGGGCTGGCCGCGCCGGCCCTCCAGCGAGTCCAGGAGCGCCGTCTCCTCGCCGCAGATGTACGCGCCGGCGCCGGCGTGCACGGTCAGCTCCAGGTCGAAGCCGCTGCCCAGGATGTTCTTGCCGAGGAAGCCGGCCTCGTACGCCTCGGCGACCGCGTGGTGCAGCCGCCGGAGCACGGGGACGACCTCGCCGCGCAGATAGATGAAGGCGTGCTGGGAGCGGATCGCGTGGCAGGCGATCACGATGCCCTCGATCAGCGAGTGCGGATTGGCGAACATCAGGGGGATGTCCTTGCAGGTGCCCGGCTCCGACTCGTCTGCGTTGACGACGAGGTAGTGCGGCTTGCCGTCGCCCTGCGGGATGAACTGCCACTTCATCCCGGTCGGGAAGCCGGCGCCGCCGCGGCCGCGCAGACCCGCGTCCTTGACGAACGCGATCACGTCGTCCGGGGGCATGGCGAGCGCCTTGCGCAGGCCCTCGTACCCCTCGTGCCGGCGATAGGTGTTGAGCGTCCAGGACTGCGGGTCGTCCCAGAAGGCCGACAGAACGGGTGCGAGCACCTTCTCCGCCGAGTCAACCATCGTCACTGCTCCCCCTCGCCTTCGTTCGTGCGCTGCTCGGTGACGGGCCCGGCGGGGTGGTCGGGGTCGGAGACCGCGGACTCCTGCGGGGCGTCGTGGGAGCTGGCGTGCGCCGGCGGCGTCTCGTCCCCGGGAGGGGCGGAGGTCTGCCGCGGCACTCCGCCGCCGGAACCCGGCAGGGCCTCGCCGCGGGAGAGCCTGAGGCCCGCCAGCGAGGCCGGGCCCGCGCCGCCGCTCGCCTCGACGGCGCCGGGGCGCTCGTCGGGGAACCCGGCGAGGATCCGGGACGTCTCCTTGTATGTGCACAAGGGAGCGCCCCGGGTGGGCTCGACGGTCCGGCCGGCGCGCAGGTCGTCCACGAGCCGCTTGGCCGACTGCGGGTCCTGGTTGTCGAAGAACTCCCAGTTGACCATCACCACGGGGGCGAAGTCGCAGGCCGCGTTGCACTCGATGTGCTCCAGCGTGACCTTGCCGTCCTCGGTGGTGCCGCCGTTCTCGACGCCGAGGTGCTCCTTGAGCTCGTCGAAGATCGCGTCCCCGCCGAGCACCGCGCACAGGGTGTTGGTGCAGACCCCGACCTGGTACTCGCCGGACGGCGCCCGGCGGTACATCGTGTAGAAGGTCGACACCGCCGTCACCTCGGCCGTGGTCAGCCCGAGCATCTCGGCGCAGAAGCGGACCCCGGTACGGGAGACGTAGCCCTCCTCCGCCTGCACCAAGTGCAGCAGCGGAAGCAGGGCGCTGCGGCTGCCGGGGTAGCGCGCGATGACCTCGCGCGCGTCCGTCTCCAGGCGCTGCCGCACGTCGGCCGGGAAGTCCGGCGCGGGCATCGCGGGGATGCCGAGTGATACCTCAGTCACCGGTCGACGCCTCCCATCACGGGGTCGATGGACGCCACCGCGACGATGACGTCGGCGACCTGGCCGCCCTCGCACATCGCCGCCATGGTCTGCAGATTGGTGAAGGACGGGTCCCGGAAGTGGACGCGGAAGGGGCGGGTGCCCCCGTCGCTGACCACGTGGACCCCGAGTTCGCCCTTGGACGACTCGACGGCGACGTACGCCTGGCCGGGCGGCACCCGGAAGCCCTCGGTCACCAGCTTGAAGTGGTGGATCAAGGCCTCCATGGAGGTGCCCATGATCTTCTTGATGTGGTCCAGCGAGTTGCCGAGCCCGTCCGGGCCGAGCGCCAGCTGCGCGGGCCAGGCGATCTTCTTGTCGGCGACCATGACCGGGCCGGGCTGCAGCCGGTCCAGGCACTGCTCGACGATCTTCAGCGACTCGCGCATCTCGTCCAGGCGGATGAGGAAGCGGCCGTAGGAGTCGCAGGTGTCGACGGTCGGGACGTCGAACTCGTAGTTCTCGTAACCGCAGTACGGCTGCGACTTGCGCAGGTCGTGCGGCAGTCCCGTGGAGCGCAGGATCGGGCCGGTGGCGCCGAGCGCCATGCAGCCGGCCAGGTCCAGGTAGCCCACGTCCTGCATCCGGGCCTTGAAGATCGGGTTGCCGGTGGCGAGCTTGTCGTACTCGGGGAGGTTCTTGCGGAACTTCTTCACGAACTCGCGGATCTGGTCCACGGCGCCGGGCGGCAGGTCCTGGGCGAGACCGCCGGGGCGGATGTACGCGTGGTTCATCCGCAGGCCGGTGATCAGCTCGTAGATGTCCAGGATCATCTCGCGGTCGCGGAACCCGTAGATCATGATCGTGGTGGCGCCGAGTTCCATGCCGCCGGTGGCGATGGCCACCAGGTGCGAGGAGATGCGGTTCAGCTCCATCAGCATCACGCGGATGACCGAGGCGCGGTCGGGCACTTCCTCGGTGACGCCGAGCAGCTTCTCCACCGCCAGGCAGTACGCCGTCTCGTTGAAGAACGGCGTCAGGTAGTCCATGCGCGTCACGAACGTGGACCCCTGGGTCCAGGTCCGGAACTCCATGTTCTTCTCGATGCCGGTGTGCAGGTAGCCGATGCCGCAGCGGGCCTCGGTCACCGTCTCGCCGTCGATCTCCAGGATCAGCCGGAGCACACCGTGGGTGGACGGGTGCTGCGGACCCATGTTGACGACGATGCGCTCGTCGTCGGCCTTGCCGACGGTCTCGGACAGTTCGTCCCAGTCGCCGCCGGTGACCGTGAAGACCCGGCCCTCGGTGGTGTCCCGCTCCGAGGCCTGCCGGGGTGCTGCGTGCGACGTGCCGTGCGTGCTCACGAGTACGACCTCCGCTGGTCCGGAGCCGGGATCTGGGCGCCCTTGTACTCGACGGGGATGCCGCCGAGGGGGTAGTCCTTGCGCTGCGGATGGCCCTGCCAGTCGTCCGGCATCATGATCCGCGTCAGGGCGGGGTGACCGTCGAAGACGATCCCGAAGAAGTCGTACGTCTCGCGCTCGTGCCAGTCGTTGGTCGGGTAGACCTCGACCAGCGTCGGGACGTGCCGGTCGGCGTCGGAGACGCTCACCTCCAGCCGGATCAGCCGGTTGTGGGTGATCGAGCGCAGGTGGTAGACGGCGTGCAGCTCGCGGCCCTTGTCCTCCGGGAAGTGGACGCCGCTCACCCCGGTGCAGAGCTCGAAGCGCAGGGCGGGGTCGTCGCGCAGGGTCCGGGCGACGAGGGGCAGGTGCTCGCGCGCGACGTGGAAGGTGATCTCGCCGCGGTCGACGACGACCTTCTCGATCGCGTTGTCCGGGACGAGGCCCTGCTCCTCCAGGGCGCCCTCCAGCTCGTCGGCGACCTCGTCGAACCAGCCGCCGTAGGGGCGGTTCGCGGCACCCGGCAGGCGCACCGTGCGCACCAGCCGTCCGTACCCGGAGGTGTCGCCGCCGTTGTTGGCGCCGAACATGCCGTGCTGGACGCGGATCGCCTCGCCGTGGTCCCCGCGCTGACCGGGCAGGCCGCTCGCCTGCACGTCGCTGTCCGGGTTCGGGGTGTCCGGGGAATCCGTCATCGGAGAAGCCCCTTCATCTCAATGGTCGGCAGCGCCTTCAGCGCCGCCTCCTCCGCCTCGCGCGCGGCCTGTTCCTGGTTCACGCCGAGCTTGCTGTGCTGGATCTTGTGGTGGAGCTTGAGAATGGCGTCCATCAGCATTTCGGGACGGGGCGGACATCCGGGGAGATAAATGTCAACAGGGACCACATGGTCAACACCCTGCACAATTGCGTAGTTGTTGAACATCCCGCCGCTGGATGCGCAGACGCCCATCGAGATGACCCACTTGGGATTGGGCATCTGGTCGTAGACCTGGCGCAGGACGGGGGCCATCTTCTGGCTCACCCGGCCGGCCACGATCATCAGGTCCGCCTGGCGCGGGGAACCGCGGAAGACCTCCATCCCGAAACGGGCGAGGTCGTACCGGCCGGCCCCGGTGGTCATCATCTCGATGGCGCAGCAGGCCAGACCGAAGGTCGCCGGGAAGACCGACGCCTTCCGCACCCAGCCCGCGGCGGTCTCGACCGACGTCAGCAGGAATCCGCTCGGCAGCTTCTCTTCAATACCCATGGCTTTTCTCCGCCCCTAGTCCCATTCCAGACCGCCGCGACGCCAGACATAGGCGTATGCGACGAAGACGGTGAGCACGAAGAGGAGCATCTCGACGAGCCCGAAGATCCCCAGGGAGTCGAAGGAGACCGCCCAGGGGTAGAGGAAGACGATCTCGATGTCGAAGACGATGAAGAGCATCGCCGTCAGGTAGTACTTGATCGGGAAACGGCCACCACCGGCCGGATGCGGAGTCGGCTCGATGCCGCACTCATACGCCTCCAATTTAGCCCTGTTATACCGTTTTGGGCCGATAATTGAGGCCATGATCACGGAGAAGATCGCGAAGCCGGCCGCGAGGCCGCCCAGCACGAGGATGGGCGCGTAGGCATTCACGTCCCCGCTCCTTCCAGTCGACGGTGACTGATGACGGACCGTGCCCGGGCGGGTGCGCCACGCCACCTAGATCCTCTCTATGTGAGGCAGTTCACAAGCCCGAACTGCCCGCATCTTATGCCTCCTGGTCTGTGATCTGCGACACGGGGTTCCCACCGGACTTTGTGATCTACACCACCCGTCGGAGGATCCCCCGTCCGGATGAGCGGTGATCTTCTCACGCAGGTCTCTCAAATGATCACCAGAAGTCATATTTGCTCGCGTTATCGCTGGCCAGAGGGGGTGGCTCACTATCAGGCCATCGCGGCTCAAAGCAAATTGGAGCTCCCCCAGGCGGCGTGATAGCGCGCCGCCGCCCGTCCGGGTGAGGCCGGAAAGTCCGTGCTGACGGCGGCAGAAGGCACGTGAACGCACGCACGAGGAAATGGACTTGGATATCCGATTCATCCCGAATCAGGAAGATCAAAAAAGGGACAATAGCACTGGGGTGATGCCAACTGTGGCGCATCACACTTTTGTTGAACGGAACCGATTCCGCCTGATACCCAAGAGCGCATGCACCTTCAGATCTCGCATATACGCCGCCGGCGACGCGCCACGCAGAGCACCAACTGGGTGCGCCGCGCTGGAGTCGCCGGCGGCGTCATCGGAACGCTCGCCCTCACCGGAATGTCCGCCCCGGCGAACGCAGAACCGACGGCCGCCGACCCGGCGACCACCGGAAGCATCCCGGTCATCCCCGCCCTCTCCACCGAGGCGAGCGCCGCGCAGGCCGCCGCCGCGATCGACGAGACCGTCGTCGAACAGCAGCTGGACGCGGCCCGCGACGAGGCCCGCGCCGAGGCGATGAAGGCCGCCGCCAAGAAGAAGGCCGCCGCCGACGCCCGCAAGGCCGCCGCCGCCAAGGCCGCCGAGGCCCGGGAGTCCGCCACGGCGTCCCGCTCGGCCGGACGCACCGCGCTGGCCGGCTCCGACCCCGCCTCCGCCCCGTCGGTCGCGTCGGTGTCGAGCTCCGCCGCGAGCGGCAGCGTCGCCTCCGTGCTCAGCTTCCTGAAGGCCCAGGTCGGCAAGCCGTACGTGTACGGTGCCACGGGCCCCAGCGCGTACGACTGCTCCGGCCTCACCCAGGCCGCGTTCCGGACCATCGGCGTCGAGCTGCCGCGCACCTCCCAGGCGCAGTCGACCTTCGGCACCCAGGTCCCCGTGAGCGAGGTCCAGCCGGGCGACCTGCTGTTCTGGGGCGGAGTCGGCTCCGCCTACCACGTCGCCGTCTACGTCGGCGACGGCCAGTACCTGGACGCGGCCAACCCGAGCAAGGGCGTCGTGATCCAGCAGATGGCCTATTACATGCCCACCTCCGCCGTCCGCGTGGCCTGATCCCGCGACCCCGTCCCCACGGGAGGGCCGCCGCCCGCACCGGCGGCAGGTCCCTGGCGCCGCCGTGCCCCGGCGCACCCGCGCACCCCGCTCGTGAAGGCGCGCACACGCCCTTACGGGGCCGGGCCCGGCCCCGCCGCAGTGGCGGGGCCGGGCCCGGGTCGAGGGACGGTGACGGGAGCGTGAACGGGGATCAGCGACGGACGCAGACCTTGTGGGCGGGGTGCCAGACCTTCTCCCAGCGGACGGAGCCGTGGGCCGGCCCGCCCCGGCGGTCGCGGTCGCCCCGGCCGGCGTGGCCGTCGCGGCCGTCGCGTCCGGCGTGGCGGTACGTCCAGTAGCCCTTGTGCCAGGTGCAGTGGAGCTTCTTGCCGTGCCCGGAGCCGTGTCCGGACGGGGCGGCGGAGGCGGTGGCAGTCATCCCGCCGGCCGCGAGCAGAACAGCGGCGGCAGCGGTCGCAAGGGACTTCGCGAAGGTGTTCATGGTGTGGCCTTCCTCCCGTTGAGGGTGGTGTCCCCGGTGGGGTGAGCAAAAGTATGGGCACACCATCACGAACCGCGCATTTCGGGCTGATGCCCCCAACACCCCCTCCCCGCACGTGACATCGATGTCAGATGGGACGGCCGTCCCGCCGCTCCCCCGCCCCGTATGGTGTTCGTATGTTCGACACCGTGTCCCCCGCCGGGTTACGCGCGACCGAATACGCCTACCTGGACGAGAAGCAGCACGTCTACCTCGACCACACCGGCGCCGGCCTCCCCGCCGGGCACCAGCTCCGCGCCCACGCCGACCGGTTGACCTCGGACGCGTACGGCAATCCGCACTCGCAGAACCCCACCTCCACCGCCTCGGAGGAACTGGTCGCCCGGGCCCGGGCCGCCGTGCTGCGGCACTTCCGCGCCGACCCGGCCGAGTACGCGGTGGTCTTCACCGCGAACGCCACCGGTGCGCTGCGCCTGGTCGGCGAGGCCTACCCGTTCGGCCGCCGCGACCGCCTGGTGCTGCTCGCGGACAACCACAACTCCGTCAACGGACTGCGTGAGTTCGCCCGGTCGCGCGGCGCCCGCACCACCTACGTCCCGCTCGACCTGCCGGACCTGCGTACCTCCGACGCGGCCGTGCGCGCCGCCCTGTCCGGCCGCCGCCGGGGGCTGTTCGCGTACCCGGCGCAGAGCAACTTCACCGGGGTGCGGCACCCGCTGCGCTGGATCGGCGAGGCGCGGGACGCCGGCTTCGACGTGCTGCTGGACGCGGCCGCCTTCGCCCCGGCCGGGCGGCTGGACCTGTCGGCCGTGCACCCGGACTTCGTGGCGGTCAGCTGGTACAAGGTCTTCGGCTACCCCACCGGCATCGGCTCACTGATCGTCCGCCGCGACGCCCTGCCGCGGCTGCGCCGGCCGTGGTTCTCCGGCGGCACGATCCACGTGGTCAGCGCGCGGGCGCAGTGGCACCGCATGGCCGGCGACGAGTCCGCCTTCGAGGACGGGACGCTCAACTTCCTCCACATACCGGACGTGGAGACGGGACTGGACTTCATCGGCGCCGTCGGGGCGGACACGGTGCGGCGCCATGTCGCCGAGCTGACCGCCGCGCTCCTGGACGGCCTGCGCGGCCTCGCGCACAGCTCCGGCGCCCCCATGGTCCGGCTGTACGGGCCCAAGGACACCGCGGACCGCGGCGGCACGGTCGCGCTCAACTTCCTCGACGTCCGCGGGGAGGTGGTCGACGAGCGCGTGGTCGCCCGGGACAGCGCGGCGCACGGCATCTCACTGCGCACCGGCTGCTTCTGCAACCCCGGCGCCGGCGAGGCCGCGTTCGGCATCGGCATGCAGGAACTGCGCCGGGCGGCCCGGGCACCCCGGGGCGCCGGCGGCACGATCGACGACTACCTGGACCGCCTGGCGCTGCCCTCCGGAGGCGCGGTGCGCGTCTCGCTCGGCCTGCCCTCCAACCGGGCGGACGTGGACGCGTTCCTCGCCTTCGCCGCCGCGGCCTACCGCGACCGCGTCCCGGACACCGCCGGCCTGCCCCCCAGACTGCGCTGCTGATCAGCCTGCTGACGCACCATCAGCTCGTCAGCCGGGCGTCCAGCTCACCGAGATCGGTCACGAACCACACCTGCTCGCCGCGGTTGGACTCGCGCACCAGGTCGCGCAGCGCCGTGCTGGCCCCGGTGTACGCGGACACGTCGCCGACGACCACCAGCCGCAGCCGGTAGGTGACGAACTTCTGCAGGATCTCGCCCGCCACCCCGGTGCGCAGCGCGAAGAAGCGCTCGTCGAACCGGGACACGGGCACGGCCACCACCTCGGCGCGGGAGAAGGCCGCGCCGATCACGTCGAGGGCGTCCTGCGGGCCCGCGATGCTCGGGCCGTCCTCCCCCACGAGCAGGACGGGCACGCCCGCGCGTTCGGTCACCACGTCGGTCATGGCGTCGGCCTTCCGGTCTCGTCGAGGAACATGCCGTTCTCCGCGCCGAGAACGCCGTCGATGACGGCCAGCACGTCGCTCGTGGGGGCGAGCCCGCCCAGCACCACGACCGTGAGCCGGGCGCGCGGCTCGTCGTACACCGTCTGGATGCGCACCGGCTCCGCGCTGTCGCGCGGCATCCGGGCACCGGCGGCGAGCAGGGTGCCCAGGCGGTCGGCGGCCGCCGCCCCGATCCCGTCGAGTTCGACGATGGCGGAGACCTCGGCCCGCCGCGGGGGCGGTGCGGGGGCGGGTCGCCCGGTGAGCGCGTCGAGGTCGGCCGGCGCGACGCGGTACTGCTTGCCGATGCGCACGGCCTTCAGCCGCCCGTCGCGGATGTAGCCGCGCACGGTCCGCACATGCAGTCCGAGCCGGTCGGCGATCTGGTCGACCGAGTACCAATCCTGCCCCATGCTTACGCATCCTACCCATCATGCGTAAGGATGGAGAAGGTTGTGTAAGCGTGAGTGCGCTCTCACCCCCGCCGCACCGTGCGGCACCGGCGCGCCAGCACGATCCAGGTCCCCGCGAGGAAGAGCAGGGTGAAGCCGGCCAGCAGCGCGTCCCCGAACACCGCGGGCCGGCCGAAGGTGTCGCCGTACGAGGCCAGCAGCGGCGGCCCGAGCGGCGAGCGGCCGCGGGTCCACAGCTCCTCCAGGCCGATGGCGCTGCCCAGCGCCTCGTACGCCCAGCGGTTGGTCATCGCACCGCTCAGCACCCGACCCGCCCAGGCCATCTGCGGGACGGGCACGAAGGCGCCGGAGAAGAGCACCTGCGGGAAGCAGAGCAGCGGCAGCAGCAACGTGGCCTGCGCGGGATGCGAGACGCACGCGGAGGCGAGCAGCCCCAGCGCCAGCGCCGCCGCGGACGCGAGCAGGGTGGTCGTCAGGAGCGAACCGTAGACGTCCCACCCCGCGGCCGGCAGCCGGTCCAGGGCGCGCAGCACCGCGAGCAGCAGCACGTCCGCCGCCGCGAGCACGGGCAGCAGGACCGTCAGCTTGGCCAGCACATAGGGCCCGAGCCGCAGCACGGTCAGCCGTTCCCGGCGCACGACGGGCAGTTCGGCGCAGATCTGCAGCAGTCCGTAGGCGAGCCCGAAGAAGAAGGCCCCGAAGGCGATCCAGAACAGGATCATCGCCGAGGAGGACGGCATGGGGGTCTCCGGGTCGAAGGCACCGGGCTTGAACAGCAGGGCGAACATCGCCACGATCATCACCGGCGACCCGGCGAGGACCGCCCGCGACAGCCGGTCGCGCCGCAGGATCTCGGCGTTGCGCCGGGTCAGCAGCGCCCACTGCCGCACCGCGCCGAGCCGGGGGACGCCGGGTCCTGCGGCCTCCGTCACCGACGGCAGCGGCTCGGGGGACTCGGCGGCGCCCGTGTGCCGCGCGCCGGCCGCGACCTTACCGTAGACCTCCTCCACCGTCGCCGCGCCGAAGGCCGCGCACAACTGCCCCGGCGGGCCGTCGTAGGCGATCTCCCCGTCGGGCGCGAGGAAGACCACCCGGTCGGCGCGGACGAGGTCGGCCGGGGTGTGCGTGGTGAGGACGACGGTGGTCCCGGCGGCGGCCAGTTCACGAAGGGTGGCCACGAGCGCGGCGCCGGTGGCCGGGTCGAGGCCGGAGGTGGGCTCGTCGAGGAAGAGCACGCCGGGCCGGGTGAGCAGTTCGACGGCGATGCTGACCCGCTTGCGCTCGCCGCCGCTGAGGGTGGCGACGGTCTGCCGCTCCTGCCCGGTCAGCCCCAGCTCGCACAGCACCCGCGCCACCGCGTCGTCCACGGCGGCCGCGCTCGTGCCCGGCGGCATGCGCAGCCGGGCCGCGTACCGCAGCGTGCGGCCCACCGGCAGTTCGCGGTGGATGATGTCGTCCTGCGGGACGAAGCCCGTCGCGTCGCCGCGCGGGACGGCGCCCCCCGTGCCGCGGAGCCCTGCCAGCGACTCCAGAAGAATCGTTTTCCCTGCACCGCTGCCACCGGCGACGGCGGTCACCCCGCCGGTGGCGCGGACGGTTAAGCCCGGCGTCGTCACGACCGCGGGGCCACCTTCGACAGGCCGTTGATGACCCGGTCCATCGCGTCGCCGCCGGACGGGTCGGTCAGGTTCGCCAGCAGCTTGAGCGTGAAGCGCATCAGCAGCGGGTGACTGAGCCCGCGCTGCGTCGCCACCTTCATGACCTTCGGGTTGCCGATCAGCTTCACGAAGGCCCGGCCGAGCGTGTAGTAACCGCCGTAGGTGTCCTTCAGGATGCGCGGGTAGTTGTGCAGCGCCAGCTCCCGCTGCGCCGCGGTCCCCCGCGCGTGCGCCTGGACGATGACGTCGGCGGCGATCCGGCCGGATTCCATCGCGTAGGCGATGCCCTCGCCGTTGAACGGGTTGACCAGACCGCCGGCGTCGCCGACGAGCAGCAGGCCGCGGGTGTAGTGCGGCTGGCGGTTGAAGGCCATCGGGAGCGCGGCGCCGCGGATGGGCCCGGTCATGTTCTCGGGGGTGTAGCCCCAGTCCTCGGGCATGGACGCGCACCAGGCCTTGAGGATCTCGCGCCAGTCCAGCTCCTTGAAGGAGGCGGAGGTGTTGAGCACGCCGAGGCCGACGTTGGACGTCCCGTCGCCCATGCCGAAGATCCAGCCGTAGCCGGGCAGCAGCCGGGGGTCGCCCGGGACGCGCCGGTCCCACAGCTCCAGCCAGGACTCCAGGTAGTCGTCGTCGTGGCGGGGCGAGGTGAAGTACGTGCGGACCGCGACGCCCATCGGACGGTCCTCGCGGCGGTGCAGGCCCATCCCCAGCGAGAGCCGGGTGGAGTTGCCGTCGGCGGCCACGACCAGCGGGGCGTGGAAGGTGACCGGGGTCTTCTCCTCGCCGAGCTTCGCCTCGACCCCGGTGATCCGGCCGGTGCGCTCGTCGCGGATCGGACCGGAGACGTTGCAGCGCTCGTACAGCCGCGCACCGGCCTTCTCGGCCTGGCGGGCCAGGACTTCGTCGAAGTCCTCGCGCTTGCGGACGAGTCCGTAGTCGGGGTACGAGGCCAGGTCCGGCCAGTCGAGCTGGAGGCGGACACCGCCGCCGATGATGCGCAGGCCCTTGTTGCGCAGCCAGCCCGCCTCCTCGGAGATGTCGATGCCCATCGCGACGAGCTGCTTGGTCGCCCGCGGGGTGAGACCGTCGCCGCACACCTTCTCGCGGGGGAACGCGGTCTTCTCCAGCAGCAGGACGTCCAGACCGGCCTTCGCCAGGTAGTACGCGGTCGTCGAACCGGCGGGACCGGCCCCGACGACGATCACATCGGCACTGCGCTCGGAGGCGACGGTCGTGTCAGTCACGGTCGGGATCTCCCGTCGGTATGGGTCATCGGCGTTGAGAGTCTATGAGGCGGCGCCCCGGGTCAGCGCACCGCCCGGTGCAGTGCCACGATCCCGGCCGACAGGTTGCGCCACGCGACCTTCGACCAGCCGGCCCGGGACATCCGTCCGGCCAGCGCGGGCTGGTCGGGCCAGGAGCGGATCGACTCGGCGAGGTAGACGTACGCGTCGGGGTTGCTGCTGACCGCGCGGGCCACCGGCGGCAGCGCCCGCATCAGGTACTCGGTGTAGACGGTGCGGAACGGAGCCCAGGTGGGGTGGCTGAACTCGCAGATGACCACGCGCCCGCCGGGCCGGGTGACGCGCAGCATCTCGCGCAGCGCGGCGTCGGTGTCGTGGACGTTGCGCAGCGCGAAGGAGATGGTGACGGCGTCGAAGACCCCGTCGGCGAACGGCAGCCGGGTCGCGTCGCCCGCGGTGAGCGGCAGCGAGGGATGCCGGCGCTTGCCCTCGCGCAGCATGCCGAGCGAGAAGTCGCACGGCACGACGCTCGCCCCGGCCCGCAGGAAGGGCAGCGAGGAAGTGCCCGTGCCGGCGCCGAGGTCCAGCACCCGCTCGCCGGGCCGCACGTCCAGGGCCTGAGCGACGGCCTTGCGCCAGCGCCGGTCCTGCCCGAGCGAGAGCACGTCGTTGGTCAGGTCGTAGTTGGCGGCGACGTCGTCGAACATCGCGGCGACTTCGTGCGGCTGCTTGTCCAGGGAGGCTCGGGTCACGCCCCCATTGTTCACCCGGCGGCCCCGGGCCCCGCGCAGGGGCCCGGGGGAGCCGTCACGGGATGCCGAGCGAGGTCTCGCAGTGGTCCGCGCGGTCGCGGCGGCCGGCTTCGCCGTCGCAGACGTCGCGGTCCGCTCCGCCGTCGATCCGGTCCTCGCCCGGGCCCGCGCGGACGACGTCGTCACCGGGACCGGCCACCAGCAGATCGCGGCCGCCCGGCGCGCCGTTGCTCGCGTCGCGGGCGACATTCGTGTTGTCGCCGAAGACCGTGTCGCGGCCGCGGTGCCCGGTGATCACGTCGTCGCCCGCCGAGGTGACGTGGTCGCCGGAGTTGTCCCCGATCAGCGTCTCGTCGGCGGCGCCGCCGATGATCCGGTCGTTTCCTGAACCCGCCGCGGTGCGGCCCCGGCTCACCGAGAAGTTGTCGCCGACGACCTCGAGGCCGCCGTCGGCGCCGAGGTCGAGGAGGTCGTCCCCGCCGCTGCCGACGGCGTTGAGGAAGGCGAAGCTGTCGCCGACCAGGCGGTCGGCGCCGGGACCGCCGTTCAGGACGTCGTCGCCCGCGCCGAAGGCGTTGCCGGTGTCGGCCGCGGAGTCGCCGGTCATCAGGTCGTTGCCGGGACCGCCGTCGATGCGGTCGTCGCCGCCGCCGAAGGCGTCGCCCGCGGTGGCGCTGTTGTCGCCCGCCGCGCGGTCGTCGCCCTCCCCCAGGATCAGCAGGTCGTCGCCCTGGCCGACGGCGTCGCCGCTGTCGGTGAACAGGTCGCCGGCCGCCAGGTCGTCGCCGCCGCCGGTGGCGATGCTGTCGTTCCCTGGGCCGCCGCTGACCCGGTCGTTCCCGGCGAGGGAGCAGATGCGGTCGTCACCGCCGCCGCCGTCGATGCGGTCCGGCCCGGCGGAGCCCACGATGACGTCGTCGCCCGGGGTGCCCTGGATGCCGCCGGAGCCGGTGATCGTCGGCACGCGGCCGAAGCACAGCGCCGCCCCGGCGGAGGGCGCCTCACCGGCGGCGGCCGCGGGGAGGGCCACGAGGGCGACCGCCGCGAGCACGGCGATCACCGGGGCCGCGAGGCGGCCGGAGAGGACGCGGGGTACTGATATGTCCGGCATGACCGGAACCTAAGCGACGGCCTGTCAGCCGGCCACCGGTGCACGGCGGCCGGGTGATCGCCTCACGCCCTGCGGTACAGCAGCCGTCCCCCGACGACCGTGGCCAGGCACGCGCCGCTCCCGTCGACGACGGCGAAGTCCGCCCGCGCGCCCGGGGCCGGCTCGGGTGCCCGGCGCGCGGGCAGCAGCCCGCTGCGGTCCAGCGCGGAGCGCAGCGCGGGGTCGTCGGGAAGGGCCGCCACGGCGGTGACGCCGCGGGACAGCAGGGCGTGCACCCGCTCGCGCGGGCTCGGCGCCGGCGGCAGCGCGCCCTCGTGGGTCAGGCCGGGCCGCAGCGTGCCCGGCCAGGACCTGACCCGGGCTCCGGGACGGCTCGCGCGCAGCGCGTCCAGCGGGCCGACGGCGGCGATGGTGCCGCCGTCGACCACCAGGGCCGCGCCGTCCGCGCCGGCGTGGATCGTCAGCATCGCGGACCGCGGGCGCGGGTCAGGAGGTGCTGATCAGCTTGAGCTCGGGGTGCGCCGTGCCGCCCTCGATGGCGGTCGACGACAGGTGCGAGACGACGTGGTCGTCGACCGGGTCGTTCGCCGGGTCGTCGTGGACCACGAGGTGCTCGTACGTGGTGGCGCGCTGGGCCGGGACGCGTCCCGCGGCCCGGATCAGGTGGATCAGCTCCATGCGGTTCGAGCGGTGCTTGGCGCCGGCCGAGGAGACGACGTTCTCCTCCAGCATCACCGAGCCCAGGTCGTCGGCGCCGTAGTGCAGCGACAGCTGGCCGACCTCCTTGCCGGTGGTGAGCCAGGAGCCCTGGATGTGGGCGACGTTGTCCAGGAAGAGCCGGGCGATCGCGATGATCCGCAGGTACTCGAAGAGCGTGGCCTGCGTGCGGCCCTTCAAGTGGTTGTTCTCCGGCTGGTAGGTGTACGGGATGAAGGCCCGGAAGCCGCCCGTGCGGTCCTGGACGTCCCGGATCATCCGCAGGTGCTCGATGCGCTCGGCGTTGGTCTCGCCGGTGCCCATGAGCATGGTGGAGGTGGACTCCACGCCCAGGTTGTGCGCGGTCTCCATGATCTCCAGCCAGCGCTCGCCGCTCTCCTTCAGCGGAGCGATCACCTTGCGCGGCCGCGCCGGCAGCAGCTCGGCGCCGGCGCCCGCGAAGGAGTCCAGGCCGGCCGCGTGGATGCGGGTGATGGCCTCGTCCACCGGCACCTTGGAGATGCGGGCCATGTGCTCGACCTCGGAGGCCCCGAGGGAGTGGATGACCAGCTGGGGGTAGGCCTGCTTGATGGCGCTGAAGTGCTTCTCGTAGTACTCGACGCCGTAGTCCGGGTGGTGGCCGCCCTGGAACATGATCTGGGTGCCGCCGAGTTCGACGGTCTCCGCGCAGCGGCGCAGGATGTCGTCCAGATCGCGGGTCCAGCCCTTGGCGGTGTCCTTGGGCGCGGCGTAGAAGGCGCAGAACTTGCAGGCCGTGACGCAGACGTTGGTGTAGTTGATGTTGCGCTCGATGATGTACGTCGCGATGTGCTCGACGCCCGCGTAGCGACGGCGGCGCACCGCGTCCGCGGCGGCGCCGAGTGCGTGCAGGGGTGCGGAGCGGTAGAGGTCGAGCGCCTCCTCGGGGGTGATGCGGCCACCGTCGGCGGCACGGTCGAGGACGGACTGCAGGTCGGCGTTCTCGCTCACCGGGCATCCCTTCCGAGGGGTTGTGACGGACCCGCTCAGCCTACGCCAGGGGTTCAGCCGCCCTGCTTCCTGAGGTCGCCTTCCGGGTTCCCGGCCAGGGAGTCGCCCGACCGGTAGTGCAGCGAGCCGTCGTCGTCGAGGGTGAAGCGCTCGTCGGCCGAGCCGTCCGAACACACCCCGGGGTGCGGGTTGGTGCCCCCGCTGGTGTCCAGCACGATCCACCGCTCGGTGGCCGTGGCGAGCTTCCACTGCCCGCTGCAGTCGTAGGTCTGCCCGAGCAGCGACAGCACGCTCTTGTCGTGGCCGACCACCGCGCCGACCTTGCCCGGGGTGATGGTGATCTCGAAGGTGCCGGGGACGCCGTGGGCGGTGACGGTGTCGCCCTTCCACGTGCCGGCGAAGGCCGCGGGCAGCGACGCCAGCCGGGGCACGGAGGGGGTCGCCGAGCCGTGCGACGGCGACGCCGGCGCCGACACCGAGGCGGTGGACCGCGAAGTGGCCGGGCTCCCGCCGCCCTTGCCCTGGTCGTCGGCCCGGCCGCCGTCGTGGAGCACGAGCCCCAGCGTCACCGCCGCCGCCACCAGCACGACGCCGGCGCCCGCCAGCGACGCCGCCCGGCCTCGGCGGGGCACGGCCGGGGTGGTGACCGGCGGCGGCGTGGCGGCGAACGAGGACGGCACCGCGTCGTGCGGCTCGGTCAGCCGCGGCGGCGGGCCGAAGGTGCCGTACGAGGGATGGGAGCCGTACGAGGAGCCCGTGCCGCTGTCCGTGCCGGCAACGCCGCCCAGCGCGCCGGGCGGCGGCGTCGGCTCCAGGTCCAGCAGTTCCACCGCCTGGCGGCCGAGCCGCTCGGTCAGCGCCGCGGGGAGCCAGCCGCCGTGCACCAGGGAGGCGGCCCCGCCGTCCGGCGCGAGCAGGCCGGCGAGCTGACGGGGCGTGGGACGCGCCGCGGGGTCCTTGGCCAGGCAGGACTCGGCCACACCGCGCAGCCCGGCGGGCATGCCCTCGAACTCGGGCTCCTCGTGGGCGACCTTGTACAGCAGCACGGCCGCGCTGTCGCCGGGGAAGGGCCCCTGTCCGGTCGCGGCGAAGACGATCACCGCGCCGAGGGCGAAGACGTCGGCGGCCGGCCCGGTCGGCCGGCCGGTGACCTGCTCGGGCGCCATGTAGCCGGGCGAGCCGACCACCACGCCCTTGCTGGTGAGCGCCGCGGTGGCGTCCATGGCACGGGCGATGCCGAAGTCGATCAGCACCGGCCCGTCCAGCGAGAGCAGCACGTTGGACGGCTTGATGTCGCGGTGCACCAGGCCGCGTCCGTGCACCTCCTCCAGCGCCTCGGCGAGACCGGCGCCCAGCGCTCGCACGCCGTCCTCCGGCAGCGGCCCGAAGGTCTTCACGGCGTCGGACAGCGCGGGCCCGGCGACATAGCGGGTGGCCACCCACGGCACCGGCGAGTCGGTGTCCGCGTCGAGCACCGGGGCGCTCCACGCACCGCCGACCCGGCGCGCCGCCTCCACCTCGCGTTGGAAGCGGGTGCGGAACTCCAGGTCGTCGGCGAGTTCCGAGCGCACCACCTTCACGGCCACCGTCCGGCCGCCCGGGCTGCGCCCGAGGTAGACCCGGCCCATGCCGCCGGCCCCCAACCGGCCGAGCAGCCGGTAGGGACCGATCGCCGTGGGGTCGTTCGCCTGCAGCGGTTGCATCTGCGCGCCTCTCGCGGTGCGGAAGGTCGAAGAACAACGGGAGTTCCCCGGATATGCCGGGCAACCTACGGGAAGCCGGTGAAATCAGAGAAGGTGTACCCGCGCCCGGGGCGGGAACCCCACGCGGCGGGCGAACTCGGCGATGCCCGTCAACTGGTCCTGGCCGAGGGAGAAGTCCAAGGTGGTGAAGTAGCGCTGCAGGGTGTCCGCGTCGAAGGACTCCCAGCGGGCGGCCTGTTCCGCGACCTTCTCCACCTCCTCCATGCTGAGGTCGCGGGAGGCGAGGAAGGCCCGGTGCACCTCGCGCACCGCCTCGGGGTGCGCGGCCAGGTAGTCCCGGCGGGCGGCCCAGACGGCGAAGACGAAGGGCAGCCCGGTCCACTCCTTCCACATCAGGCCGAGATCGTGGACCTCCAGGCCGAGCCGCGGCGCGTCGTGCAGGGAGGCGCGCAGCGCGGCGTCGCCGATCAGGACGGCGGCCTGCGCCTCCTGCATCATCAGCGACAGGTCCGGCGGGCACGTGTAGTAGTCGGGCTCGACCTTGTACTGCTCGGCGAGCAGCAGCTCCGCGAGTCGCACGGACGTGCGACTCGTGGAACCCAGGGCGACCCGGGCGCCGTCCAGGCTGCCGAGCGGGACCTGGCTCACGATGACGCAGGACATGACGGGGCCGTCGCAGCCGACGGCGATGTCCGGGAGGGCGACGAGCTCGTCGGCGTGGCGCAGGTACTCCATGAGCGTGATCGGGCCCACGTCGAGGTCTCCGGAGACGAGCTGGGCGCTCAGCTTCTCGGGGGTGTCCTTGGTGAGCTCCAGGTCCAGCAGGGCACCCGTTCGGGCCAACCCCCAGTAAAGAGGTACGCAATTCAGGAACTGGATGTGCCCGACGCGAGGCCGGGTCCGGCGCTCACCACCGGCGGAGGGAAGGGGCGCAGATTTGTCCACATCAGGAGGCTAGACCCCCGCTCCGGCGATCTTTCGCCGGGGCCCGCCGGGGAGTCGCACCGGACACTGCCCGGAGGCCACGGGTTCACCGCGCGTTCGAGCTTTAGGCGGTCCGGGTGAATGGGGATCTTGTTGCTCTTCCCCGGCGAGGATGCTCCGTGCTACTGTCGTCGCAAGTTGCAGTTTGGTTTCCCTTGCAGTACAAAGCCTGCGGAGCATGTGACCGCGGGCTTTTGTAGTTTTCAGACTTCTTGCGGTTAGCAGGGCAGGTTCTGGAGCAGGGCAACCCTTTGGCCCAAGGAGGGCTTATGGCTACCGGAACCGTCAAGTGGTTCAACGCCGAGAAGGGCTTCGGCTTCATCGCCCAGGACGGCGGCGGCCCCGATGTCTTCGTCCACTACTCCGCGATCAACGCCAGCGGCTTCCGCTCGCTGGAGGAGAACCAGGCGGTGACCTTCGACGTCACGCAGGGTCCGAAGGGCCCGCAGGCGGAGAACGTCGTCCCCGCCTAATTGCGGACAGACGTGTAGTACCCGATTAGCAGTACCCAAGGAGCCCCGCGCTGTGTGCGGGGCTCCTGCCTTTTCCGGCGGCGGTCGGCGGGCGGCCCGAGGGATTTCGGAGGGGTGAGCGTTACTTCGGGTAACATCGCTCTCACGTCAATGCGCCGCGGCTTCGTCGGGGGGACTTCCGTGCCACTGCTGCTGACCCTCGCCAAGGGGGTGCTGACCGGCTTCGGCAAGCGTCCGGCGGCCGACGCCCCGCTGCCCGCGGAGCGTCCGACCGCGCCGGCGGTCCGGGTCGACCCCGGCCGCGTCGCCGCCTACGCACGTGTGTGCGGTTTCCCCGCGCCGGGGACGGCCGTACCGCTGACCTACCCGCACGTCCTCGGGTTCCCGCTCGCCGCGCGGCTGATGGCGCGACGCCGCTTCCCGCTCCCGCTGCTCGGGCTGGTGCACACCGCGATCGAGATCACGCAGCACCGGCCGCTGCTGCCCTCGGAGACCCCCGGCATCACCGTCCACGCGCGGGAGCTGCGCGCGCACCGGCGCGGAGTGGAGGTCGTCGTCGTCACGGAGGCCCGGATCGACGGCGCGGTGGTCTGGGAGGACCGCAGCACGTACCTGGCCAGGACCGGCGGGCCCGCGCCCACCGCCGCCCCGCCGGAGGCACGGCGTCCGCTGCCGGAGGTGGCTCGGTGGCGGCTCGCCGCCGACCTGGGGCGCCGGCACGCGGCGGTCTCGGGCGACTGGAACCCCCTCCACGTGCATCCGCTCACCGCCCGGCCGCTCGGGTTCCCCCGGGCCATCGCCCACGGCATGTGGACCGTCGCCCGGTGCGCGGCCGAGGTGGTCCCGGGCACGGCCCGGGGTGTCGTCCTGCGCGCGCGGTTCGCGGCACCCGTCCTGCTGCCCACCACGGTCGTCCACGCCGCGGACGCCGGTGCGTTCGAGCTCCGCTCGGCCGACGACCCGTCCCGCCTGCACCTGACGGGCTCGGTGCGGCTCCTGTGAACCCGGCCGTCAGGCCGCGGGGTCAGCTGCCGGTCGCGGCGCGCGAGGCGTCGTCCGCCTCGTCCTCCTGAGCGGCGCTGGCGGCCAGGTTGGCCCTCGTGCGCTCCACCCGGGTCGAGACCTGCACGGAGGCCTGCTCGCGCAGGCCGCGCAGCACCACGAAGCTGAGCGGCGCGCTGATCACCAGGGCCAGCAGCATGACCCACAGCAGGTTGGAGTCGCCGAGGCCGGCCGGCAGCACGTGGACGTAGACCAAACCCCAGATGGCGAGGAAGCAGGCCGCGAAGAGGCCAAGGCGCATCAGGGAGTAGCGCAGCATGGGACTCGGCTTCCAGCTCACGGCGATGCCACTTCCTTCGGTGTGTTCGGCGGTCCGGTCCGCGGAACGCAGCGGACGTACTGCCCCACCAGTGAAGCACGCGGCCTTCACGCTCAGAGCAGCGGGAGCCACATCGTCATCTCGTCGCGGTCGTCACCTGCGGCGACACGGATCGCCCCGGGCGTCCTGCCGACCTCCTTGTAGCCCACGGAGGCGTAGAAACGGTCCAGGCCCATGCCGCTGCGGCAGGTGAGCCGCAGTCCCTCCAGGCCGAGTTCGCGGGCCGCGCTCTCGGCCTCGCGCAGCAACTCCGCGCCGTGACCCCGGCCCTGGTGGGCGGGGTCGACCATGACGGTGTAGAGCCAGGCCCAGTGGCCCATCAGGCGGTGGTTGTTGAGGGTCAGGAACGCCGTCGCGACCAGGCGCCCGTCCTCGAATCCGGCGATCAGATGCGCCCTGCCCTCGGATATCGCCTCGCAGCGGCCCTGCGCCTGCGGGACCACGTCGGCGGCGGTCACGGGGGCCACGAAGCCGACGGCGCCACCGGCGTTGGTGACGTCCGTCCAGAGGGTCACGAGCTGGTTCCGCAGGTCGGCGGTGAGCTCGGGGTCGAGGGCGAAGCGCAGTGCCATGGCGAAAACTGTAAGGACCCGCCCTGACGGCATCTGAAGCCGGTCCGGACTCCGGGCGACGCTCAGGTGAAGCGCGGGCCCCGGGATTCCCGGGGCCCGCGGCACGCCCGCGGCACGCCCGCGGCACGCCCGCGGCACGCGGAACGGGTCAGAAGCGCATCGGCTGCGGCGACTCGCGGCGCGCGGCGTCCGGGCCCGGGTACTCGCGGATGATCTCGTAGCGGGTGTTGCGCTCGACCGGGCGGAAGCCCGCGTCCGTGATGAGCTCCAGCAGGTCCTCGCGGGTGAGCTTGTTGGGCGTGCCGTAGTTGTCGGCGTCGTGAGTGATCTTGTACTCGACGACCGAGCCGTCCATGTCGTCCGCGCCGTGCTGCAGCGCCAGCTGCGCGGTCTGCACGCCGTGCATGACCCAGAAGACCTTCACGTGGGGCACGTTGTCGAACAGCAGCCGGGAGACGGCGAAGGTCTTCAGCGCGTCGGCGCCGGAGGCCATGGTGGTGCGGGCCTGGAGGGTGTTGCGGACCTTGCCGTCCTTCAGGTCGACGAAGTCGTGCTGGTAGCGCAGCGGGATGAAGACCTGGAAGCCGCCGGTCTCGTCCTGCAGCTCACGCAGGCGCAGCACGTGGTCCACCCGGTGCCGGGGCTCCTCGATGTGCCCGTACAGCATGGTGCACGGGGTCTTCAGGCCCTTCTCGTGCGCCAGGCGGTGGATGCGCGACCAGTCCTCCCAGTGGGTGCGGTGGTCGACGATGTGCTGCCGCACCTCCCAGTCGAAGATCTCGGCGCCGCCGCCGGTCAGCGACTCCAGGCCGGCCTCGATCAGCTCGTCCAGGATCTCGCTCGCGCTCAGTCCGGAGATCGTCTCGAAGTGGTGGATCTCGGTGGCGGTGAACGCCTTGAGGGAGACGTTCGGCAGCGCCTCCTTGAGCGCCTTGAGCGAGCGCGGGTAGTAGCGCCACGGGAGCGTGGGGTGCAGGCCGTTGACGATGTGGAGCTCGGTGAGGTTGTCCCCCTCCATCTCCTTGGCCAGCCGCACGGCCTCCTCGATGCGCATCGTGTACGCGTCCTTCTCCCCCGGCTTGCGCTGGAAGGAGCAGTAGGCGCAGGAGGCCGTGCACACATTGGTCATGTTGAGGTGGCGGTTGACGTTGAAGTGGACGACGTCACCGTTCTTCCGCGTCCGCACGTGGTGGGCGAGGCCGCCCAGCCAGGCGAGGTCGTCGGACTCGTAGAGGGCGATGCCGTCCTCACGGGTCAGCCGCTCACCCGCCCGGACCTTCTCCTCCAGCTCCCGCTTGAGCCCAGCGTCCATGCCTCGCCTCGCCTCCATACTGTCCTTGACCGGCAGACAACCCGATCGACCTTACGCCTACATGGTCTCGGGCAGTTCCCCGACCCGGTTCTCCCACTTCGTGGACAGCACGATGGTGGTGCGGGTGCGCGCGACGCCCTTGGTGCCGGACAGCCGGCGGATCGTGTGCTCCAGGCCGTCCACGTCGGGGACGCGGACCTTGAGCATGTAGGAGTCGTCGCCGGCGATGAACCAGCAGTCCTCGATCTCGTCGAGATCGCGCAGCCGGGTGGCCACGTCCTCGTGGTCGGCGGCGTCGCTGAGCTGCAGGCCGACCAGGGCGGTGACGCCGAGGCCGAGAGCGGCGGGGTGAATGGTGGCCCGGTAGCCGGTGATCACGCCGGCCTGCTCCAGGCGGTTGATCCGGTCGGTGACACTGGGACCCGACAGACCCACCAGCCGGCCCAGCTCGGCGTACGAGGCCCGGCCGTTCTCACGGAGGGCCTGGATGAGCTGCCTGTCCACCGCGTCCATCAGACTGGACCCCTTCATTCATGCCGTGATTGCGCTGTCGGGACAAGAATCTAAGGCATCGGCGGGCATGTGCCTTGTGCATTGAGCGGCGCCGGCCTCATTCGCCGTCATCCGCCTCCACAGTCCCGGGCATCCCCGTCATCCCGGCCATATCGTCCGCGTCCCTCGTCACGGCGGTCCCGGCAGCCGCTTGCGCTGCCCCCAGTTCCCCCTCCCAGCGGTGGTAGAGCTTGTGCGGCACCCTGGCGGCGTCCAGCACCCGCCCGGCGACGAAGTCGACCAGGTCCTGGATGTGCCGGGCGCCCGCGTAGAACGCCGGGGACGCCGGCAGCACCACGGCGCCCGCCTCGTCCAGCGCGACCAGGTGCCGGAGCGTCTGCCCGCCGAGCGGGGTCTCCCGTACGGCGACGACCAGCGGCCGCCGCTCCTTCAGGGTGACACTCGCGGCGCGCTGCAGCAGGTCCTTGGAGAGCCCCAGCGCCACCCCGGCCACACAGGCGGTGCTCGCCGGGACGATCAGCATGCCCTTGACGGGGTACGAGCCCGAGCTCGGCCCGGCCGCCAGATCCCCGGCGGCCCAGTGGCGCACCCGGGTGACATCGGCCCCGAAGCGGTCCGGGGTGCCGTCGGCGCCGCGGGCCAGCCAGCGGGACAGGTCCTCGCGCCAGTGGCCGTCGCGGAAGGGGGCCCCGGTCTCGTCCAGCACCGTGAGCCGCGCGGCCCGGCTGACCACCAGGTCGACGGCCTCGCCCGCGTCCAGCAGCGCCCGGATCACGGCGGCCGCGTACGGCGTCCCGGAAGCCCCGGAGACCCCGACCACCCAGGGCGTCCCGCGCCCGCTGTCGTCCATGTGGCGAGCCTATCCGGCCGCTCGTACAACCTTCCGGCCAGCTCACGGGTCAGTGAGGTGTTCATGTAACGACCAAGGGGTTGGGGAGAACACCATCAACGCCATGCGCAAGGGCATCGCCGCCGCGGGCTGCGCCGCCTTCATCGCCACCACCGCCGCCGCGTGCGGCACCGCCGGGAACCTGAGTGCCGGCGCCAAGGTCCAGCAGGCGCTGGACCGGCTCGGCGAGCAGAAGGCCGCCACGCTGTCCGTCGGCTTCGGCGGCAGCGAGCAGCAGATCTGGTCCGCGCTCAAGGGCGCGGACGGTTTCACCCGGGCCGACGCGAAGCTGCTCGCCGGTCTCGACGTGTCGCTGTCCATGAGCGCCACCACGCCGCTGAAGGACCTCAAGAGCGACAAGGACAACGCCTCGGTCGCGCTGCGGGTCTCGCTCGGCCAGGGCAAGGACCTGCTGGAGATCCGCAGCCTCGCGGGGAAGCAGGCCTACTTCCGGGCGGACGTACGGCAGTTCCTGTCGCTCGCCGGCGATCTCGGCGCCAAGCAGGACGACGCCGATCTGCGGGAGTTCCGGCAGATGCTCGACGCCGCCGACGGCCTGCCCTCCTCGTTCAAGTCCGTGAAGGACGCGCTCGGTGGCAAGTGGGTCTCCGTCGATCCCAAGGCCTTCGAGGAGTTCTCCAAGAGCATGGCCGAGGGCAGCCAGGGCGGCTCGCCGCTGCCGGACCCCTCGGCGCTGGACGCCAAGACGCAGGAGCGGATCACCAAGGCGCTGCGCGAAGCCCTGGAGCACAACGCGAAGTTCACCGACGCCGGCACCAAGGACGGCGCCGACCACGTCACGGTCACCTTGGCCGCCGGGAAGACGGCCGACGCGCTGGCCGACGCCCTCGAACCGCTGGCGGACCAGCTGCCGGACGGGTTCTCGGCCGCCGACCTGAAGCAGGTACCCGACAAGGACGTCAGTGTGGACGTCGCCGTCAAGGACGGCACCCTGTCGGGAATCAGCCTGGACCTCGACCAGTTCGACACCGGCGACGAGATCCACGGCGCGCTGCCGCTGACCGTCGGCTTCGCCCCCGACGCCCGGCCCGTCTCGGCCCCGGCCGGCGCCACCCCGCTCGACCCCCAGGACATCATGGGTGCCGTGATGCAGCTCATGGCGGGCGGAACGGACGCCTGAGACGCGGAACCGCCGCAAACCCCCATGTCGTTGTCTACCGTGGGAAGTCCGGGGAAGTCCGGCCGGACCGACGGACGGTGGACCACCACGAGGGGGGATCCTGTGGCGTACGAACCCATCGCCGGCCACGATGCCGGTGACGCCCGGCACGGCGCCCGCGACGGCGCGGTGCCGGGCCCGGGCGTCCGGGCCCGCGCGGCCGGGGCGCTCATGCTCACCTGGGTCGGGCTGCTCTGGCTGATCGAGTCGATCGACATGATGACCCACCACGCGCTGGACACCTTCGGCATCGTGCCGCGCGAGGCCGGGGAGTTGCGGGACATCGTGCCGGCGGCCTTCATCCACTTCGGCTTCGACCACGTCGCCGCCAACAGCCTCCCGCTGCTGGTGCTCGGGTTCCTGGCGGCGCTGCGCGGCACCCGCCGCTTCCTGAGCGTGGCCTTCGTCATCATCCTGTGCAGTGGCCTGGGCGTGTGGCTGGTCGCGCCGCCGCACACCAACACCGCGGGCGCGTCCGGGCTGGTCTTCGGCCTCTTCGGCTATCTGCTGGTGCGCGGCTTCGTGGACCGGCGGCTGATCGACATCGCGGTCGGCCTGGTCGTCGCGGTGCTGTACGGCTCGATCCTGTGGGGCGTGCTGCCCACCGCGCAGGGCGTGTCCTGGCAGGGCCATCTCTTCGGCCTGGCGGGCGGTGTGGCGGCGGCGTTCCTGTTCCGGGACCGCCCCGCCGACGGCTTGATCCGCTGAGGCCGTAGGATCCGGGAAACACGATCACGGGGGGCGGTCGCGCATGACCGATTTCAGCAAGCACGAAGGCATACCGCCGCAGGACGCGGCACCTCGGCAACCGCCGCAAGGGCCGCCGCAGGGGGCCCCGCAGGACCCGCCGCCGCCGGGACCCGGCCCGTGGGCCGCTCCCGGCCCCGGCGCGGGACCGTTCCCGCCGCCGCCCCCGCCGTACGGCCACCCCGGCCCCGGCTGGGCGGGCGCCCCGGGTTATCCGCCGCCGTTCCCGCCGCCGCCGATGCGGCCGCCGACCGGGCCGGCGATGTGGGCGCACCTGAGCGCCCTGATCACGGTCCTCGTGGGCTCCAGCATCTGCTGCCTCGGCTGGGCGCTGGGCTGGATCCCGCCGCTGATCATCCGCAGCAACGAGCAGAACAAACACGACCCGTTCATCCGCCACCACGCCGCGCAGGCCATGAACTTCGGCATCACCGCCGCCATGACCGTCCTGCTGGGCGGGGTCGGCTACATCGCCGGCTTCGGTGGCGTGATCTGGCACGGCGAGGACGACGGCCCGATCGCCCTGGCCATCGCCGGCTTCGGCCTGCTCGGGCTCTGCGCGCTCCACATGCTGCTCGGGATCATCTTCTGCGCCATCGGCAGCACCAAGGCCAACAGCGGCCAGTGGTGGCGCTATCCGCGGTTCGTCGCGCTGCCCTTCCTCAAGTCCGAGCAGGGCTGAGCAGGGCCCGGGAGTTCCCGGGGTCCGGGGGACCCGGCGGCGTTCAGACGCCGAGTCCCCGGACCGTCAGGTCCAGCAGGGCGCACACGAACAGCGCCATGCCGATGAAGCCGTTGACCGTGAAGAACGCGCGGTTGAGCCGGCTGAGGTCGCCGGGTTTGACGATGCTGTGCTCGTAGACGAAGGCGCCGCCGACGATCAGCATGCCGACCCACCAGAACGCGCCCGCGCCGACGGCCAGTCCGTACCAGACCAGCAGCACGGTGGTCACCACGTGGCTGACCCGCGCGCCGTACAGGGCGCCGTCGATGCCGAACCGGGCCGGCACCGAGCGCACGCCGTGCGCCCGGTCGGCGGCGACGTCCTGGCAGGCGAAGATCAGGTCGAAGCCGCCGATCCAGATGCCCACCGCGAGCCCGAGGATCACCGCGTCCCAGGACCAGGAGCCGGAGACCGCGAGCCAGGCGCCCACCGGGCCCATGGCCTGGGCGAGTCCGAGGATCGCGTGCGGGTAGTCGGTGAACCGCTTGCCGTACGGGTAGACCACCATCGGGACCACCGCGATCGGCGCCAGCGCCAGGCAGAGCGGGTTGAGCAGCGCGGCCGCGCCCAGGAAGAACACGACGGCGATCAGCGCGCCGGTCCACGCCGAGCGCACGGACACGGCGCCGGTGACCAGTTCACGCCCCGCCGTGCGCGGATTGCGGGCGTCGATCTCGCGGTCGATGATCCGGTTGCAGGCCATCGCGAAGGTGCGCAGGCCCACCATGGCGACCGTGATCAGGAGGAGCTGCCACCAGTGCACGCTCCGGTCCTGCGCGAACATCGCGCTGAGCGCGGCGATGTAGGCGAAGGGCAGCGCGAAGACCGAGTGCTCGATCATCACCAGCCGCAGGAACGCGCGGACTTTGCCGTCGGGCCGGGGCGAGGGGCCGAAAAGGTCCGGGGTCGCGGATTCCGCGCTCACAGGCCGTACTCCTTCCAGCGGCGGTCGACCTTCGCGGCGGTCTCCGGGTCGGAGAGCACCATCTCGGGCCAGCCGCCGTCGCGGGTGTAGCCCTCCTCGGGCAGCTTCCGGGTCGCGTCGATGCCCGCCTTGCCGCCCCAGAACTGCTGGTAGGAGGCGTGGTCGAGATGGTCCACGGGACCCTCGACGACCGACAGGTCGCGGGCGTAGTCGGTGTTGCCCAGCGCCCGCCAGGCGACCTCGTGCAGATCGTGCACGTCGCAGTCGGCGTCGACCACGACGATCAGCTTGGTCAGCGACATCATGTGCGCGCCCCAGACGGCGTGCATCACCTTCTGCGCGTGCTTGGGGTACTTCTTGTCGATGGAGACGATCGCGCAGTTGTGGAAGCCGCCCGCCTCGGGCAGGTGGTAGTCCACGATGTCCGGCACGATGATCTTCAGCAGCGGCAGGAAGAACCGCTCGGTGGCCCGGCCCAGCGGTCCGTCCTCGGTCGGCGGCCGGCCGACCACGATGGACTGCAGCAGCGGGCGCTTGCGCATCGTCACGCAGTCGATGGTCAGCGCGGGGAAGGGCTCCTGCGGGGTGTAGAAGCCGGTGTGGTCGCCGAACGGCCCCTCGGGCAGCGTCTTCCCGGGCTCCAGCCAGCCTTCCAGCACCACCTCGGCGTGGGCGGGCACCTGGAGCGGGACCGTCTTGCAGTCGACCATCTCGACACGCTTACCCCCGACGAAGCCCGCGAAAAGGTACTCGTCGATGTCGCCGGGGAGCGGGGCGGTGGAGGCGTACGTCACGGCCGGCGGGCAGCCGAAGGCGATGGCGACCGGCAGCCGCTCACCGCGCCGCTGGGCCACCTGGTAGTGGTTGCGGCTGTCCTTGTGGATCTGCCAGTGCATGCCGATGGTGCGGCGGTCGTGCCGCTGCAGCCGGTACAGGCCGAGGTTGCGGACGCCGGTCTCCGGGTCCTTGGTGTGCGTCAGGCCCAGGTTGAAGAAGGAGCCACCGTCCTCGGGCCAGGTGAACAGCGCGGGCAGCGCGTCGAGGTCCACGTCGTCACCGGTGAGGACGACCTCCTGGACGGGCGCGTCCTTGACCTTCCTCGGCGGGACGTGGGTCATCCCGGCGAGCTTGCCGAACGCCTCGCGCACCCCGACGAAGCCCTGCGGCAGTTCCGGCTTCAGCAGCCCGCCGATGCGGTCGCTGATGTCGGCGTAGGACGTCAGGCCCAGCGACTTCAGCAGCCGGCGGTCGGTGCCGTACACGTTCATCGCCAGGGGCATCGAGGAGCCCTTGACGTTCTCGAACAGCAGCGCGGGGCCGCCCGCCTTGTTCACCCGGTCGACGATCTCCCCGACCTCCAGGTACGGGTCGACCTCGGCGGTGACGCGCCTGAGGTCGCCCTCCTTCTCCAGGGCCCTCAACAGCGAGCGAAGATCGTCGTAAGCCATGCTGTCCAGTATCCGGTACGCACTACTCTTGACCCGTCACCGGGGCCCTGTCATGCCCCGCCGTCGCTGCCTGGGGGGCATTACCGCGATGATCCGGCTTCTCCCGTTCCTGCTGGTGCTGGCGTTGATGATCTACGCCTTCATCGACTGCCTCAACACCCCCGAGGAGCAGGTCCGCGGCCTCCCCAAGGTCGTGTGGATCATCATCATCCTGCTCTTCGGCGAGATCCTGGTCGGCCCGGTCGTCTGGCTGGTCGCCGGCAAGCACCGCACCGGGCCGGCGGGCGGCAGCACGCCCGCGGAGTGGCACCGCAACCACCGCACGCAGTGGGTCGCCCCCGACGACAACCCGGCGTTCCTCCACTCGCTCCGCGAGGAGAACAAGCGGGACGAGGACCTGCTGAAGAGCTGGGAGGCCGACCTGCGCCGCCGCGAGGAGGAACTGCGGCGCCGCGAGAACGGCTCCGGCGGCACGCACGGCGAAACCCCGCCCCGCGGCTGATCCCCGCGGGACACTGGCCGTCATGGACAACGCACAGGCGATGCTCGCGACGGCCGTCGCCGAGGCCCGCGCCGGCCTCGCGGAGGGCGGCATCCCCATCGGCGCCGCGCTGTACGCCGCGGACGGCCGCACGGTCCTGGGCCGCGGGCACAACCGCCGCGTGCAGGACGGCGACCCGTCGGCGCACGGCGAGACCGCCGCCTTCCGCGCGGCCGGCCGGCAGCGCACCTACCGGGGCACGACCATGGTGACCACGCTGTCGCCGTGCTGGTACTGCAGCGGCCTGGTGCGGCAGTTCGGGATCTCCCGGGTGGTCATCGGCGAGGCCCGCACCTTCCACGGCGGCCACGACTGGCTGGCCGGGCACGGAGTGGAGATCGTCCTGCTGGACGACCCCGAGTGCGCCGCCCTGATGACCGAGTTCATCGCGGCCCGCCCCGATCTGTGGAACGAGGACATCGGCGCATGATCCCCACCATCGACCTCGGCCCCTGGCTCACCGGCGATGCCGCCGACCGCGCCCGCCTCGCCCGAACCGTCGACGAGGCCCTGTGCACCGCGGGCTTCCTGCTGGTCACCGGGCACGGCGTGGACCCGGGACTGCGCGCCGCCATCAGGGAGTCGGCGCGCGGCTTCTTCCTGCTGCCCGCCGCCGCCAAGCAGGCGTACGCGGTGCGGGTCGGCGGCCGCGGCTGGCTGGGGCCGGGCGCGGAGGCCAACGGCTACGCCGAGGGCACCGCGACGCCGCCCGATCTGAAGGAGTCCTGGTCCTTCGCGGCCGAGGAGCCCACCGGCGACCCGGCCGTCGACGCCGAGTGGTTCCTGCCCAACGTCTGGCCGTCCCAGGTCCCCGGACTGCGGCCGCTGGTGACGGCCTACACGGCGCGGATGCGCGCGCTGTCGGACCGGCTGCTGGAACTGCTGGCCGCCGCTCTGGGCGCGCCGCCGGACTTCTTCACCCGGCACACCGGACATCCCACCTGGGGCCTGAACCTCAACTGGTATCCCGGTACGGAGATCGTCGGCGAGCCCGCGCCCGGCCAGTTCCGGATCGGCCCGCACACCGACTTCGGCACGGTCACCGTGCTCGACCGCCAGCAGGGCAAGGGCGGTCTGCAGGTCCACACCGACGCCGGCGGGTGGCAGGACGCCCCCTGGCACCCGGACGCGTTCACCGTCAACATCGGTGATCTGATGGCCCGCTGGACCGGCGACCGCTGGCGCTCCGGCCGGCACCGCGTGCTGCCTCCGCCGGCCGACGCGCCGGCGGAGGAGCTGATGTCGCTGGTGTGGTTCTACGAGTGCGACCCGGGCACCCGGGTCGCCCCGCTGCCCGCGCCCGTCGGCCGGGTCGCGTACGAGCCGGTGGACTCGCACGCGTACCTGCGGGCCAAGCTGGACGCGATCAGCGTGGACTGAGCGGCCCGTGAGGGCGCTCAGACGCCGGCGTAGGAGTGCTTGCCGGTGATGAAGATGTTCACGCCGTAGTAGTTGAACAGGAAGCAGGCGAAGGCGAGCAGGGCCAGGTAGGCGGCCTTGCGGCCCTTCCAGCCGGCGGTGGCGCGGGCGTGCAGGTAGCACGCGTAGACCACCCAGGTGATGAAGGACCAGGTCTCCTTGGGGTCCCAGCCCCAGTAGCGGCCCCAGGCGGCCTCGGCCCAGATCGCGCCCGCGATGATCGTGAAGGTCCACAGCGGGAAGACCATGGCGTTGACCCGGTACGCGAACTTGTCCAGGCTCGCGGCGGCGGGCAGCCGGTACATGATGCCCGCCCAGGTGCCCTCGGCCTTGCCCGAGGCCGCGAGGGACGTCTCGTAGTGGTCCCGCAGGAGGTAGAGCAGCGTGGCGACCGCGCCCAGGTAGAACACCGCTCCCGAGATGATCGCGCAGGAGACGTGGATCCACAGCCAGTACGAGTGCAGGGCGGGCACCAACTGGTCGCTGTCCGTGTAGAGGACGGAGACGGCCAGGCCCAGGTCGAGCAGGACCGAGGTGGTCAGGATGAGCCCGATCCAGCGGACCTTCCTGCCCAGCGCGAGCAGCACGAGGTACGCGGTGACCGCGACGGCGCCGAAGGTCGTGGAGAACTCGTACATGTTGCCCCAGGGGGCGCGCTGCACCGAGACCGCGCGGGCGACGACACTGCCCACGTGCAGCACCCAGGCCAGCGCGGTCAGCGAGATCGCCATCCGGCCGTAGGTGTCCCCCTGCTGGTCACCGCCGGCGGCGCCGGGACCGTCGGCGAAGCCGCGGTCACTGCTGGAGGCGCGGGTGACGACCGTGGGCCGCTGCAGGGTGGCGGTGCCGCCGCCCTTGACGGTGACGGTGACCGCGGGCCGGGCCGCGGCGGGTTCGGCGGCGAGCGCGGCGGAGGTCCTGGCGACCTTGCTGCGGCTGCCGAAGACCCACTCCGCGATGTACGCCAGGAAAGCCAGCGTGTAGACCGCCATCGCCGAGTAGATCAGGTAGTTGCTGATATGGGCGACGTTCTCGTTGACCGCGGCAGCACTGGTCACGCGCGCGCTCCTTCGTCATCGGGCAGGGGTTCTTCTGAGGATTGCGGGTCCGCCGCGGGCAGCAGCGGTGCCGTGGACGTGAGGTCGGCCGCGAGCTCGCCGAGTTCGTCGGCGATCCGCACCGACTCGCTGCGGCCGAGTCCGGCGAGCTCGACGACGGTGACCCCGTCCGCGCCGCGCACCGCCCGCACCCAGACGCGGCGGCGCTGGATGAACAGCGATCCGGCCAGGCCGAGGATGGCGGCGACGGCGCTCACCAGCGCCCAGCCGTTGCCGACCTGGTGGGAGACCTGGAAGCTGGCCCAGGTCTTGACGCCGTCGAAGGTGAGCGTGCCGTCGCCGTTCGGCAGGGTCAGCGTGTCGCCCGTCTTCATGGCCTTGCGGACGATCTCGCCGTCGCCGTCCTTGAACTGCTTCATGTTGGTCGTGTCGAGCTGGTACACGTTCTGCGGCAGGCCGGCGTCCACGCCCAGGTCGCCGTAGTAGGCGGTGAGGACGAGCGCCGGGTAGTCCAGGGCAGGGAACGTGGAGTGCGGGCCCTGCGTGGCGTTCAGCCCGAAGGTCGGCGTGAACAGGCCGCTGAAGCCGTACTGGATCCGCTTGTCCGCGTGGTTGCGGGCGTCCATCACCTTGATCACGCCGGACGAGGTGAGGTTGCCGTCCTGTGGCAGGAAGGGCACCGGGCCCTGGAAGACCACGTTGCCCTTGCCGTCCTTGACGGTGACGGAGGGCGCGTAGCCGTGGCCGATGAGGTAGACCTTCGAGCCGCCGATCTCCAGCGGCTTGTTGACCTCGATCGCCGACGGGGTGCGCTTGCCGTCCGCGTCCGTCCAGTAGTGGATGTTGGCGCGGAAGGTGCGCGGGGTGCCCTTCTCGGGGCCGCTGCGGGCGTACGAGGCGGTGAAGCCGTCCAGCTTGAAGCCGAAGGTCGCCAGGTCGTCGGCGTTGTAGAAGGTGCCGGGCTTGAAGTCGTCGTACTGGGTGAGGGTGTTGTTGAAGCCGTCGCCCTCCACGATCAGCTTGCCGCCCTCGGCCTTGAACAGCCCGCCCACCGCGAAGGCGATCAGCAGCCCGAACAGGGCGACGTGGAAGAGCAGGTTGCCGGCCTCGCGCGAGTAGCCCTTCTCGGAGGCGACCGCGGAGTCCGCCGCCCGGGTCCGGAAGCGCCGGCCGCGCAGCACCTGCCGTGCCGCCGCGAGCACCTCGTCAGGACCGGCCTCGGTGCGCCAGGTCGCGTACGCGGGGAGCCGGGTGAGGTTGCGCGGCGGGAGCGGGGGCTTGGCGCGCAGCTGGCCGACGAACTGCCAGCTGCGCGGCACGATGCAGCCGGCGAGCGAGACGAAGAGCAGGATGTAGATCGCCGAGAACCACACCGAGCTGTAGACGTGGAAGAGCCCGAGCTTCTCGTACAGCGGCGTCACCGTGGTGTGCGCGTCCTTGAAGTCCTGGGCCTTGACCGCGTCGACGCTGGTCTGCGGGACCAGGGAGCCGGGGATCGCGGCCAGCGACAGCAGGAAGAGCAGGATCAGCGCGACCCGCATCGAGGTCAGCTGCCGCCACATCCAGCGCAGCCAGCCCCACACCTCGCGGAGGGTCCAGCCGAGCCCGCCGGCGAGGCCGGGCCTGCGCACGCCGCCGAAGGAGCCCGGCATGATCTCGCCGAACTCCTCGACGGGCGCGGTGGACAGCTGGGCGCCGGCGGCCGCGAGGTCCGTGCCCGCGTCGGTGGTGTCTTTGGAGCTCATGGATCAGATCCCTGGGGTGAAGCCGGACGACCAGATCTGCATCTGGTAGACGATGTGGTCCCACACGCCGGTGACGAGCAGGACGCCGACCGCGACGAGCATCGCGCCGCCGGCCCGCATGACCCACACATAGTGGCGCTTGACCCAGCCGAAGGCACCGAGGGCCCGCCGGAAGGCGACGGCCGCCACTATGAACGGCAGCCCGAGGCCCACGCAGTAGGCGGCGGTGAGCAGGGCGCCGCGCCCGGCGCTGGCCTCGTTGAAGGCGAGCGCGTTGACGGCGGCCAGCGTCGGGCCGATGCAGGGGGTCCAGCCGATGCCGAAGAGCACGCCGAGCAGCGGCGCGCCCGCCAGCCCCATCGTCGGCCTGCGGTGGAAGCGGAACTCGCGCTGCGTGATGCCGCCGACCAGACCCATGAAGGCCAGTCCCAGGACGATGGTGAGCGCGCCGAGCACCTTGGTGATGACGCCCTTGTGCTCCTGCAGCGTCCAGCCGAAGTTGCCGAACAGCGCGCCGCCGGAGACGAAGACGGCGGTGAACCCGATGACGAACAGCGAGGCCCCGGCGAGCATCCGCCCGCGCCGCGCCTCGGCGAGGTCGCTGCCGGTGACGCCGGTCACGTACGACAGGTAGCCGGGGACGAGCGGCAGCACACAGGGGGAGAAGAAGGAGACCAGGCCTCCGAGCAGCGCGACCGGCACGGCGGCGAGCAAGGCGCCGTTGAGCACGGTCTGGTTGACGTCGCCTGCGGCGAGTGCGCTCACGTCACTTCTCCGCGACCACCGGGTCGAGCGCCTTGTGCAGCTCCCCGGCGCTCAGCTCCTTCAGGGCGCGCACCGCGATCTTCCCCTGCCGGTCCAGGATCAGGGTGGACGGGATGGCCTGCGGGTTGAGGCTGCCCTTGGGGAAGCGCAGCAGGAGGTCGCCGGCCGGGTCGTACAGGCTCGGGAAGGGGATGCCGAACTCCTTCTCGAAGGCCTTGGCCTGCGCGGTCTGCAGGTCGCGGGTGTTGATCCCGACGAACTCCACGCCCTGGGACTTCGTCTGCCGCGCCACCTCCGCCAGGTGCGGCGCCTCCGCCCGGCAGGGCGGGCACCACGAACCCCAGACGTTGACGACGACGACCTTGCCCCTGTAGTCGGCGAGGCTGAGCTGCGCGCCGTCGACGGTCTTGCCGCTCAGGTCGGGAGCGGCCGTCCGGTGGCCCTGCGCGATCGTGGAGATCTCACCGGTGCCGCCGACGTAGTTGCTCCCGTTGCCCGTGCCGTTGGAGGAGGCCGTGGAGGTCGAGCAGGCCGTGGCGGCCAGCGCGAACGCGGCCGCGCCGGCCAGTGCCGCGGCGCCGCGGAGCAAGCGGCGACGGAGGGCGCGCGTAGGACTCATGTGAAAAGTTTCGCATGTGGTCCCGAGCGATCTTACGCACCCCCGACACCTTTGCCGAAAGCGGCGAATGCCCCGTATAAACGGCGCTTAACCACGGCCCGGTGTGTGTTCGGCGAACGCCGTGACGAACGCCGTCTCGAAGGCCTTGAGGTCGTCGGGCCGGCGACTGGTCACCAGGACGTTGGAGCCGGTGGGGTCGACCACGACCTCCTGGTCGAGCCAGGTGCCGCCCGCGTTGGTGATGTCGGTGCACAGGCTCGGCCAGGAGGTGAGGGTGCGTCCGCGCACCGCGCCCGCCTCGATCAGCAGCCAGGGCGCGTGGCAGATCGCGGCGACCGGACGTCCCTCGTCGAAGAAGTCCTTGGCGAAGCGGACGGCGTCGGGGTCCAGGCGCAGGGAGTCGGGATTGGCGACCCCGCCGGGGAGCACGAGACCGTCGAAGTCCACCGAGGCCACCTCTTCGAGGGTGTCGTCCACCGGGAAGGTGCCCGCCTTGTCCAGGTGGTCGAAGGCCTGGACGGTGCCGTGCGCACGGGAGACGAGCCGCGGGGTGCCGCCGGCCTCCCGCACGGCCCGCCACGGGCTGGTCAGTTCGATCTGCTCGACGCCCTCTGAGGCGACGAGGAAGGCGATCTTCCTGCCCTGCAGCGGTGCGGTCATGGGGTTCCCTTCGATGCCTGGTGTGAGTGAATGCCCGGTCGTCGGTGCCCGGTTGCCGATCAGGCGCCTTCCCCGAGCGGATCGGGCGAAACGGACCCTCCACCCCGGGAGGGGATGCGTTCCCGGGCCAGGAACCGCCGCCAGCCGCCGGGCGGCGGCAGGCCCGGCCCGAGTGTGCGCAGCTTCGCCAGCACCGCCGGGTCCTGGACGTCCAGCCAGTCCACGAACTGCCGGAAGGACACCAGGCGCACCTCGTCGTGACCGGCGATCCGCCGCAGCGCGTCCTCCACGGCGTCCATGTAGATGCCGCCGTTCCACCGCTCGAAGTGGTTGCCGATGAACAGCGGCGCCCGGTTGGTCTCGTACGCGCGCAGGAAGCCGGACAGGTAGGCGTCCCGCGCCTGCCGCTCCCACAGCGGGTAGTTGGCGGGATTGCCGCGGGTGGAGTTCGCCGACTGGTTGGCGAGCATGTTGTAGTCCATCGACAGGACCTCGAAGGAGCGCCCGGGGAAGGGCACCGACTGCAACGGCAGGTTCCACATGCCGTGCGCCCTGCCCGGCCACATCTGCAGGCCCCCCGGCGCGCTCGCGTCGTAGCGCCAGCCGAGCCGCGCGGCGGTGGGCAGCAGCCCGTCCCGCCCGAGCAGGCAGGGGGTGCGGCCGCCGGTCAGCTCCCTGCGGTAGTCGAAGGGCAGGGCCGGCAGGTCGTCGAAGCCGGTGTTGGTGCGCCAGGTCTCCACGAAGAAGACCGCCTGCTCGATCTCGCTCCGCCAGTCCGCCGGGGTCCAGCGGCCCACCGAGCCGGGGCCGGCGCAGAAGTGGCCGTTGAAGTGCGTGCCGATCTCATGGCCCTCCAGCCAGGCCAGCCGCACCTGTTCGAGGGTGGCGCGCACGTGCGCGTCGGAGAGGTAGCCGATCGCGGAGGCGCCGACGGGGTTGTTCGGGGGCCGGTACAGGTGCTTCTTGGACTCGGGGAGCAGGTAGATCCCCGAGAGGAAGAAGGTCATCTTCGCGCCGTGGTCGTCGGCGACCTTGCGGAAGCGCGAGAAGAGCCCGTCGTCGAGCTCCCCCGCGCCGTCCCAGGAGAACACCACGAACTGCGGGGGCCGCTCCCCCGGCTCCAGCCGCCGCGCGACCGGCTGGTGCGGCTGCGGGCCGGTGTCGGCGGTCGAGCCGTCCCCGATCGGACGGGCGGGGTACGCGGTGCCGGCCGGCCGGGGGCCCGGCGACACCTCCGGTCCCCCGCCCGCCGCACGGCGTCCCTCGGTGTGATCTCCGCCACAACCCGCCAGAGCCGCCGCGGCGGCACCGGCCGCCAGGCCCAGCACTCCACGTCGGCTGATCTCCCGCATTCCGCCCCATTCCCGTGCGCGACGGCCTCAACGCAGTGGATGCCATGGCGGAGGGGCGGGCTCCTGCGTCGCACGGCGGATTCACCGGGAAAGCGGAGTGATTCGGCCACGGTGGCGGCACGACGGGTGCGGTCCGGACGGAACGGTGGTGGAGCCGGTGCGGCCGGTGCCCCTGAGGCACCGGCCGCCGCCGGGACTACGCCCCGAAGCCCTTGCTGCCGCCCTTGACCGGCTTCGCACCGGCCAGCAGATGGGCCGGGACGAGGTCGCGGGCGGGCTCGCTGTACCCCACGGAGACGAGCCTGTCGTCCTCGTAGGTGAACGTGGTCAGGCTGGCCAGGGTGCACTGCCGCTTGCGCGGGTCGTGCCACAGCCGCCGCCGCTCCACGAAACTGCGCACGGTCCAGATCGGCAGCTGGTGGCTGACGCAGACCGCCTCGTGGCCGCGCGCCGCGTCGCGTGCCGCCTCCAGCGCGCTCGTCATCCGCACGACCTGGTCGACGTAGGGCTCGCCCCAGCTCGGCCGGAACGGGTTGACCAGGAGCTTCCAGTTCGACGGGCGCCGCAGGGCACCGTCGCCCACACCGAAGGTCTTGCCCTGGAAGGCGTTCTCCGCCTCGATGAGGCGCTCGTCGCGCGCGACGTCCAGTCCGAGCACGGAGGCGATGGGCGCCGCCGTCTCCTGGGCGCGCTCCAGCGGGGAGGCCACCACGTAGGTGATGTCGCGCCCGGACAGGTGCTCCGCGACCCGGTCGGCCATCTTCCGGCCGAGGTCGGACAGGTGGTAGCCGGGCAGGCGCCCGTAGAGGACCCCGCTGGGGTTCTCCACCTCGCCGTGCCGCATCAGGTGGACGACCGTGATCTCGCTCATGCGGTGGCCTCCGCGGCGGCGCGGGCGGCGGCCGGCAGGGCGGCGGCGATCCGCTCGATCGCGGCGGCGTCGTGCGCCGTCGACACGAACCAGGACTCGAAGGCCGACGGCGGCAGGTAGACGCCCTGGGCCAGCATCGAGTGGAAGAAGGCGGTGAAGCGGTACGACTCCTGCCGCTTCGCCGCGTCGTAGTCGGTCACACGCCCCTCGGTGAAGAACACCGAGAACATGTTCCCCGCGGTCTGCAGGCTGTGCGCCACGCCCTCCTTGGCCAGCGCCTCGCTCACCAGGCCGGACACCTCGGCGGCGACCCGGTCCACCGTCGCGTACGCGGCGTCGTCCAGCAGCCTCAACTGGGCCAGGCCCGCGGCGGTGGCCACCGGGTTCCCGGAGAGCGTGCCCGCCTGGTAGACCGGGCCGGCCGGGGCCAGGTGCGCCATGACGTCGGCGCGGCCGCCGAAGGCCGCGGCGGGGAAGCCGCCGCCCATGACCTTGCCGAAGGTCATCAGGTCGGGGCGTACGCCGTCGATGCCGTACCAGCCCGCCCCGGAGACCCGGAAGCCGGTCATGACCTCGTCGGAGATGTAGAGCGCCCCGTTCTCCCGGCACAGGTCGGCAAGGCCCTGGTTGAAGCCCTCCACCGGGGGCACCACGCCCATGTTGCCGGGCGAGGCCTCCGTGATGACGCAGGCGATCTCACCGGGGTGCGCGGCGAACGCCGCCCGCACCTGGTCCAGGTCGTTGTAGGGCAGCACCACCGTGTCGCCGGCCTGCGCGCCCGTCACCCCGGGGGTGTCCGGCAACCCGAAAGTGGCAACGCCGGAACCCGCCGCGGCCAGCAGCGCGTCCACATGACCGTGGTAGCAACCCGCGAACTTGATCACCTTGGCCCGGCCGGTGAATCCGCGCGCCAGCCGGATCGCCGACATGGTGGCCTCGGTGCCGGACGACACCAGCCGCACCTGCTCGACCGGCGCGACCCGCGCGACGATCTCCTCGGCGAGTTCCACCTCGCCCACACCGGGGGTGCCGAAGGACGTGCCGCGGGCGACCGCGGCCTGCACGGCGGCGATCACCTCGGGGTGCGCGTGGCCGAGAATCATCGGTCCCCACGAGCACACGAGGTCCACATATTCGCGGCCGTCCGCGTCCTTCAGGTAGGGACCATTGCCGGACACCATGAATCGGGGCGTACCGCCCACGGCGCGAAAGGCGCGAACCGGGCTGTTCACCCCGCCTGGGGTCACGGCGGCTGCTCGATCGAACAAGGTCTGAGAAACTGGCGCGTCGTAGGCGTACGGATAGCTCACAAGCACATGCTCTCAAATGCCGGGCGTTGCGCGATGAGGTATCGACCGTGCATCTGAGACGATGATCGGGTTGCGCGGTTGGGTCTGCGGATGGTCGGGTAGTGGAATGCAGCGCGGTGGCGAACGCGGTGGCGATCTGGGCGGCGGGGACGACGACCCCGATCCCGAGCACGCCCGTACCACCGGCCGGCGACGCCGGCCGTCAACAGAGCGCGACAAGGCCGTTGAGAAACGCGGGAGCAGGGGTGGCCGAGTGGGGGTGACCTACAAGTACTTCGGCGCACCCGACGGTGCCACGGCCGCGCGGGTCCCCATCTCCATGCGTCCGGAGGAGCTCGGCGGCGACGAACTGGGCCAGGGCATGTACACCAAGGTCAAGCCGGAGACCATGGCCGCCATGGTGCTCACCGGCATCGAGGGCATACCCCCGGCCAAGGTCCCGCCGCTGGAACTGGTCGTCCTCCACCCCGACTACGCCGTCGTCAAGCTGCCCATCTCCGTCGTCGAGCCGCTCCGCAAGGCCGACGAGGAGGCGCTCGGCGCCGCCGCGTTCATCTGGTCCACCGTCCCCGACCGGCGCGGTCCGCGGGACGCCTTCATGATCTACAAGATGCTCCACGAGTGGCAGGACTTCGCCCAGCGCTGCCACGAGAGCGGGCACCAGCTGTACTGCCTCGTCTGGCCCTGACCGGCCCGCACACGCGAAAGGCCCGGCGCGTCGGTACGACGTCCGCCGGGCCTTCGCGCACGGGTCAGTTGGCGGGGGTGGACTCCACCGGAGCCGGGGCGGGCGCCTCGGCGGGGGCCGCCGGGGCGACCGGGGCGGCAGCCTCGGCGGGGGCCACGACGGGCGCCGCGGGGGCCGCCACGGGCGCGGCGGGAGCCTCGGCCGGGGCCGCAGCCTCCACAGGGGCAGCGGGAGGGGCGACCGGGGCGGGCGCCGCGGCCGGAACCGCGGGGGCCGCCACAGGCGCGGCGGGGGTCACGGCGGCGGCAGCCGCGGCGGCCGCAGCGGCGGCGGCCGCGGCCTCCTCGACGGCCTTGGCCTCGGCGGCCTCCTCCGCCTCGATCTCCGCGGTGTGCTTGGCCACGAACGCCTCGCCCAGGACCTCGCGGGCCTCCTTGAGGTGGTCGAGCTCCACCTCGCCGTTCTCCGCGACGTGGCCCTCCAGGGCCTCGAACATCCTCTCCACCGGCTCGTGCGAGCCGCCGAGGCGCTGCTCGGCGTAGACCGCGACGCCCAGCTTCAGGAAGAGCTCGGCCGTGCGGCGGTTGACGGTGAAGTCGTGGATGGCGTCACCGCCCGCATCAAAGCCCTTCTCGATGACTTCGAATGCCTTCTTGATGAGACTCACGCTGTGCTCCCCTGCACGTGCCTGTCGGACGACTGCCTGACTGTAACCTGACCTGATCTGACCTGAACTGACCCGAACTGCGCAGTGCTGTACGGCAACTGACCGAACGGGCCGGTCCGCGCCGAACCCTATGGCAGTTCCCCGGCCGATGGGCAGTCGCCCCGGTCCCCATCCGTCCCCGGCGCGGAGAGCGTGCCGGCGCGCCGGAGGTCAGGCCCGGTGCGAACCCGCCGCGTACTGCTCCCGCGTGATCGCCGTGACCCGTACCGGCTGCCCGTGCGCGGGCACCGTCGTCGTACGGTCGAGGGCCATCCCGAGCTTGGCCATCACGCGGGCGGAGGCGTGGTGGTCGACATGGCAGATGCTCACGAGCCGGTCAAGACCGGCCTCGGCGAAGGCGAACTCCATTGCCGCGCGGGCGGCTTCGGTCGCGTAGCCGCGGCCCCAGTGGGCCCGTCCCAGACGCCTGCCGATCTCCACGGCGGGCAGGATCTCGGGCAGGAAGGCCGGCACCGTCAGCGCGACCCAGCCCGCGAGTTCGCCCGTGCTGCGGACCTCGACGGCGAACGCGCCGTGGCCGTGCCCGTGGTGGTCGCGCCATTCCCCACGGAAGCGCTCCAGTTGGGCGGCGGTCTCCTCGCGGGTGCGGGTCGAGCCGTCGGCGATGAAGCGCATGACCTCCGGGTCGGCGTTGACGGCGGCCAGCGGGTCCAGATCCGCGTCCTGCCACGCCCGCAGGCGCAGCCGCGCGGTCAGCCGTTCCACTGCGGGGGCGACGCGTGCGCCGCCAGGGCTTCGCGGAGCTGCCGCCGGGAGGGGTTGACCATGGCCCGGCCGGCGACGGTCACCGTGGGCACGGTCTCGTTGCCGTCGGCGACGGAGCGGACGAAGGCCGCGCCGTCCGGGTCCCGCCAGATGTTGACCTTGGTGTGCCGCAGCCGCGTCACGAAGAGGTAGAGCCGCAGCCGCATGCAGTAGGGGCAGCCGGGCCGCCAGTAGAGGACGACACCGCCGTCGCGCCCTTCGCTCATGCTTCCCCGCTCGGCAGGCGTGGCAGCCGGGTGTCGTGCAGCCACGGTCGGAACACCAGCGCGTCCAGGGGCTGGTCGCTGTGCTGGTGGGCCAGTGCGATGAACTGGTCGGTGGTCACGCTGCCATGACGGTACGTCCGGGTCCAGGCCTGTGCCAGCGCGAAGAAGGCGGCGTCGCCCATGGTGGTGCGCAGCGCGTGCAGGGCGAGCGCGCCGCGCTTGTAGACGCGGTCGTCGAACATGCGCCGTACGCCGGGGTCGGAGAGCCGCAGATCCTGCGCCAGGGAGGCGAGCCGGGAGTGCGCGCGGGCGGCGTGGCGGGCGGCCGGGATACCGCCGGAGACCTCCGACCAGAGCCATTCGGCATAGGCGGCGAAGCCCTCGTTGAGCCAGATGTGGCGCCAGTCGGCGATGCTGACGCTGTTGCCGAACCACTGGTGGGCGAGCTCGTGGGCGACCAGGCGCTCGTGGCCGCGCCGGCCGTCGACGTGGTTGCGGCCGAAGATGGACAGCGCCTGGGCCTCCACGGGGACGTCGAGTTCCTCGTCCACCACCACGACCGCGTACTCGGCGAACGGGTACGGCCCGAACAGCCTGGTGAAGGCCCTCATCATCTCCGGCTGGCGCCCGAAGTCGTGGCCGAAGTCCGCCACGAGCGCGGCCGGGACGGCGGCCGGCTGGGGTATGTCGCCGCCGATGTGGTCGATCAGCTCGTAGGCGCCGACCTGGACGGTCGCCAGGTACGTCGGCATCGGCTCGGCCTGCTCGTACACCCAGGTCGTGGTCGAGGCGCCGACCCGGTACGACTCCAGGCTGCCGTTGGCCACGACCGCGTACGCCGACGGCGCGGCCACCGTGATCCGGTAGCTGGCCTTGTCGCCCAGGTGGTCGTTGCAGGGGAACCAGGAGGGCGCCCCGATCGGCTGGCTGGCCACGAGGGCGCCGTCCTCCAGCTGCTCCCAGCCCAGGTCGCCCCAGTCGCGGGTGCGCACCGGCTTGGGGTTGCCGACGTAGCGGACCTCGATCTCGAACGGTCCGGCGGGCAGCGTCTTCAGCGGCTTGATCCGCAGCTTGCCGGCGCGGTGCGTGTAGCGGCACGGCCGGCCGTCGACGAGGACCCGGTCCAGCCGGAACGGGCCGAGGTCCAGGCTCAGCCCGGACAGCGCGCGGGTGGCCACCGCCGAGATCCGCGCGCGGCCCGACAGCCGGTTGGCCGCCGGGCGGTAGTCGAGTTCCAGGTCGTAGTGGGCGACCTGGTACCCGCCGTTGCCGTGCTCGGGGAAGTAGGAGTCGGCGGACACGTCCGCCCCCGGCGTGGCGGGGACGCCCTCCCCGCCACGCACGCGCTTGCCGTTGCTCACCCTCTGCGGGCCCCCTCTGTGTGCCAGGCGGAGATCGGGTTGCCCAGCCACCGGGTGCCCTCGGGAACGCTCTCCCCGCGCATGACCAGCGAGGCCGGGCCGATCGTGGTGCGCGCGCCGACGGTCGCCCCGGGGAGCACGATGCCGTGCGGGCCGAGCGTGGCACCCGGCTCGAGGACGACCTCGTCCATGCGCATGATCCGATCGTGGAACAGGTGCGTCTGCACGACGCAGCCGCGGTTGACGGTGGCGCCGTCCCCGATCCTGACCAGGTCGGCTTCCGGCAGCCAGTACGTCTCGCACCATACGCCCCGACCGATCCTGGCCCCCATGGTCCTCAGCCACAGGCTCATCAGCGGGGTGCCGCCGAGCGTGCCGACCGCCCACGGCACGGCCAGCACCTCGACGAAGGTGTCGGCCAGTTCGTTGCGCCAGACGAAGGAGCTCCACAGCGGCCGCTCGACCGCCCGGAAGCGCCCGACCAGCAGCCACTTCGCCTCGATGGCCACCGCGCAGGCCACCGCGCCGGCGAGGGCGAGCAGCAGCCCTCCGGAGAGCAGCGCCACCGCGACGCCGAACCGGCTCGCCAGCACCGCGTACCCGGCCAGCAGCAGCACGGCCAGCGCGGCCGCGCACATCAGCGGGACGATCCGGCACAGTTCGACGGCCCCGCGGGCCAGCACCAGGTGCCGGGGCGGCGCGAAGGTGCGGCTCTGGTCGGCGGCCTCGGGGGTGCGCGGCAGCTTCATCGGCGGCATGCCGAGGTACGAGCTGCCCGCCTTGAAGCCCTTGGGGGTCGACGAGAGCACGCCGACCAGGCCGTTCTTGGGCACCGAGCGACCGGGGGCGGTCATGCCGGAGTTGCCGAGGAAGGCCCGCTTGCCGATCCGGGCGCCGGCGATGCGCATCCAGCCGCCGCCCAGCTCGTAGGAGCCGACCATGGTGTCGTCGGCGAGGAAGGCGCCGTCACCGACGGTGGTCATCGAGGGCAGCGCCAGCACGGTCGAGGCCTCGACGCGGCGGCCGATCTTCATGCCGAGCGCCCGCAGCCAGACGGGCGTGAAAAGGCTCGCGTAGAACGGGAAGAGGTGCCCGCGGGCCATGTCCATGAGGCGTTCGGTCGCCCAGGCCTGCCAGGCGACACGGCCGTGCACGGGGTGGTGCCCCTCGCGCAGGCCGAGGCCCAGCAGGCGCACGCCGCCCAGCACGAGCAGCGCGTACGTCAGGAGCCAGGCGAGCGTGGCGAGCGGGACGGCGGCAAGTGCGGCGCCCAGGGACGCGTGCCCGGCGCCGCGCAGGAAGGCGGCGAGGACGAGCACGGCCGGCACCGACGCCACCGTCGGCAGCAGACCGAGGGCGAAGGACGCCATCTCGTAGGCGAGCGCCCAGCGCCGCTTGCGCGGCGGCCGGGTGTCGGGCCAGCGGTGGGACGCCTTGCCGGTACGGGCGGCGGGGACGCCCGCCCAGCGCTGCGCGGCGGGGACGGCGCCCTTCACTCCGGAGCCCGGCGCGATCTCGGCGCGCTTGCCGACGCGGGCCCCCGGGAAGAGCGTGGAGCGCGAGCCGACGGTGGCCCCGGCGCCGATCCGGATCTTGCCGACGCGCAGCAGGTCACCGTCGAGCCAGTGGCCGGCGAGGTCCACCTCGGGCTCGACGGCGCTGCCCCGGCCGAGCTTGAGCATGCCGGTCAGCGGCGGCAGGGAGTGCAGGTCGGCGCCGTCGCCGATGCGGGCGCCCAGGGCCCGCGCGTAGTGGGTCAGCCAGGCGCCGGTCAGCTGGGTCGCGCCGCTGAAGTGGGCGAGGCGTTCGGCGGTCCACAGCCGCAGGTGCACGCCGCCGCCGCGGGGGTACGTCCCCGGGCGCACGCCGCGCAGCAGCAGCCGCGCGCCGCCCGCGGAGATCGCCAGCCGGCCGGCCGGGCTGATGAGCAGGGCCCAGCCGGCCGCGATCCACCACCACGACACGGTGGGGGTGCCGGTGGAGGCGCCGAGCAGCGCCAGCACATTGCCGAGGGCCGCGGCCACCACGCCCCAGCGCAGGCCGGCCAGGGTGAGCAGCGGCAGCATCAGCGCGAGCTGCGCGGCGGCCGCGCGCCGGGGCACCGGCGCGATGGTGCGGACGGCGGTGCGGCGGGCGTCGGCCTCGTCCAGCCGCGCGGCGAGGCCGGCGAGCGTGGAGTGCTGGTAGATCTCGCTGACCGAGGCACTGGGAAAGCGGGTGCGCAGCTGGGAGACCAGCCGGGCGGCGGTGAGGCTGCCGCCGCCGAGCGCGAAGAAGTCGGCGTCGGCGGAGGTGGCGGGCACACCGAGGATCTCGCCCCACTGTTCGGCGAGCCAGGTCCCGGTCTCCGTCAGGTCGCCGGGCACCGCCCCCGCGGCGTCGAGCGCGGGCAGCGGCCAGGGCAGCGCGTCGCGGTCGACCTTGCCCGAGGTCCGGGTGGGCAGCGTGTCGACGACGGCGATCAGCGGGACGAGGGCGGCGGGCAGCGCCTCGCGCAGCCGGCCCAGCGCGTCGGCCTGGTCGAAGGCGTCGGTGCCGGCGACGTAGCCGACGAGGATCTGGTTGCCGGCCCTGGTGGTGCGGACGGCGGCCGCGGCGCCCGCGACCTCGGGCAGCGCCTGGAGCGCGGCGTCGATCTCGCCGAGCTCGATGCGGCGGCCGCCCAGCTTGATCTGCTCGTCGGCGCGGCCCATGAAGAGCAGGCCCTCGGGCTCGGCACGCACCAGGTCGCCGCTGCGGTAGGCGCGCTCCCATCCGAGCGAGCGCAGCGGTGCGTACTTCTCGGCCTCCTTGGCCGCGTCCAGGTAGCGGGCCAGGCCGACGCCGCCGATGACCAGTTCGCCGGTGGCGCCCATGGGCAGCGGTACACCGGCGGTGTCCACGACGGCCAGTTCCCAGCCGTCCAGCGGCAGCCCGATGCGGACCGGGCCCTCGCCGGTGAGCTGGGCGGCGCAGGCGACGACGGTGGCCTCGGTCGGGCCGTAGGTGTTCCACACCTCGCGGCCCTCGACGGCCATGCGCTCGGCGAGCTCGGGCGGGCAGGCCTCGCCGCCGAAGATCAGCAGACGTACGTCGTCCAGGGCCTCGATGGGCCACAGGGCGGCCAGCGTCGGCACGGTGGAGACCACGGTGATGCCCTGCTCGACCAGCCAGGGGCCGAGGTCCAGTCCGGTGCGGACCAGGGAGCGCGGCGCGGGCACCAGGCAGGCGCCGTGCCGCCACGCCAGCCACATCTCCTCGCAGGAGGCGTCGAAGGCCACCGACAGTCCGGCCAGCACCCGGTCGCCGGGCCCCAGCGGCTCCTCGGTGAGGAAGAGCCGGGCCTCGGCGTCGACGAAGGCGGCGGCGGAGCGGTGGGTGACGGCGACGCCCTTGGGCTTGCCGGTGGAGCCGGAGGTGAAGATGATCCACGCGTCGTCGCCGGGGGCGGGGCGGCGGCCCGGTTCGCCGCGGGGCGCGGCGTGCGGGGTGATCGCGCGGTGCTCGCCGATGACGGCGCAGACGCCGGCCTCGGAGAAGACCAGTTCGGCGCGCTCGTCGGGGTCCTCGGCGTCGACCGGCACATAGGCGGCGCCCGCGGCCAGGACGGCGAGAATCGACACGTACAGGTCGGCGGTGCCCGAGGGGACGCGCACGCCCACCCGGTCGCCGGCGCCGATCCCGGCGTCGGCCAGGCGGCGGCGCAGCCGCTCGGTCTCGGCGGCCAGCGCGCGGTAGCTCAGCGCGGTGGTGCCGTCGTCGACGGCGGCCGCGGCGGGGTGCGCGCGGGCCGTGGCGGCGAGGATGTCGAGCAGGGTGCGCTCCGGCGCGGCGCCGCCGGCGCGGAAGAGCGCCGGGACGGGCTCGTCCGGGGCGGTGGCGACACCGGCGAGGGCGGCGTCGAGCAGGGGCAGTTGCGGGAGCGGCGAGTCGACGAGCGTCACGCGGGGCTCCCCGGCTCGAACGACCCGGACGCCGGTGGCGCGCCGGCGGACGCGCGGGACACCTGGTGCCGGTCGCTCACGGCCAGAGACGGACGCATGTCAAACCCTCCAAAAGTCAAGGACCACTGCGGTGCCGGGGTTCACGCGACGGGCGGTCCCGGCCGGCCGGGGACGACACTGTCCCGGGGCCGCGGGCTTCTCCCCGCGGTCGGCGTACGCCCGGCACATCCCCGTTCCGCTGTCGTCCGCTCTGGACGACGACGGGTCCTTTCACCTGGCGTCACGAATAGCGAACAGGCAGTTTACCTGTCGTTAATCCACGCGGCCCGCCGAAACGGGCGCCAAGTGGCTGGTCTCACAGCGGGTCCAGCACCGGACGGGGATGCCGGTGGCCCGGCCGAAGGACGCCGGCGTCTCCTTTCCGCAGGTGCCACGGCGGTCCCGAAGCCGTTCACCCGTCCTTCTCCGGCGGTTGGGCCGGGGCCCGCGATCCGCCCGTAGCGTCCGGAACGACGCTGCCCACCGGCCGAGAGCGGGATCACCATGTGCGACACACACCACAGACCTGATGGACCTCGGCTCGGCGCGAGCCGCCGCTCCGTGCTGGCCGGCGCGGGTCTGGCGGGCGCCGCCGTCGCGGGGCTGGCCGCGGCCGCGCCGGCGGCGTCCGCCACCGGGAGCGCCGGTCAGGGCGGCTCGTGGCGCCCCGACACCGACGACTCGCGGTTCACGCTGGTCGTCATGCCGGACACGCAGTACCTCTTCGACGGCGCGAGCGTCCACTCGGCCCCCGTCGAGGCGTCGTTCCGGTACCTACTGGACCACGGCAAGGACGAGAACATCGTCTTCATGGCGCATCTGGGTGACGTCACGCAGAACGGCCAGGCCGGTGAATTCGCCGCCGTCAACGACGCGTTCCGCGTCCTGGACCGCAAGGGCGTGCCCTACAGCGTCGTCGCGGGCAACCACGACATCGACTCCTCCACCGACGACCAGCGGGGCCGCAGCGCCTACCTGGACGTCTTCGGCCCTGACCGCTACCGCCACGCGCCCACCTTCGGCGGCTCCAGCCCGGACGGCTACAACCACTACCACCTGTTCCGCGCGGCCGGCCGCGAGTGGATGGTGCTCTCCCTGGACTGGCGGCCCTCGCCGGGCGGCATCGCCTGGGCGAAGGACGCCATCGCGCGGCACCCCGGCACGCCGGTGGTCCTCACCACCCACGAGATCGTGTACGCCGACGCCTACGGCGACGAGGCCCAGCTGTCCGACCACGGCCGGGAACTGTGGGACGAGCTGATCGACGGCACGGACCAGATCTTCCTCACCCTGAACGGGCACTTCTGGCCGCCGGCCCGCACCACCCGCACCAACGCGGCCGGCAACGCCACCCACCTGCACATCACGAACTACCAGAACCGCTACTACGGCGGCGCCGCGATGATCCGGCTCTACCGCTTCGACCTGGCGCGCAACACCATCGACGTCGAGACCGTCTCCCCCTGGATCCTGGGCCGCGCCGGCGAGGGCCTGAACGCGCTGGAGCGCGAGGAGGTCGAGCTGACCGGTCCGCAGGACCGGTTCGCGGTCGACATCGACTTCGCCGAGCGCTTCGCGGGCTTCGCCCCGGTCCCGGCGCGCCCGTCCCGCCCGGCCGCCCGGATGCTGATCCCCGGCACGGTCGCGTACTGGCGCTTCGACGCCTCCCACGACACCGACCGGGTCCGCGACCTGACCGGCCGCGGCAACGACCTCACCAAGGTCGTCGCCCCCGGATCCGACCCCGCGACCGCCCTGACCTGGTCCGCCGAGCACCACCCCGACCAGCCCGGCCACGCCAGCCTGTACTTCGCCGGCGACAAGAGCCCGCTGCGCGGCGCCCACCTCACCACCGGCGACCACGCCCCGCTCAACTCGGCCACGTTCCGGTCCGGTTACACCTTCGAGGCGTTCTTCAAGCTGCCCGCCGACTGGGACGAGGGCCGCAACGCCTGGGCCGCCCTGCTCAGCCGCTGGGGCCTCAGCCGCGAGGCGGGCAAGACCTCCGGCGACCCCGACGAGCCCGTCGCGACGCTCAGCCTCTCCGGCGGGCGCGAACTCCAGTGGTGCGTCTACCCGCTGAACACGGACGGCTCGGTCACCAACTGGGGCCACGAGCTGCCGCTGGACACCTGGTGGCACGTCGCCGTCGTCAACGACGGCCGCCACACCACGATGTACGTCGACGGCTGCCCCGTCGCCCGCAACCCCTCCACCCGCAACTCCGGCCTCACCGCCCTGGGCCTGCCCTGGATGCTCGGCGGTTACGAGTACGGGGGCAAGCTCGACCAGCTCCTGCACGGCTGGATCGGCGACGTCCGCATCAACGAACGCGCCCTGCGGCCGGACGAGTTCATGAACGCGCGCCAGGTGTAGTGACCCGGAGCGCCGTTCACGCGGGTGATGGACGGACGGCCGCCGAGTGCGGGGTGGCGGGGGGCCGGCCGGAGCGGTCGGCAAGGCCCGCCTCTCCCTCGGCTCGCCGGCGGGCGGACCCATGTGTCCACACGTCGCGCGGGAGATGCCCGTTGGGACGACCCGCGCTGCACGCTCGACCAGCAGTCGCCTGCCGTGGACGGTCAGGCGGGCATTACGGCGGGACACGAAGACCTCCGGCGCGGTGCGGTCCTGGACAGCTCCACCGCACCGGAGGTCTTCGCCTTGATCACGCCCCGACCGGTGGACAACGCTCGTGATCAATACAGCTGCCGCCCCTCGCCCTGCCCCGCCCCGCAGGGCAGGGGGCGGGTGGGGTGAACGCCGCGGGCACGGTCTGCGTATCCCCTCGCGTAGCGGGTGCCGCACGAACAGCTGCCCGAGATCGTCACGAGGGTGAGGACCGGCCGATGAACAGTCAGAGCAACGTCTCCTTCCAAGGACTTCAGGCGCTTCCCGACGGCGAGGCGGAACTGCCCCTGGTCGTGCACCTCCGCTGGGAGGACCTGGCGGCGCTCGGCCGCGAAGCGAGCCGGCTGGCGGTGCGGCTGCAGCGCCCGGTGAGTCTGGACGAGGCCGCCGGGCACCATCTTCGGACCCGGTTCGGCGTGACCCACGCGCCGGAGAAGGACGAGCAGCCCAAGGCCGACGCCACCCGCGCCGTCGCGGCGCCGGCCGCCGCCGTGCCGTCGAGCGCGGCGCCGATGGCGATCACCCCGGGCACGGCACAGCACTCGTCCGGGGCGCACGCGGCACCCCCCGTCGTGACCGGCACCGGCGCGGGTACGGGCGCGGCGCAGGCGGCGCACCAGAGCGACCACGCCGGACGGGTCGGCCCCCTGGGCGGCCGCAACATGGTCGTGCAGCCGGGCACCACCCCCGCCTGACCCCGCGCCCACGGCGTCCGGGCAGGCTCGTTCGCCGTACCGCCCACACGGCGCGTAGGCAGCCACGCCAGGCACGGCACAGCGCTCGTCAGAGACTCACGCGCCCCCCGGTTGCGACCGGTACAGGCCGCGACCCCGGCAGCACCGGCCCGGACCGAGAAGCCCACACCCTGCCCGGGGCGACGGCGGGCACAGGCCCCCGGGCAGGCCCGTACCGCCCCCACGGGCGCCGAGGCAGCCACGCCGCACCGCGCAACCGGCGGCCTCAGCCGCCCGACGCGGCGACCCTGGCCTCGGCCGTCCAGCGACCGAGCGCGTCGCGGCAGGTCTCGACGTGATCGGCGCCGTAACCGCGCGGTCCGCACTCGACGACGAGGATCAGGCCGAGGTAGAGGCGGTAGAGCGCCAGCCGGTGCCGCATGGCGGGCCCGAAGCCCAAGAGCCCGCCGGCCTCGCGGTAGCCGGCGACGAGGTCGCTGTCCGGGCCGGTGTCGCCGCCGAAGCCCAGGGAGACCAGTTCGGCTGCCGGGTCGCCGAAGAAGGCCCGTTCGTGGTCGATGAGGCCGGTGACGGCGGTGCCGTCGTCGGTGACGAAGACGTTGCCGGGCCACAGGTCGAAGTGGACCAGCCGCGGCCGGTCCACCCGCGCGAGCGCGGACGCGCCGGCAGCGACCAACTCCCTTACCTCGTCCGGCGACACCCCGAGCGGGGAGTGCCACCGCGCGGCCTCCTCCAGCATCGCCTCGACCATCGCGCCGAAGGCGGCCGGCCAGTCCGCCGCCGACAGCCCGGCCTCGGGGGCGGGGTAGCCGTAGCGGCCGTCCTGGGAGGTCAGGGTGTGCAGCCGCGCCACTGTCCGGCCGAGTTCGCGGCGCAGCGCGGCCTGCCGCGGTGGCGGGAGGCGGTCGGCGGCCTTGTCCCAGGGCGTGCCCGGCAGGACCGACAGGGCCATGAAGTCCGGTCCGGCGTAGAGCAGTTCCGGCAGCGGGACGCCGCCGAGGGCGGCCGCGCGGCGGTGCACCATGATCTCCGTCGCCATGATGCCGCGCTCGTAGCGCAGCACGACGGTCTCCGGCGGGGGCGCGACCTTCAGCACGGCGGGGCGTCCGTCGTCGAGCAGCACGCGGTACGCGGCGTTGAACCAGCCGTCCGTCAGCTCGGCCTCGACACGGCAGCCGATGCCCGCCGAGGCGTGCAGCATGGCCGAGAGCTGATCCGGCGTCAGGGCGCGCTTGGTGAGGCTCCGCATGACCCGCATGGTATGAGAGCGCTCCCACGCCTGTCCCGGGTCCGGCACCGTGAAAGGATCGCGGTCATGCGCGACCAGACGATCGGCGAGTTCCTGGAGCAGTTGTCCGCGCGGGTGCCGGTGCCGGGCGGAGGCGCGTCCGCGGCGCTGCACGCGGCCCAGGGCGCCGCCCTCGTGGCGATGGTCGCCCGCTACACCACGGGCGAGCGGTACGCGGAGCACGGCGCCGCCGTCGGGCGGATCGCCGAGGCCGCCGACGAACTGCGCGAGGCGGCCCTGCGCCTGGCCGCCGAGGACGCCGCCGCCTTCACCGCCGTCACCGACGCCTACCGGCTGCCCAAGGGCAGCGACGGGGAGAAGGCGGCCCGCGCCGCCGCCGTCGCCGCCGCGCTGGAGGGCGCGGCCCGCCCGCCGGCCGAGGTCGTCGCCGTCGCCGAGCGCGTGGTGGCGCTCGCCGAGGAGCTGCTGCCGATCGCCAACCGCAACCTCCTGTCGGACGTCGCCGCCGCCACGGAGGCGGCCCGCGCCGCCGCCGGAACCGCGCGCGTCAACATCGAGATCAACCTCGGCGGCATCAAGGACGGGACGGTCCGGGCCGGGTTCTCGGCGACCGCCGACGCGGTCGGCGCGCTCGTGGACCGCGCCGACCGCGTGACGGAGGCCGTACGCCAGGAGATCGCCAAGTGAGCCCCGCACTCGCCCTGTCGGGCAAGGAACTGGCCGCGGCCCTCCGGGAGGAGACGACGGCCCGCGCCGCCGCGCTGACGGAGGGGGGCCGGCCGCCCCGGCTCGCGGTCGTGGTCGCGACCGCCGACGAGTCCAGTGCCTGGTATGTGCGCTCCATCGCGCGCGCCGCCGCCAAGTGCGGCATCGCCTGCGACATCCGCGACCTCGGTCCGGACGCGTCCGCCGCCGCCCTGCGCGCCGAACTCGCCCGGCTCAGCGAGGACGAGGCCGTCCACGGCGTCATCCTGCAGACCCCGCTGCCGGCGGGCGCGGCCCTGGAGGACCTTGCGTCGGCCATCGCGCCGGGCAAGGACGTCGACGGCGCCAACCCGGTGAGTCTCGGCCGTCTCGCCGCGCGGCTGCCGGCGTTCGCCCCGGCCACGGCGGAGGCGGTCGTCGCGCTCCTTGAGCACCACGGGATCGAGCTCACCGGGCGGCACGTCGCCGTCGTCGGCCGCTCCACGGTGGTCGGCAAGCCCGCGGCGCTCCTGCTGCTCGACCGGAACGCCACCGTGACCGTGTGCCATTCACGCACCCCCGACCTGCCCGCCGTCACCGGCCGGGCAGACGTCGTCGTCGCCGCGGCCGGCCGTCCCGGGCTCATCACGGCCGCCCATGTGCGCCCCGGGGCCGTCGTGATCGACGTGGGGACCAACCCGACGCCCGAGGGCGGGCTCGTCGGCGACGTGGACGCCGCCTCGGTCACCCCGCACGCGGGCGCGCTCACCCCCGTTCCCGGCGGCGTCGGCCCGGTCACCACCGCCCTGCTCCTGCGGCACGTGGTGCAGGCGGCGGAATAGCGCAGGCGGGGCCGTCGAGGCCTACCCCGCACGGGAGTTCACGCACGCGGCACGGCGATCGCGGGCCGGGCCGCCCCGGCCGCGACGGGAACCGGTCCCGGGAGCACGCCCCCACGGGGGCGCGCGGCTACACCCGTCACGCCGGGTGGCACAAGCCCTACACACGTGCTCTGTTCCCGGACTACTTTCGTATGGCAATCTCATCTACACGTCGTACGCTCAGGCCGCACGGGCCCCGTACGCCCTTTCCGCCCCCTCCTTCCGTTCCTCACCGCTGGTAATGGCTCGTTTCCCGCTGTTTCACAGGACCGACGAAGAGAAGACCGCTGTGGCGCCCCTGCCCCTCACTCTTGCGGCTCGTCTGCTGCCCACCGCCGTGCTCGCCATCGTCGGCTGGACGATGGCCTCCTCGTCCCAGCACGACGCCGCGACGCCCTCGGCCGGCGGCTCCCCGGCACGGCCGTCGACGCCGTCCGGCGGTTCCGGCTCCTCGAACGCGCCGGACTCCCCCGGCAGCTCCGGCGCCCCGTCGATCACGTACACCAAGCCGCCCGCGCCCTGCACGGCGATGCGGGCGGCCACGATCAAGAAGCTGGTGCCCCAGGCCAAGACGGCCGGCAAGCCGCTCTCCCTCACCGACCCCTCGCACCGCACGGGCTGCTCCTGGAACGCCCTCAAGGGCTTCGACTACCGCTGGCTGGACGTGACCTTCGAGGTCGCCGCGGGCGGCAACGGGCAGAGCGCGGAGAAGGCGGCGCAGGCCTCCTACGACCGGTCCAAGAAGCCGAACCCCGCGCAGGGGATCGGCGACGAGGCGTCCGTGTCGGTCCAGGTGACCACGGAGGACGGACAGCAGACGCGCGAGGCGGTCGTGGTGTTCCGCAAGGGCAACGCGGTGGTCACCGTCACGTACAACGGCAGCGACTTCGAGTCCAAGAAGGCGCCCGGCGTCTCCGAGGTGCGCGACGGCGCGCTGACCGCGGCCAAAGACGCCCTGGCCGGACTCGCCAAGGCGGCGACCTCCGCCACCGGCGACCAGAGCGCCTGACCCCTCCTCCTTTCCTCTCCCGCGGGCGAGGAAAGGCGACCGGCGCCACGTGGTCGGCGGCGCGGCCGGGCACGGGACCGGGGCAGACGGGGCGGCGATCGATGCGACCTGCCCCTGGAGGATCCCCCGCACGCGCTCCGTCCGGCCCGGCACCCGGGCCCCGGGCACCCGCCGCTGCGGGAAGGCGGGGACGACCGGTGGTGACGAGGCCCGCGCGCGGGCCGTCCGCACCGACGGCGGTCGTGGGACTCCGCGTCGCCCGGTCCGGCGGCACCCCGCACGACGTGGCCCCCGCACGGTGGGCGGGCCCCTCCTGACGCGTGCACCGTGCGGAAGCCCGCCGCCGCCCCGCCTATGCTCCAGTCATGGCCCGGCACCGCAGGCGCGTACCGGCGATAGCGAAAGGCAGCACGACATGAGCCCCCGTACCGCAGTCGTCACCGGAGCGAGCAGCGGCATCGGCGCCGCCACCGCCCGCCGGCTCGCCGAAGCCGGCTGTCACGTCGTCCTCACCGCCCGCCGCGCCGACCGGCTCGACGCCCTCGCCAAGGAGCTCACCGCCGCCGGCCACTCGGCCGCCGCCGTCGCCCTCGACGTCACCGACCGTGCCGCGGTCGACGCGTTCGCCGACTCCCTCGACCGCTGCGACGTGCTCTTCGCGAACGCCGGAGGAGCGCTGGGCGCCGACCCCGTCGCGACCGCCGATCCCGAGGAGTGGCGGACGATGTACGAGGTGAACGTGCTGGGCGTGCTCCACTCGGTGCAGGCGCTGCTGCCGAAGCTCATCGCCTCCGGCGACGGCACCGTGGTGATCCTGTCCTCCACCGCGGGCCTGACCCCCTACGAGGGTGGCGGCGGCTACGTCGCCGCCAAGCACGGCACGCACGCCCTCGCCGGCACACTGCGCCTGGAACTGCTCGGCGAGCCGGTCCGAGTCGTCGAGATCGCGCCCGGCATGGTCAAGTCCGAGGGCTTCGCCCTCACCCGCTTCCACGGCGACGAGGAGAAGGCCGCCGCGGTCTACGCGGGCGTCGCCGAACCGCTGACCTCGGACGACATCGCCGACGCCGTCACCTGGGCGGTCACCCGCCCCGCCCATGTGAACGTCGACCTCATGGTCGTCCGCCCGCGCGCCCAGGCCGCCCAGCACCGCGTCCACCGCGTCCACCGCGAGGACTGACCGGGACGGCAGAGCGCCCCGGGGTCCCCCGGGCCGGCATCACCGGCCCGGGGACCCCGGGGAAGGCACCTCAGCCCTTCACGCAGACGACCTGCTTGAGCTTCGCCACCACCGCGACCAGGTCCCGCTGCTGCTCGATGACCTTGTCGATGGACTTGTACGCGCCGGGGATCTCGTCCACGACGCCCGAGTCCTTGCGGCACTCGACTCCCCGGGTCTGCTCCTCCAGGTCCCGCGTGGAGAACCGCTTCTTCGCCGCGTTGCGGCTCATCCGGCGGCCCGCGCCGTGCGAGGCGGAGTTGAAGGCGTCGGGGTTGCCCAGGCCGCGGACGATGTAGGAACCGGTGCCCATGGAGCCGGGGATGATGCCGTAGTCGCCGCTGCCGGCCTTGATCGCGCCCTTACGGGTCACGAGCAGGTCGACCCCGTCGTAGCGCTCCTCGGAGACGTAGTTGTGGTGGCAGGAGATCACCTGGTCGAAGCTGACCTTCGCCTTGCGGAACTCGCGCCGCACGACCTCCTGGAGCAGCGCCATCATGATCGCGCGATTGCGCTTGGCGTAGTCCTGGGCCCAGAACAGGTCGCGGCGGTACGCCTCCATCTGCGGGGTGTCCGCGATGAAGACGGCGAGGTCGCGGTCGACCAGGTCCTGGTTGTGGGGCAGCTTGTGGGCCTCGCCGATGTGGTGCTCGGCGAGTTCCTTGCCGATGTTGCGCGAACCCGAGTGCAGCATGAGCCAGACGGCGCCGGACTCGTCGAGGCACACCTCGATGAAGTGGTTGCCGGAACCGAGGGTGCCCATCTGCTGCAGCGCGCGTCCGTGGCGGAAGCGCACGGCCTCGGCGAGGTCGTCGAAGCCGTCCCAGAAGTCGTCCCAGCCGCCGGCCGGCAAGCCGTACAGCCGGCCGGGGTCGACCGCCTCGTCGTGCATGCCCCGGCCCACCGGGATGGCCTGCTCGATCCTGGAGCGCAGCCGCGACAGGTCGCCGGGCAGGTCGCCCGCCGTGAGGGAGGTCCTGACGGCGCTCATCCCGCAGCCGATGTCGACGCCGACGGCGGCGGGGCAGACCGCGCCGCTCATCGCGATGACGGAGCCGACCGTGGCGCCCTTGCCGAAGTGGACGTCGGGCATGACCGCGAGGCCCTTGATCCACGGGAGCGAGGAGACGTTCCTCAGCTGCTGCATCGCGACGTCCTCGACCGAGGCCGGGTCGGTCCACATGCGGATCGGCACCCGGACGCCGGGCACCTCGGTGTAGGTGGGTCTGGACGTGGATCCGGACATGGACATGGACATCTGCCTTTCCCCCAGGGGTGGTTCATGGAACGGTTCAACCAACAAAGCACTTAAAAACGGATAAAGGCCACATATCAATGAAAAACGAAATCAGGGAGGAAGTCATCCATACAGCCCCCGGGCCCGGCGACGGCCGCGGCCGGTGCGGTAGACATTGTGTCTACTCGGCGTCGTCCCCCGCCAAGGGATTTACACGAGCGCCGGGCCACCGCCGGAGGAAGGGGCCACGTCAGTGCAGCCATCGGGAGACCGCTCCAACCGGGTCCGGGCACTGCTGAGCGGAACGTGCGCCGTGGCGCTCGCCGCCGTGGCGCTGGCCGGCTGCAGCGGCTCCGACGGTGCCGGGAGCGGCACGGCCGCCGCGGACGCGGCCAACGGCGGGCAGACCGTCGCCGCGGCCCCGCCCGGCAAGTACCGCGTGCTGCCGGAGCCGTGCGGCTCGGTGTCCGCCGGCACCATCGCCTCACTCGTGCCGAACGCGGCCGATCCCGACGGGGAGGCGAGCGTGACCTTCGACACGGACCGCAAGGTCGGTTGCAAGTGGACGGGGCGCACCGCCCTCGGCAACCGCTACCTCCAGATCGACCTGGAGCGCGTGGTGTCGTACGACTCTGCGGTCAGTGACGACGACCAGGCCGCGACCGACTACCGCACCCGCGCGACGGACGCCGGCATCCCCCTCGCGCCCGCCGACGGCGGGCCGGGGGCGCCCACTCCGCCCGGCGCCCCGACGTCCTCGACGAGCCCCAGTTCGACCGGGGTTTCCGCACCGCCGAGCAGCAGCCCGTCCGGCATCCCGCAGGACGTCGCGCCGCGCTTCCTGGACGGCCTCGGGGACGACGCCTTCCTCGACGACGCGCTGCGCACCCGGGACTCCGGGGTGCACCGCGACGTGACCGTCGTCTTCCGGATCGCCAACGTCCTGGTGACCGTCGGCCTCTCCCAGTGGTCCACGGACAAGTCGGTCGAACCGCCCAGTCCGGACCTGCAGGCCGGTGCCCGTCAGGTGGCCGCGGAACTGGCAGATCAACTGGACGAATGAGGCGATCCGCGTAGTCTGGCCGTTTGTGCCACGCCAGGACACGCGGAAAGTGAGCGAAGGATCCATGCACCGATCAGCCCCCCGTCTCGCCCGTCTGCTCGCCTGTGCGGCCGTGCCGGTGACGCTCGTCGCCGCCTGCTCCTCCGGCTCGGACTCGCCGAAGGGGACCGCCGGCGCCGACAAGGCGGCACCCTCCGCCTCCCCCTCGGGATCGCCCACGGCCTCCGCCTCACCGGCCGTCGCCCCGGCGAAGTACACGCAACTGCCCGCCGCCTGCAAGGCCGTCGGCGCCAGGACCGTCGCCTCACTGGTCCCGAAGGCGAAGAAGGCCGCCGGCACGCCGGCCGGCTCCGGCTCCGCCGACGAGCGCGGCGGCTGCTCCTGGAACGGCCTGAACGGCTACCAGTACCGCTGGCTGGACGTGTCGCTCCAGCGCTACGACTCCGTGGCCGGTCTCGGCTCCGCCGAGCAGCAGGCCACCAGGCGCTACAACGAGCTGGTCGCGCAGGCGAAGGCCGCCAAGGGCGCCACGAGCGAGACCGTCACGGCGTCCGGCACCTGGGACACGGGCACCGCGGTGACCTCCAAGGCCACGAAGGACAAGGAGGAGTACCAGGACGTCACGGTCGTCGCACGCTCCGGAAACGCCGTCGTCGCGCTCTCCTACAACGGCGCCGGCCTGGAGGACGCCAAGACCCCCAAGGCCGACGATCTCCGGAAGAACGCGCTCAAGGCGGCCAAGGAAGCCGTCGCCTCGGTCGCGGCGGCGAACGCGTAACAACTCCCCTCTCGCCGTACCGATTCACCACGTTTGTGCGACAAGCCCATTGACCCGTGTGGCAGGCTGGGCAGGCCAGTTTCCGAGCCTGGGAGGGTCGCGGGTGTCCGCGATACGCATGAACCGGACGCACCGCATCCTGGTCGGTGTGGTGGTCGCCGGAGCGGTGATCATCGCAGCGATCGGCTTCGCGGGCTCGTACGCGGCGGTGCGCGAACTCGCGCTCGCCAAGGGATTCGGCTGGTTCGCCAACGTCTTCCCGATCGGTGTCGACGCGGGGATCGTGGTCCTGCTCGCGCTGGACCTGCTGCTGACCTGGCTGCGCATCCCCTTCCCGCTACTGCGCCAGACCGCGTGGCTGCTCACCGCGGCCACCATCGCCTTCAACGGTGCGGCGGCCTGGCCCGACCCGCTCGGCGTCGGGATGCACGGCATCATCCCGATCCTCTTCGTGGTGTCGGTGGAGGCGGCCCGGCACGCGATCGGCCGGGTCGCCGACATCACCGCCGACAAGCACATGGAGTCGGTCCGGCTCGCGCGCTGGCTGCTGGCGCCGCTGCCGACCTTCCGCCTGTGGCGCCGCATGAAGCTGTGGGAACTGCGCAGCTACGACGAGGTCATCCGGCTGGAGCAGGAACGTCTCGTCTACCAGGCCCGGCTGCGGGCGCGCTACGGCCGCGCCTGGCGCCGCAAGGCCCCGGTGGAGTCGCTGATGCCGCTGCGGCTCGCCCGCTTCGGCGTCCCCCTCACCGAAACCGGCCCCGTCGGGCTCGCCGCGGCCGGCATCGAACTCCCGGCGGTCCCGGCGGTCCCGGCGCCCACCGCGCTGCCCGCCCCGGCCCCGGTCGCCGCCCAGGCCCCGGCACCGGAGGCCGCCCCGTACGCCGAGGAGTACCCGGTCCCGGAGCCCGCCCCCGAACAGGCTCCCGAGCCGGCGCAGTTCGCTCCCGCGCCCGCCGTACCGTTCCAGGCACCGGCGCAGCCCCAGCCCCAGCCGCAGGCCCCGGTCGCCGCCCAGGCCCCGGCACCGGCGCCCGCTCCCGCGCCCGTCCCGCAGCCCGAACCCCTCACCGCACCGGTCGGCGCGGGCAACCGCCGGCGCAACCTCGCCGACGGCAGCGGCGTGATCCCCACCCCGCGCGTCGAGTACGCGCCGGAGCCCGAGCCGGAGTACTTCGCCGAGCCGGAACCGGAGCCCGTCGTCGAGGACATGGGCCGCGAGGAACTGTACGACCGGGCCTTCCGGGCGTACCACCAGCAGTTCGGCGCCTTCCCCAACGCCCGCCAGTTCGGCCTGCTGCTGCAGGACCGGTACGGCATCTCCAGCCCCAACGGCGGCCCGCTGAGCGAGAGCACGCTGCGCCCCTACGTCCGCGAGCTGCGCCGCCGGCTCGAGCTCGACGGCCAGTACGCCTCCTAGGGCGTGGGGGCGGGGGTGAGCGCCGCGACGACGTCCGCCGCCGCCAGCAGCCGCACCCGCGCCGCGTCCAGCCCCGCCGGGTGGAGGGCGAACACCTCGGCGCCCTCCGGCAGTTCGAGGTCGCCGCGGAGCAGCCAGGCCAGCCGCGCCCGGCCGAGCTCCTCGCGCGCGTCAACGCCGTCAGCCCCGTCGGAGCCGTCCGCGTCGGGCGTGCCGATCCGGGCCGCGAACCCCGCCACCGGCTCCCCGGCACGGCGCCGGTAGGCGGTCAGCGAGCCGTCCGCGTGCCGCAGCAGCACGGTGGCGGCGCGGGCCGCCGCCTGCCACACGGCCAGTTCGCCCAGGCCCACACGGGCGCCGGAGGCGAACAGGGCGGTGAGGCTCCTGGCGAGCAGGGCGAGGTCGTCCCCGTGCCGTGCGACCGAGTGGTCGGTGCCGGTCACGCCCGAGACCACGTCCAGCCACCGCATGGTGCGGTTCACCACGTCGACGACCAGCGGCACGCTCGCGAGGGCCCGGCCGGTCAGGTCGTAGCGCTGCTCCACGGCACGGGCGTCGAAGACCGGCCCGTCGTCGCCGGGCAGGTCGCGGGCCATGAGCCCGGCGAACGCCTCGGGCAGTGCCTCGAACGGGACGTTGTTGAACGAGAAGACCACCGCCACCACATGGCGGACCCCGGCGGCCGCCAGCGCGTCCAGGTCGAGGTCGACGAACTCCGCCGCCCCCTGCGGCGCCGGGGCGCTGGTCAGGTCGCCCGAGTGCACGGCGGCGTCCGCCCCGAACCGCAGGCGGGTGTAGTCGCAGTGGCCGACCGCGTTCCACTCGGCGTCGAACAGCGCCGTGGACAGGTCCAGGTCGGTCCGGCCGGATTCCTCGCTCTCCATCCAGTGCAGGAACAGCCGCAGGCTCCTCCCGTCGGGGACGGGCAGTTCGCTGCCGCGCGGCAGCGTCACCAGGGCCCGAGCGGCCGTGCGCTCGGTGAACGGCGCGATCAGTCCGTCCAGGCCGGCGTCCACGACGGCGACGTCGGCTGCCTCCGCCTCCGCCGCCCGCCGCAGCACCTCGGCCTCCAGCAGGGCGACGGCCCGCCCGATGACGTCCGCCCCGATCGGCAGCCGGTCGTCCTGCGCCAAATGCACCTTGGCCGTGCCGCCCTTGGGGAAGAACACGCGTGTGGCCGCCGCGCGGGGACGGCTGCGCAGCTCGCCGAGCGCGGACAGCAGCACCGCGGGCGTCACCCGCGCCACCACGGGCTCCAGCGCGGACAGGACCGTGTCCGCGTCCTCGGCGGCGGACAGCCGCAGCAGGTGGTCCAGGCGGCGCACGAACTCGCCCGGCCGCTGCGCCAGCAGCGCGACGGCCGCCGGCACGTCCATGGCGTCCAGCGCGGCCTCGACCCGGCTCGCCCAGCCGCGTACCCGGACCGTGGTCCCGGTCGCGTCGACCCGCGCGTCCGAACCGGCCGCCGTCCGCAGGGTCGCGGTCAGGGCGTCGCCGTCCGCGAGCCGGGTGTCGCGCAGCGCCGCGACGGCCAGCGCCGCCCGGGGGAAACGGTCCGCGTACTCGAAGGGGTGCAGCAGTTCCGCGACCCGCAGCCACGCGTGCCGGTACCGGCGCATGTCCTGCACGGCGAGGTCGGGGGCCAGCCCCTCCAGCACGCCGAGCAGGGCGCGGCGCAGCGGCCTGGGCACCGAGACGAAGCGCGGCAGGTCGACCAGGCCGGGGTCGCCGCCGGAGCGCACGGCGAGCAGCCGCAGGATGTCGGTCGCCGTGTCGATGCGGGCCGTCACGGCGGGGAGGGTCGTCCCGTACGCGCCGGCGTCGTCCAGCAGCCGGGCCAGGACGCGCGCCTTGGTCTCCCGGCCGGGGATGTGCTCCGGCAGCCAGGACACATCTGCCGGGTCGCGGGTCTCCGTCAGCGCGAGGAGATCGTCGGCGTCCTGCGGGCTCAGGGCTCTGGGCCGGGCGAGGAGCCCGTGGATCTCCCGCACGGCGTCCGCGTCCCGGGCGGCGAGGTCGCCGCCGTGGTGCAGTACGCGCAGCCGCTCGGGGAGGGCGCGCCGGCGGCCGCCGAAGCGGCGCGGCCGGCGGGGCCGCAGGAAGGGGTCGTCCGCGTCGATCCGGCGGTGGCAGACCGGGCACGCGGAGAGGTCCGCGCCGTCGAAACAGCTCCGGCACACCAGGTGCGCGCAGGGCGATACGGCATGGACGGAGCCCTCCGTGCCGCACCGCACGCACGGCTGCTCCGGGTACTGGAAGAGCACGGTCAGCACGCGCTCGACGTAGAAGGCGAAGGTGTCCCGGGGCGTGCTCGCCGGGAAGTCTCGGAACAGCGGCACGTGGGGCCGGTCAGCGCCCAGCGCCTGGTCGATGTCGGCCAGCAGCGCACGGCCCGCCGCGGTCAGCGCGGTCTCGCCGCGCCCGGCGAGCGCTTCGCGCAGGGCGGACGACATCAGGTAGCCGCGGTCCAGCAGATCGGCCTCCAGCAGCGCCACCCCGGCGGCGGTGCCGAGCGACGCCCCCGCCGTGGCGGCGGGCAGGTACACGGCTCCGCGGCGGGCGAGCATGACGGCCGCGAGCGGGCGCGGAACGTGCGTGGTGGCTGCGGTGGTGGTCGTGAACATCGCTGTGTCTCCCCCTGGTTGACCTCAGGGCGGGAAGTGGGCGCGCTGAAGTCCATCGCAGGAATGCGACGTCGCAGTGAGAAGGAAGTACGCCCGTGAGCCGCCCCGGGTCCGGTCCGGTCGCCGGACCGGTGACGCCGGTTGCGTGCGCGGGGCGGGAAGGGTGCGCACTTTTTAATCCGTGACAGGGAAGAGAAGGAAGCACGCCAGGAGCCGCCCCGCGCTGGACGACCATAACGCGCCGCACACCACGGCGCGTTCGAATTTTCTGGCTCGTGCACGCGCAAAGGCGGCGGGTGGCCGGGCCACCCACCGCCTCCGTCTGCGTCCGCGTAAGCGCGTGTTCTCGCTCAGCTCGCCGCGAGCAGCTCCCGTACCCGCTCCTGGCCCACGGCCAGCAGCAGGGTGGGCAGCCGCGGACCGGTGTCCCGGCCGACCAGCAGGTTGTAGAGCAGGGCGAAGAACGAGCGCTGGGCCGCCTTCAGCTCCGGCGTCGGCTTGGCGTCCGGCGCGAAGCCCGCCTGCGTCTTCGGCACGCCGTAGACCAAGGTGGTCAGCCCGTCCAGCGACCAGTGCTCGGGCAGCCCGTCCACCAGCAGCTTCAGCGCCTCGCGCTCCTCGCCGGACAGCGCGGCCAGGGCCGCCGCGTCGGGCTCGGTGCGGACCTGGGTACGGGCCTCCGGCTCGACGTGGGTGTTGACCCAGTGCTCGGCGCAGTCCAGCCGCGGCCGGGCGTCGTCCAGGGAGGCCAGCGGCCGCTCCTGGTCGAGGTCGCGCAGGATGCGCAGCGTCTGCTCCTCGTCGCCGGTCGTGATGTCCACGACCGAGGCGAGGGTGCGGTACGGCAGCTTGTGCCCGGTGGTCGGGAGTTCCCCGCTCGCCGTGCGCGCGGCCCGCGAGTGCACGGCGACGTCGACCGGCGCGGCCGTGCCCTCGGCGACCTTGCGCTCCAGCGCGTCCCACTCGTCGTAGGTGCGGGAGATCTCGTCGCCGAAGGAGATGTTGAACGCCTGGTTCGGCCGGCGGCGGGCGTACAGCCAGCGCAGCAGCTGCGGCTCCATGATCTGCAGCGCGTCGGCCGCGATCGGCACACCGCCCTTGGAGCTGGACATCTTGGCCATGCCGCTGATGCCCACGAAGGCGTACATCGGGCCGATGGGCGGCTCGGCGCCGAAGATCTCGCGCACGAGCTGCTGGCCGACCATCCACGAGGAGCCGGGCGACTGGTGGTCGACGCCGGACGGCTCGAAGTCCACGCCCTTGAAGGCCCAGCGCATCGGCCAGTCGACCTTCCAGACCAGCTTGCCGCGGTCGAACTCGCTGAGCCGCACGGTCTCGCGGTTGCCGCAGGCCTGGCACTCGTAGGTGAGCTCGGTGGTGTCGTCGTCGTAGGCGACGACGGTGGTCAGGTCCTTGTCGCAGGCCGAGCAGTAGGGCTTGTACGGGAAGTACTCGGGGGCCTGCTCCAGTGAGGCCTCCTCGTCGTCCTGCTCCTCGCCGCCCGCCTTCTTCTTCGTCCGGTAGCGGCCGAGCACCTCGTCGATCCGCCGGCGCTCGCGCATCGCGTGCAGGATCTGCTCGCGGTAGGTGCCGGAGGTGTACTCGACGGTCTGGCTGATCTCGGTGACCTCGACGCCGAGCGCCGCCAGCGCCTCGCGGAAGGGCGCCTTGAAGTGGTCGGACCAGCTCGCGTGCGGGCTGCCCTCGGGCGCCGGGACGGCGGTCAGCGGCTTGCCGATGTGCTCGGCGTACGACGGGTCGTAGCCGGCCGGGACCTTGCGGTACCGGTCGAAGTCGTCCCACGACAGGATGTGCTCGCAGGGCACGCCGCGCCGCTTGATCTCGTCGGCGACCAGGTGCGGGACCATGATCTCGCGGAGGTTGCCCAGGTGGATCGGCCCGGACGGGCTGATTCCGGAAGCGACGACGATTTTCTTGCCCGGAGCCCGCCGCCCGGCTTCCGCAATGACGTCGTCCGCGAAGCGGGCGACCCAGTCGGCCTCGGTGCTCTGAGCCACTGTCTCGACTTCCTTCCACCAGTGCAGCGGGTAGCTCGGTACCCGGCAATTGTCCCAGAGAAAAATGAGTGGTAGCGCGTGGGATACTGAGGGTTGATCTCTGATCCCTCTCAGGAAGCACCCATCCCATGGCCTCGGTCAACTCGCTTTCCGCCACGATCCAGCAGCGCGTCGCTGACGCCCTCGGTGCCGACCCGCTGCTGCGACGTAGCGACCGGGCCGACTTCCAGGCCAACGGTGTGCTGGGCCTCGCCAAGCGGAACAAGGCGAACCCCCGCGAGCTGGCCGCCGAGGTCGTGGCCGCTCTTCCGGCGGACGACGGCCTCATCGCCGACATCGAGGTCTCCGGCCCCGGCTTCCTCAACATCACCGTCGCCGACTCCGCGATCACCCGGACGCTGGCCGCCCGGGCCGCCGACGACCGGCTCGGCGTGCCCGCCAAGGCCGACCCCGGCATCACGGTGATCGACTACGCACAGCCGAACGTGGCCAAGGAGATGCACGTCGGCCACCTGCGGTCCTCCGTGATCGGCGACGCGCTCGTCAAGATCCTGGAGTTCGAGGGCGAGACGGTGATCCGGCGCCACCACATCGGCGACTGGGGCACCCAGTTCGGCATGCTCATCCAGTACCTGGTCGAGCACCCGCACGAGCTGGACCACGACTCCGCGGGCGGCGCCGGCGACGAGGAGGCCGGCGAGGCCTCCATGTCGCGCCTCAACCGGCTCTACAAGGACTCGCGCGCCCTCTTCGACGCCGACGACGACTTCAAGACGCGGTCACGGAACCGGGTCGTGGACCTGCAGGCCGGCGAGCCGGAGACGCTGGCGATGTGGCAGCGGTTCGTCGACGAGTCGAAGATCTACTTCAACTCGGTCTACGACAAGCTCGACATCGCGATCCGGGACGAGGACGTCGTCGGCGAGTCCGGCTACAACGACATGCTCGTCGAGACCTGCACGCTGCTGGAGAAGTCCGGCGTCGCCGTGCGGTCCAACGGCGCGCTCTGCGTCTTCTTCGACGACATCAAGGGCAAGGACGGCGAGCCGGTCCCGCTCATCGTGCAGAAGGCCGACGGCGGCTTCGGCTACGCCGCGACCGACCTGTCGGCGATCCGGAACCGCACCGCCGACCTGCGCGCGAACACGCTGCTGTACGTGGTCGACTTCCGGCAGGCCCTGCACTTCAAGATGGTCTTCGAGACCGCCAAGCGGGCCGGCTGGCTCACCGACGAGGTCAAGGCGCTCCACATCCCGTTCGGCGCGCTGCTGGGCAAGGACGGCAAGCCGTACAAGACCCGGTCCGGCGAGTCCTTCCGGCTGGTCGACCTGCTGGACGAGGCGGTGGAGCGGGCGGGCGCGGTCATCGAGGACAAGAGCGGCGGCCTCCTCACCCCCGAGGAGATCGCCGACCGGGCCAAGGAGGTCGGCATCGGCGCGATCAAGTACGCCGACCTGTCCACCTCCCTCGGCCGGGACTACGTCTTCGACCTCGACCGGATGGTCTCGCTCAACGGCGACACGAGCGTGTACCTGCAGTACGCGTACGCCCGTACCCAGTCGATCCTGCGGAAGTCGGGCGACGCCAAGCCGGTCGCCCACCCCGAGCTGCCGCTGGCCCCGGCCGAGCGCGCGCTCGGGCTGCTGCTGGACGAGTTCGCGGAGACCCTGGCGAGCGTGTCCGAGACGTACGAGCCGCACAAGCTGGCCTCGTACCTCTACGCGCTGGCCTCGACGTTCACCACGTTCTACGACCAGTGCCCGGTCGTGAAGCCGGAGCCCGCTCCGGACGTCAAGGAGAACCGGCTCCTGCTCTGCGACCTGACCGCCTGCACCCTGCGCCAGGGCATGGCACTGCTCGGCATCCGCACCCCCGAGCGCCTCTGACGCACCCCGCGTCCGCACGACGGCGGCCCCGGGAAGAGCAACCGCTCTCCCCGGGGCCGCCGTTGTCAGTGGTCACCCCTACATTCCCGACCATGGCGACGCTCCCCAACCAACTCCCCAAGCTCGCGCAGGACCCGACCGGCCGGTGTCTGGGCCTCGACCTCCCGCCCGGCAGCCTGGTCGACGCGACGTGCGACGGCCCCTGGCACGCACCGTTGCTCTGGCACGCGGACGGGCCCGCCGCGCCCGACGCCTGGGAGCGGCTGCTGCCCGCGCGCATGTCGGCGGGCCTGCATCCGGTGCTGCTCTCGATGGCCCCGGTCATGCCCGCCACCAGGGAGTTGTCCCCCGGGATGATGTCGTACCCCGGCGACCACGACGCCGAGGACGTGCTGGCCGGCTTCTGGGGCTTCGAGGAGGATTTCGACACGCGCGACGCCGAGATGGTCGCCCCCTTCGGCCGGGAGTGGCCCGGCCTCGCCCCGGCACGGGAGTTCGAGGCCGACCCGGACGTGAGGGCGGCGGAGGTCGCGGCGTCGGTGATCGGTGCGGGACGGCTCGAGGATCCCCGCGTTGCCCTGGTTCCGGCCCGGCGCAGTGCCGACGTGCCCGCGGCCATGGGCTGGGCCGGCCCGCTCAACCACGAGAACGACGTGGGCCGGCTCTGCGCCGTGCTGCGTTCCTGGGAGGACCGCTTCGGCGTGCGGGTCGTGGCCCTCGCCTTCGACGTCCTGGTGCTCTCCGTGGCCGCACCGCCGGCGGACCTGGCGGAGGCCGAGGCGACGGCCGCCGAGCACTTGGCCTTCTGCCCGGACAACATCACCCAGGGCAGCGGTTCCCTCCACACGTACGCGAAGTCCTTGCTGGGCGAGGTGTGCTGGACCTTCTGGTGGGACTAGCGGCCGCCCGGGCACAAGGCGGGGGCGCCCTCCCCCGAGTCGGAAGGGCGCCCCTGCGATGTCATCCGTCAGCGGTGGTGACCCCAGCGGTGGCCCCAGTGGTGACGACCGTGGTGACGGTGGTGACGGTGGTGGCCCCAGCGGTCGTGGCGGTGGCCCCGGTCGCGACCCCAACGGTCGCCGTAGTCGTTGCCACGGTCGCCGTAGCCGTTGCCACGGTCGTGCGTCACGTGAGCTGCCGCCTTGGGCGCCACCTCGGTGGCGGCGCTGGCAGCCGTGGCGCCACCCATCAAAACGGCGGCCGCGACACCCAGCGCGGCGGCAAATCGGGAAGCCCGCATTGCGGTCTCCTTTCTCGGCGGCGCTTGCGCGTCCGCCCCGGTTTGGACAACCCGATACTTCCCGGCGATATGCCCCTTTCATTCGGGATAGGGGGCAAACCCACTTGATGTAACGAAATATCACCTTGGCGGGAACCGGAGTACGGCGTGGCGGCGTCCCGCGTGCCCAGGCACCCCTCCGGTCGGCGTCCGCGACGGAAAACCCCTGGTGGCGGGCTTGGAGCGGCCCTCGCGCGGTGCCCGCACGCCCGACCCCGCGCACAGGTGTCCGGACCCGGTCGGGCAGCACGGGGCCTCTGCGGGGCCTGTGGCGGACCGGGCGGCGCGGGCCGGGGCGCAGTGCAGCGCGAGCGCCACGACGGCGACGCTCCCCAGGGCACGGCAATCCCGCGGGCGCAGGAGCGCGCCACGCAGGCCCCGAAGCGGACGACGCCCGCCCGGGTGAGCACGGCCACGGCGACGCCCGGCCCGCGGCTGACGCGCCAGGGTGCTGCTCCGCTTTGCGGGGGCCTTGCGGCCCCCCCCTGCCGCGGCGGCGCATGCGGCACGGCCCCAGCAGCACTGCGGTCTGTCGATGCCGACGCAAAACCCGCCGTCCAAGGGCCCGTTGGCCCGGCGCGCCGGGCCCCGCGCGGTCAGAGCTGCTGCGCGACCTCGGTCGCCCAGTACGTGAGGATCATCTGGGCGCCGGCCCGGCGGACCGAGGTCAGGGTCTCCATGATCGCGCGGTCGCGGTCGATCCAGCCGCGCTCCGCGGCGGCCTCGACCATCGCGTACTCACCGCTGATCTGGTAGGCCGCGACGGGCACGTCCACCGACTCGGCGACCTTGGCCAGCACGTCGAGGTAGGGCAGCGCGGGCTTGACCATCACCATGTCGGCACCCTCGGCGAGGTCGAGCGCGAGCTCGCGCATCGACTCGCGGAGGTTGGCGGGGTCCTGCTGGTACGTCTTGCGGTCGCCGGTCAGGGACGAGCCGACGGCCTCGCGGAAGGGGCCGTAGAAGGCGGAGGCGTACTTGGCGGTGTAGGCCAGCACGGAGACGTCCTGGTGGCCCGCGGCGTCCAACGCGTCCCGGATGACGCCGACCTGGCCGTCCATCATGCCGCTCGGGCCGACGACGTGGACGCCGGCGTCCGCCTGGACGCGGGCCATCTCGGCGTAGCGCTCCAGGGTGGCGTCGTTGTCGACGCGGCCCTCGGCGTCCAGGACGCCGCAGTGGCCGTGGTCGGTGTGCTCGTCCAGGCACAGGTCGGACATGACCACCAGCGCGTCGCCGACCTCGCTGATCACGTCGCGGATGGCGACCTGCAGGATGCCGTCCGGGTCGGTGCCGGGGGTGCCGATCGCGTCCTTCTTCTCGTCGAGCGGGACGCCGAAGATCATGAAACCGCCGACGCCCGCCTCGACGGCCTCGACGGCGGCCTTGCGCAGGGTGTCGCGGGTGTGCTGGACGACGCCCGGCATGGTCGACAGCGGCACGGGCTCGTGAATGCCTTCACGAACGAACACCGGGAGGATCAGCTCGGCGGGGTGGAGGCGGGTCTCGGCGACCATGCGGCGCATCGCCGGCGTGGTACGCAGGCGGCGCGGGCGCGCGCCGGGGAACTGACCGTAACGAGTACCGCTTCCGCTCATGACCGTGTCGCGCCTCTCCATCGCCGGGGCTTCCGTTCACCACCGTACGCCCGCGCCGGGGGTGCTCTTCCCGACCGGATGTCGGGCCGTACCGGGCCTCCGGGCGTACGCCCGCGGGGCGGCCGGCCGCGCGGGCCGGCCGCCCCGCGGGTGGCGTGGAGAGAAGGCGCGCCGGATCAGACCCGGGCGCGGCGCCGCGAGCCGGGACGGCGCTCGCTGGGCCGGGTGACCGGGTCGCCGGCCGCGACGGCCGCCTCACGGCGCCGTACGCCGAAGTCGGCCAGGGCCTGCGCCAGCGCCTGCACGGACGGCTCGGGAGCCATCACGTCCACCCGCAGCCCGTGCTCCTCCGCCGTCTTGGCGGTGGCCGGGCCGATGCAGGCGATGACGGTGACGTTGTGCGGCTTGCCGGCGATGCCGACGAGGTTGCGCACCGTGCTGGACGAGGTGAACAGCACCGCGTCGAAGCCGCCGCCCTTGATGGCCTCACGGGTCTCCGCCGGCGGCGGCGAGGCGCGCACGGTCCGGTAGGCCGTGACGTCGTCCACCTCCCAGCCGAGCTCCACCAGGCCCGCCACCAGCGTCTCGGTGGCGATGTCGGCGCGGGGCAGGAAGACCCGGTCGATGGGGTCGAAGACGGGGTCGTAGGGCGGCCAGTCCTCCAGGAGGCCGGCCGCGGACTGCTCGCCGCTGGGGACCAGGTCCGGCTTCACGCCGAAGTCCACGAGCGCGCGGGCCGTCTGCTCGCCGACGGCGGCGACCTTTATGCCGGCGAAGGCCCGCGCGTCGAGCCCGTACTCCTCGAACTTCTCGCGCACCGCCTTGACGGCGTTGACCGAGGTGAAGGCGATCCACTCGTACCGCCCGGTGACCAGGCCCTTGACGGCGCGCTCCATCTGCTGCGGGGTGCGCGGCGGTTCGACGGCGATCGTGGGCACCTCGTGCGGCACGGCTCCGTAGGACCGCAGCTGGTCCGAGAGGGAGACCGCCTGCTCCTTGGTGCGCGGTACGAGGACCTTCCAGCCGAACAGGGCCTTGGTCTCGAACCAGGAGAGCAGGTCGCGCTGCGTGGTCGGCTCGCCGACCACGGCTATCGCCGCGATGGGGCCCTCCGGGGTGGGGAGCGCCTTGGTGGCCTTCAGCTCGGCGGCGATGGTGGCCAGCGTGGCGGTCCAGGTCCGCTGCCGGGTGGTGGTGCCGGCGACGGTGACCGTCAGCGGGGTGTCGGGCTTGCGCCCGGCGGACACCAGCTCGGCGGCGGTGGCGGCGACGGTCTGCAGGGTCGTGGAGACCACCACCGTCGCGTCGCTCGCGCCCACCTCGCTCCAGCAGCGGCCGGAGGCGGTGGCGGCGTCTATGAAGCGCACGTTGCCGCTGAGCGGGACACCGGCGTACGCGGGCACGCCGATGGCCGCGGCGACGCCCGGGACCACCTCGAAGGGGATGCCGGCGTGCGCGCAGGCGAGCATCTCGGCGGCGGCCTGGGGGTCGAGTCCGGGGTCGCCCGCGATCGCTCGGACCACCCGCTTGCCGGTGCGCGCGGAGGCCGTGCAAAGCTTGGTCGCGGCGGCCGAAGGGCTCAACTCGCCCTCGGTGAAGGCCGGCTCCGCCGTGTCCACGCCTGCCCGGGCGTGCGTCCGCACGACGTCGAGCACCTGCTGGTCGGCGACCAGCAGATCGGCGCGGGCCAGGGCCTCGACGGCCCGCAGGGTCAGCAGACCCGGGTCACCGGGTCCGGCACCGAGGAAGGTGACGTGCCCGAGGACCGGAAGGGGCGGCGGTCCGTCAGCCGCGCTGCCGGTCGTGGCATCGGCTGCGGTCGTGGTGTTGGTCGCTGCGGCGGCGGTGGGGCTCAATGTACGCGCTCCCCCATAAGACCGGCCGCACCCTTGGCGAGCATCTCGTCGGCGAGCTCGCGGCCCAGGGCCAGAGCTTCCTCGCGAGAGACGGGGGTGGGACCAGTGATGGACATCTGCACCAGCGAGGAGCCGTCGGTGGTCCCGACGACACCGCGCAGGCGCAGCTCGGTGATGGGCTCGTCGGCGCCTGCGAAAGCGGGCTCGGCCAGCGCGCCCACGGGCGCGGAGCAGCCGGCCTCCAGGGCGGCGAGCAGTGCGCGCTCGGCGGTCACGGCGGCCCGGGTGAACGGGTCGTCGAGCACGGCGAGCGCGGAGACGAGTTCTGCGTCGGCCGCAGAGCACTCGACGGCCAGCGCCCCCTGTCCGGGGGCGGGCAGCACGACGTCGGGCGAGATCAGCTCGGTGACCTCCGGCAGGCGCCCCAGCCGGCTCAGGCCGGCGGCGGCCAGGACCACGGCATCGAGGTCGCCCGAGGCAACGTATCCGATGCGCGTGTCCACGTTGCCGCGGATCGGCACGGTCTCGATGCGGACGCCGAGCGAGCGGGCCCAGGCGTTCAACTGCGCCGCCCGGCGCGGCGAGCCGGTGCCGACGCGCGCGCCGCGCGGGTCCATGGCGAGCTGCTCGAACGTGAGGCCGTCGCGGGCCACCAACGCGTCCCGCGAGTCCTCGCGGGACGGGATCGCGGCCAGCGTCAGCCCGTCGGCATCGGCGGTGGGCAGGTCCTTCAGGGAGTGGACGGCGAAGTCGATCTCCCCGTTCAGCAGCGCGTCGCGCAGCGCGGAGACGAACACCCCGGTGCCGCCGATCTGCGCCAGGTGCTCGCGCGAGACGTCGCCGTACGTGGTGACCTCCACCAGCTCCACGTCACGGCCGGTGAGCCGGCGTACCTGGTCGGCGACCATGCCCGACTGCGTCATCGCCAGCGCGCTGCGCCGGGTTCCCAGTTTCAGTGCGGTGGGCCTCGTCATGCCCGCCCTCGATTCGCTTCATTCGTGACGGCACCGGTCGACGCGGCCGGTGACGGGACCACCGGTACGACCGGGGTGTCGGCCCGGCTGACCGCGGCGACCGCCTGCGGGTCCAGGTCGAAGAGTTCGCGCAGCGCGTCAGCGTACCCGGCTCCGCCGGGCTCGCCCGCGAGCTGCTTGACCCGCACGGTGGGCGCGTGGAGGAGCTTGTCCACCACGCGGCGCACGGTCTGGGTCACCTCGGCGCGCTCGCGCTCGCCGAGGCCGGGCAGCCGGCCGTCCAGCCGGGTGAGCTCGGTGGCGACCACGTCGGCGGCCATGGCGCGCAGGGCGACGACGGTCGGCGTGATGTGCGCGGCGCGCTGGGCGGCGCCGAACGCCTCGACCTCTGCGGAAACGATCTTTCGGACCTGGTCGACGTCCGCCGCCATCGGGGCGTCGGCCGCGGCCGTGCCGATGGTCTCCAGATCGGTGAGGTGCGCGCCGTCGATGGCGTGCACCAGCGGGTCGATGTCACGCGGCAGCGCGAGGTCGAGCATGCCGATGGGCGCGGCCGGCCCGCCGGCGGCGCGCAGGGCGCGGGTCAGGGTGGCGCGGGCGACCGTGTCGGCGGTCAGCACCAGTCCGGTCGCGCCGGTACAGGACACCACGATGTCGGCGTGCGGCAGCTCGGCGGCGAGATCGTCCATGGGCACCGCGCGACCGCCGACGGACTCGGCCAGCCGCTCGGCGCGCTCGTGCGTGCGGTTGACGACGACGATGTCGCCGGCCCCCGCGCGGGCCAGGGTCGCGGCGGCCAGTGAGCTCATCGAGCCCGCGCCGACGACCAGGGCGCGCTTGCCCTTGCCCCACTCCGCGAACGTGGTGCCGCCGACGGCCTGCGCCATCTGGTCCAGGCCGAAGGTGACCAGCGACTGCCCGGCGCGGTCGATGCCGGTCTCGGAGTGGGCCCGCTTGCCGACCCGCAGCGCCTGCTGGAACAGGTCGTTCAGGGTCCGGCCGGCGGTGTGCAGCTCCTGGCCGAGGCCGAGCATGTCCTTGATCTGGGCGAGGATCTGGCCCTCGCCGACGACCATGGAGTCCAGGCCGCAGGCGACCGAGAACAGGTGGTGGACGGCCCGGTCCTCGTAGTGGACGTACAGGTGCGGGGTGAGCTCGTCCAGGCCGACGCCGCTGTGCCGGGACAGGAGCGTGGACAGCTCCGCGACCCCGGCGTGGAACTTGTCGACGTCCGCGTACAGCTCGATGCGGTTGCAGGTCGACAGCACCGCCGCCTCGCTGGCCGGCTCGGCGGCCAGCACGTCGTGCAGCAGATCGGCCTTGGTGTCCTCCGCGAGCGCCGCCCGCTCCAGGACGCCGACCGGGGCGGTGCGGTGGCTCAGCCCGACCACGAGGAGACTCATGCCGGCATCACGGCGGGGACGTCCCCGTCAGGTCCCGGGCGGCGGTCGCTGTCGCGGACCGCCTTGGCCGCCACCGGGGGCACCGCGAGGGTGCCCTCGAGCTCCTCGCCCGCCTTGCGCTGTTCGTGGAAGGCGAGGATCTGCAGTTCGATGGAGAGGTCGACCTTGCGGACGTCGACCCCGTCGGGGACGGTCAGCACGGTCGGGGCGAAGTTCAGGATCGAGGTGACCCCGGCGGTCACCAGGCGGTCGCAGACCTCCTGCGCGGCACCGGCGGGCGTGGTGATCACGCCGATGGACACGTGGTTGTCCCGCACGATCGACTCCAGCTCGTCCGCGTGCCGCACCGGCAGCCCCGCGATCGGCCGGCCGGTGAGCTGGGCGTCCGCGTCGATGAGCGCGGCGATGCGGAAACCGCGGGAGGCGAAGCCGCCGTAGTTCGCGAGCGCGGCGCCGAGATTTCCCATGCCGACGATCACGACCGGCCAGTCCTGGGTGAGGCCCAGTTCGCGGGAGATCTGGTACACGAGGTACTCGACGTCGTAACCGACACCGCGGGTTCCGTACGAGCCGAGGTACGAGAAGTCCTTGCGGAGTTTGGCGGAGTTCACTCCGGCGGCCGCCGCGAGTTCCTCCGACGACACGGTGGGCACCGATCGCTCGGAGAGCGCGGTCAGGGCCCGCAGGTACAGCGGGAGCCTGGCGACGGTGGCCTCGGGAATCCCTCGGCTCCGGGTCGCCGGTCGGTGAGTTCGGCCAGTTGCCACGATGCTCCTGCGGGTAGAGCTGGGCTGCGAGCGGCACCCCTCGATGGGGCCGCCCCGTACACGCCAGGCTATGTCTTTGTGAACGCGTGCACAAAGATGGTGTCCGATTTGCCCTGGGGAAGTGACCGGCATCACGCACCCCCATTACGGACAGAAGAAGCCACCTTTTGTACGGGAACGTTCCGCATCAGCGGCCTCTCCGCACCCTTGCGCTCCACCCAGGCCGCATCGGTCCCCGCCAGCCGCGGCCATTCCACCCCGGCGGCGCGCGCCAGCTCCTGTTCCGCGTGCGCGGGCCACTGCGGGTGCTCGCGGACGTACGCGGTGAACAGCCGGGCGGTCGCGCGGGCATCGCCGAGCGCGGTGTGCGCCGACCAGCCGGTCACCCCGGCCGCCTCGGCGCACGCGCGCAGGCTCAGGCCCCGCGGCACGGGCTCGCGCTGCGCCGCCATCCGCATGGTGCACAGCTCCGGCACCTCGGGGAACCGGATGCCGATGCGGCCGTACTCCGCCGCCAGGAACGCCCGGTCGCAGCCCACGTTGTGCCCGACCAGCACCCGGCCGCGCAGCAGGGCGAGCAGCCCGGGGGCGATCTGGGAGAACAGCGGCGCGCGGGCCGCCTCGACATGGTGGGACTCGATGCCGTGGATATGGGTGGGACCGACCGGGCCCTCGGGGTCCACCAGCGTCGAGAACTCGCCCTGCGGGACGAAATCGCGGTCCATCAGAACGACCGCCAGCTCGACCACGCGGTTCCGCCGCGAACTCGAACCGGTGGCCTCGACGTCGACGACGGCGAATCCGCCGCGCGCCTGAAGCCTGCCCGGGAGCACGCCGTCACCTTCCTCACGTACATACCCCCGCAGCACACAAAACGCCTTGATGGTAATCGAGCACACGGGCCAAGAGGAACACCCGCAAATCACCCACCTGTGGTCCCAGGCGTCTCAGAGGCCCAGCCCGCGGCGCAGCCGGCCCTCGTCGACACGCCAGAACGTGTGCTGTTCCCCGTCGATCAGGACGACCGGGATCTGCTCCCAGTACGCGCGGTGCAGCTCCTCGTCCTGGCTGATGTCGCGCTCCTCGAAGCGGCATCCGACCTCGGCGACCACCTTCTCCACGACGGCCCGGGCGTCGTCGCACAGGTGGCAGCCGGGTTTCACGATCAGCGTGACCGTGCGGAGGGCGGGGTCGAGGGGGGCGGCGGGACCCGTGGCGTCCTGGCGGGGGCCGCGTCCGAACAGGGGACTCATGCCGGTCATTCTGCCCGCGCCCGGCGTCAACCGGCCGTGACGGGAGTAACACTTCTGTCGCTCGGAGTTCATTCACCTGCTCCATCTGAGCACCGGAAGTACCCAACAGACTGGCTATGCTCCCCCCATGGCCGCTCTGCGATGGCTCACCCCCCGTAAGCGCTCCGCGACAGCACGCAGCGTGCTGGCGGGCGAGGCCGCGGCCGAGGCCGCCCTCGCGGCACCCGCGCCGAAGAAGGCGGCGCGGACCGCCCTCCCCGCGTTCCCGGTCGTCGGCGACCCCCATGCGGCCGCGTTCTTCGACCTGGACAACACGGTCATGCAGGGCGCCGCGATCTTCCACTTCGGACGCGGCCTGTACAAGCGGAAGTTCTTCCACAGCCGCGACCTGGTGCGCTTCGCCTGGCAGCAGGCCTACTTCCGCATCGCCGGGTCCGAGGACCCCGAGCACATGCAGGAAGTGCGCCAGAGCGCGCTGTCGATCGTCAAGGGGCACCGCGTCGAGGAGCTCATGTCGATCGGGGAGGAGATCTACGACGAGTACATGGCCGGCAAGATCTGGCCCGGCACCCGCGCGCTCGCCCAGGCCCACCTGGACGCCGGGCAGCGGGTGTGGCTGGTCACCGCCGCGCCTGTCGAGACCGCCACGATCATCGCCCGGCGGCTCGGCCTGACCGGCGCCCTGGGCACCGTCGCCGAGCACGTCGACGGCGTGTACACCGGCCGGCTGGTCGGCGAGCCGCTGCACGGCCCGGCCAAGGCCGAGGCGGTCCGGGCGCTCGCCGCGGCCGAGGGACTCGAACTGTCGCGCTGCGCCGCGTACAGCGATTCGTCGAACGACATCCCGATGCTGTCGTTGGTCGGACATCCATACGCGATCAATCCCGATACGCGCCTGCGCAAACACGCGCGCGAAATGGGCTGGCGACTGCGCGACTACCGCACCGGCCGCAAGGCCGCGAAAATCGGCATTCCGGCGGCCGCCGGGGTCGGGGCGGTCGCGGGCGGCGCGGCCGCCGCGGTGGCCCTGCAGCGCCGCCGCCGCTGAGCATCGGCCCCGGTCCGGGGCCGATGCGCGACACACCGGTGTACCCCTCTGGCGTCCCGTCAGTCGCCACATGACCACACAGCCACAACACGCTCTCCACGCGAGCAATTCACGACGCTATGTGGTCAAGTACGTTTCAGTGTTCGATAATTGATCGATCACCATTCCGCCAGAGAGTGGGCGGAACCGGCGATTTCAGCAACTCGGTGTAGCGTCGCCTGTACGAAGCGTTATTCTCCTCAAACGCAAGCCGGTTCCCACGCGTCGCTACGACGAGTGAACGGTTCCGTACTGCACGTGATGGAAGTTCTGCCTCTGGGAGTCCCGTGTACCCACACACCGGGGTTGACGCCTCTGGCCTGGCTACGCTGCGCGCACTGGTGGCTGAGCACCTGCTGCGCGTTGTCCCCGCGTACGCCGTGCCCGTGCCAGCACTCGCCGCAGCAGTGCCCGCCGGCCCCGCCCTGGCGACCTATGCGCTCGCCGACGGCCGGGCGGCGGTCGGCAGACGAACCCGCAGCACCCCGCAGACCGCACGGTCCTCGGGCGCCTCCACGCGCCGTCCCGCCTCGGACACCGACAGCGGGCGGATGATGGACCTGGTCGAACGCGCCCAGGCCGGGGAGACCGAGGCCTTCGGGCGGTTGTACGACCACTACTCCGACACGGTGTACCGGTACATCTACTACCGCGTCGGGGGCAAGGCGACCGCCGAGGACCTCACCAGCGAGACGTTCCTGCGCGCGCTGCGCCGGATCGGCACCTTCACCTGGCAGGGCCGCGACTTCGGCGCCTGGCTGGTGACGATCGCGCGCAACCTGGTCGCCGACCACTTCAAGTCCAGCCGCTTCCGGCTGGAGGTGACCACCGGGGAGATGCTCGACGCCAACGAGGTCGAGCCCAGCCCGGAGGACTGCGTCCTGGAGTCGCTGTCCAACGAGTCGCTGCTGCGCGCGGTGCGCAAGCTCAACCCCCAGCAGCAGGAGTGCGTGACGCTGCGCTTCCTGCAGGGCCTGTCCGTCGCCGAGACGGCACGCATCATGGGGAAGAACGAAGGCGCGATCAAGACCCTGCAGTACCGGGCCGTACGGACCCTCGCCCGGCTGCTTCCCGACGACGCGCGATGAACGCCATGGATGGGACTTCATCTTGCGACTGTCTTCACGGTCCGATCATCATGAGTGCGCAACCCTGGGCGTAACCCTGGGCGTACGGCGCTCGTTGCATCACATGCGGACCCCCCACTGCCGTGCCCTGCCCGCTTCCGATCACTCGATCGGGTGGAAGGGCTCAAGGTCTGGAACCTTGCAGGCACATCGGGGAGTCGAGGTGGATGACGAGAGGAGGTGCCGCCCGTGATCGCGAACCCAACGGCGCACCGGCGGGCGAACGCCTTCGCCGACGCCCTTGAGGACGACGGCCAACAGGCGCACGCCGGCGAGCAGCACGGCGCACACGCCGCGGACCGGCATGCGGATCCGGATCAGGGAAGGCTCCTGGCCCTGGCGGACGCCCTGGAGGACGTGCCGCGGCCCACGCTGGACCCCGAGGCCAAGACCGTGCAACGTGCCCAATTGATCGCGGCGATGGAAGCCGCGCTCGCCGACGGCACGCTGACGGTCCCCGAGCAACGCGACGGCGGTCGTGGCGCACATCGCGCCGGCGGCCGCGGCATCGGGAAACTGAGGCCCCGCTCCGCGTGGTCCCGCCGGCTCGCCGCCGGCGGGCTCTCGGTGGGCGTCGCGGCCGGTGCCTTCGGCGGCGTGGCCGCCGCGAGCACCGACGCGCTCCCCGGTGACACGCTGTACGGCCTCAAGCGGGGCATGGAGGACATGCGCCTCAACCTCGCCGACGACGACGCCGACCGCGGCAAGGTCTATCTCGACCTCGCCTCCACCCGGCTCCAGGAGGCGCGCCGCCTCATGGAGCGCGGGCGCGGCGGCCAGCTCGACGACGAGTCGGTGGGCGAGATCCGCCGGGCGCTGTCCGGTATGCAGCAGGAGGCCACCGAGGGCCACCGGCTGCTCACCGCCGCATACCGCAAGGACGGCTCACTGCGGCCGATGGAGACGCTCTCCGCGTTCTCCAGCAACCACCGCAGGGGCTGGACCGAGCTGCGCGACCGGCTCCCCACCAAGCTCAGCGACGTCGGCAACAAGGTCACCTCCGTCTTCGACGCCATAGAGCAGGAGGTCGCCCCGCTGCAGAAGCTGCTGCCCCCCGCCGCCACCCCCGGCGACGGGCGCAACGGCCTCCCCGGCAGCGGTGCCCGCTCCAGCAGTGGCACGCGGGGGCCGTCCCCCTCGTCGAGCGACTCCGCGAGCGACCGCTCCGTCGAGCGCGGCACGGAGAAGGCCAGCCCGTCGGCGTCCAAGAGCTCCGACAGCGGCTTCATCGGCGGCGCGGACGGACTGCTCAACCCCCCGCCGAGCAGCGGAAGCCCTTCCACCGGCTCCGGCGAGACCGCACAGCCGTCCGTCACCCTGCCCCCGTTGCTGCCGGGTCTGCTCCCGGGCCTCGGCCTCGGCGCGGAGAACGACAACGGCGAGTAGCCGACCGAGCGGTACCGGCGAGGGCCGGTGCCCGGGGTGACGCCCCGGGCACCGGCCCTCGCCGCGTCCCTCTGCGTCCTCGCCGCGTCCGTCAGAAGAACACCGAACGCCGTTGCACCAGCAGCTTGTAGAGCGTGTGCTGAATCGTTTCCCGTACCTGGTCGGTGAGGTTGAAGACCAGCATCGGGTCCTCCGCCGCCTCCGGCGCGTAACCGTCCGTCGCGATCGGCTCGCCGAACTGGATGGTCCACTTCGTCGGCAGCGGCACCAGCCCCAGCGGCCCGAGCCACGGGAAGGTCGGCGTCATCGGGAAGTACGGGAAGCCCAGCAGCCGCGCCGCGGTCTTCGCGTTGCCGATCATCGGGTAGATCTCCTCCGCGCCCACGATGGAGCACGGCACGATCGGCACCCGGGTCTTCAGCGCGGTCGCCACGAAGCCGCCCCGCCCGAAGCGCTGCAGCTTGTAGCGCTCCGAGAACGGCTTTCCGAGCCCCTTGAAGCCCTCCGGCATCACCCCGACGACCTCGCCGCGCTCCAGCAGCCGCTGCGCGTCCTCCGCGCAGGCCAGGGTGTGCCCGGCCTTCCGCGCCAGTTCGTTCACCAGCGGCAGCACGAAGACCAGGTCCGCGGCGAGCAGCCGCAGATGCCGCCCGGCCGGGTGGTTGTCGTGGACGGCGACCTGCATCATCAGCCCGTCCAGCGGCAGCGTCCCGGAGTGGTTGGCCACCACCAGGGCGCCGCCCTCGGCCGGGATGTTCTCGATGCCCTTCACCTCGACGCGGAAGTACGACTCGTACAGCGGCCGCAGCACCGACATGAGCACCTGGTCGGTGAGGTCCTCGTCGTAACCGAAGTCGTCGACCTCGTAGTCCCCGGTGACCCGGCGGCGCAGGAACGCCAGGCCGTGCGCCACCCGGCGCTCCCAGGGACCGCCCAGCAGGCGGTCGGCGGCCTGGCCGAGAGCGGCGGCCAGCGGCCCGCCCCCGGTGGCCGGCCGCGGCTGCGTGCCCTCGGCCCCTTCCGGGGCCGCTCCGGCCGCTCCGGCCGGTGTGACGTCCGGGCCGCCCGCCGCAGCCGTGCCGGTCTCCTCCGGCCGCGCGGCGGCCTGGTCCCGTACGGTGCGGTCCTCCACCGGCAGTGCGGCCAGCGCGTTCGCGCCGGAGGCCTCACCCGACGTGCGGGCGGCCGCACGCCCGCGCGACCGTGACGCCCCCCTACGCGTTCGCGTGTCCTCGTCGAACGGGATGACCTTGGCATCCGCCATGGCGCGATTCCTCCTCGCAGGAGTGCTCACAAGCTCAGTTCTCAGGGACGCCCGCGGGCACCAGCGCGGCGAGCCGGTCCACGGTGCGGGCGAGCCGTTCGGGCGGAAGCAGACCCGGGCCGTGACTGCGGGCGAAGTCACTGAAGGTCTCGGCGGTGGTGTACTTCGGGGCGAAGCCGAGAGTCTCGCGCATCTGTGTCGTGTCCACCACCCTGCCATGGGTGAGCAGCCGGATCTGCTCGCGCGAGAAGTCCGTCACCCCGGCCGTGCGCAGCATCTGCCCCACCCAGGTGACCGCGGGCAGCAGCACCGGCACGGTGGGCTTGCCGAGCCGGCGGGCGGTCTGCGACAGCAGCAGCACCCCGTCGCCGGCGATGTTGAACGTACCGCTGTTGATGGTGCCGTTGCCCTCGTCGCGCAGGGCCAGCAGCAGGACGTCCATGACGTCCTCCTCGTGGACGAACTGCAGCCGCGGGTCGTAGCCGAGCACGGTCGGCAGCACCGGCAGGGCGAAGTACTCCGCCAGCGGCGTGTCGGCGTTCGGGCCCAGGATGTTCGCGAAGCGCAGCACCGAGACGGCCACGTCCGGGCGGCGCCGGGCGAAGCCCCGCACGTACCCCTCGACTTCGACGGCGTCCTTGGCGAAGCCGCCGGTCGGCAGTGACTTCGCGGGCATCGACTCGGTGAAGACCGCCGGGTCGCGCGGCGCCGATCCGTACACGCTCGTCGTGGACTTGACCACCAGGCGCCGCACGGTCGGAGCCTTCTGGCAGGCACCGAGCATCTGCATGGTGCCGATGACGTTGGTCTCCTTGACGGCCGCGCGGTTGTTGCGGCCCGGCAGCGTCCCGCTCACATCCATGTGCACCACCGTGTCCACGGAGTGCTCGGCGAGCACCTTCGCGATCATCGGGTGCCGGATGTCGGCGCGCACGAACTCGGCGCCGTCCAGCTGGTGCTCCGGCGGAAGCACGTCGACGCCGACCACCCGGTCGACATCGGGCTCACGCATGATCCGTCGTACCAGCCGGCCACTGAGCCGGCGGGCGACCCCCGTCACGAGCACCACTTTGCCCAAGATCAGCGCCTTCCTTCTTACCGCATATACGCACCGTATCGGTTCGATGTTGCGCCGTGATGACGCACGACCGTACGAACACCGTCAAGGCGGCCAAGGAGATCCTGTCCCAGCCGGTGACCGGAGCCGCCACCGGGCCCCCCGTCCCGGCTGCCCCGCCGCCCGCGCCCGGAACGCCACTGCCCTCCCTCCACCGCGGATGGCGGTGGAGGGAGGGCAGTGGGAAGAGCGACGCGCAGCTCGACTACTTCTTGTTACGGCGCTGCACACGCGTCCGCTTCAGCAGCTTGCGGTGCTTCTTCTTGGCCATACGCTTGCGCCGCTTCTTGATGACAGAGCCCACGACTACCCTCGCTTCGTTTTCACTCGGTGCGGGGCGTCCGAGCCCACACGACCTACGTCGGCCAAGCCTACCCGCCCGGGGGCACCGAACATAAACCGAGGCAGCCGTCAGGCAGTTTCCACCCCCACGTAGGACTCGCGAAGATAGTCATGGACGGCCTGCTCCGGGACGCGGAAGGACCTCCCCACCCGGATCGCCGGCAGATGACCGCTGTGCACCAACCGATACACGGTCATCTTGGACACTCGCATCACCGCGGCGACCTCTGCCACGGTCAGGAACACGACCTCGTTGAGAGGCCTCTCGCTTGAAGCCATGACACACCTGAACCTTCCGCACATGACGGGCACCGGCTTCCCCTCCGGTGACTCCCTCTCGCATGTGCGCTCCTCCCCAGATTAGGTGCGCATGATGCAAGTGGGGAAGAGGAGTAGCGATCGGTTGACTACTGTGACAGACACGCTCGATTGAGTACATAGCGCGTAAGCGGTCGGTAGTAATCGGACCGCACAGCGTCATCAAGCGGAACCACGACCGAAACCCTGCCCTCCGCCTGGGCGACGAAAACGGCGGGGTCGTCGGAGTCGGCCAGCCCCACGGCCTCAATGCCCAGCTGACCTGCCCCGCAGACCCAGCCGTGGTCCCCCACCACAAGGCTCGGCAGCGGGCCGCCGTGCGTGGCCGCGCCGGCCAGGGCGACCCGAACCGGGAGCGGGGAGTGCGTGTGCACTCCGGGCGCACTCCCGGCGCCCTCACCCGGCGCACCGCGGACCACCGCGACGCCCCCTACGTAGCGGAGGTTGTGCGGGCGTAGGCCGAATTGCGTCGGCATGTCGACACGTCGACCATGCGATGGGGTGAGGACAGGACATCCCGCCGCCGACAGGGCCGCGGCCAATCCGGCGTAGAAGCCCAGGAGCCGGTGCGGATGCCCGGTCCCGAGGAGCACCGGCTCCCGGTCCAGCGCCGCTCGCCGCAGACGAGCGGCGAAGGCGTCCAGGCCGGCCAACGTGCGGTCCGGGTCGATCACATCTTGCCCTGACGTGTGGCTCGGATCAGGCGAAACCCCGCATTGGTCAGCCATCAGGCGGAGCAGTTCGGACGGCGTCCAGTTCCGGCCCGGATCCAGCCCCAGCGTCTGGCGCGGATCCCCGGCGGCGAACAGCCGGTAGCTGCGCAGGCTTCTCTCCCGTGTCGTCGCCACCGGCCCGGCGATCCCGACCCCCACCAGATGCGCGCGCAGCGCGCCCACACTCACCACGGGCCGATGGTGACCCGGAGCGGACCGCGGCCGCACCGGAACAGGCCGGACATCACTCGCGTGGGGCGGCCGTTCGGACCGGCGGTCCGACGACGGGGCCGCCGCGTGCCCGCCGCTCTTCCTAGACTTCCCAGAAGGGGGCAAAGCGCGCGACGGCGATGGGCGGTTCACCGTGACCGGCACCTTTCCGAACGGCACCGAGTTCGACTACGTCGTGGTGGGCGCCGGGTCCGCGGGGTGCGTGCTGGCCGCGCGCCTGTCCGAGGACGAGGCGGCCCGCGTGCTCCTCCTGGAGGCGGGCGGAGCGGACCTCCCGCCGGCCGTGGCCCTGCCGCCGGCCTGGCCGGACCTGCTGAACACCGCCCTGGACCGGGCGGACCGCACCACACCGCAGACCGAGACCGGCCTCACCGTGCCGTGGCCCCGCGGCCGCGGCCTGGGCGGCAGCTCGGCGATCAACGCCATGAACTTCCTGCGCGGCCACCGCTCGAGCTATGACGCCTGGGCCACCGAGGACGACGCCCCGGGCTGGGGCTTCGACGACCTCCTGCCCGCCTTCAAACGCACCGAGAACCTCACCGGCGTCGCGGACCGCGATCCGGCGCTGCGCGGCATGGACGGTCCGCTGCGGGTCGCCCCCGCCGCCGACCCGCACCCGCTCGCCCGGGACTTCCTGCGCGCCGCGGCACAGGCCGGGCACCGTCAGGCCCGCGACCTCTCCGGGGGCCTGGAGGAAGGGTTCGGCCGGGGCGACCTCAGCATCGCCGACGGTGTCCGGCAGGACGCCGCCACGGCCTACCTCCGGCCGGCCCGCCACCGGCCCGGGCTGCACATCGTGACCGATGCCCTCGTCCACCGGATCACCCTGGACGGCGCCCGCTGCACGGGCGTGGAGTACGCCGCCGACGGCGAGTTGCGCACCGCGCGCCGGTCCCGCTCCGGAGCGGTCGTGCTGGCCGCGGGGGCCGTCGGCACCCCGCAGCTGCTCATGCTGTCCGGCATCGGCCCGCGCAACCACCTGCGGGCCCTCGCCGTCCCGACCGCGGTGCACCTGCCCGGCGTCGGCTCGCACCTCCAGGACCACGTGCTGACCGGGGTCGTCCACCGCTCGGCCCGCCCCGTGCCCCCTGGCACCGACCACCACGGCGAGGCCCAGGGACTGATCCGCAGCGGACCGCAGGCCCCCGGGCCCGACGTGCAGCTGCAGATCGTCGACGTCCCCCTGCGCGAGGACAGCCTGCCGGGACCAGAACCCGGCCTGGGCTGGACGATCATGGTCGCCCTCATGACGCCGTTCAGCCACGGCACGGTCCGCCTGGCCGGCACCACTCCCGGCGCGCCCCCGCGCATCGATCCGCGGTACTACGCGGACATGCGCGACCTCGACGCCATGGTCCAGGGCCTGCGCGCCGCCCGGGAGATCGCCGATGCCCCGTCACTCGCGGACTGGAGCGCCGAGGAAATCCTGCCCGGCCGGGACGTCGACGGCGAGAAGGCCCTGCGCGGCTACCTCTGCCGCAATCTGCGCTCCTACCACCACTACGCGGGCACCTGCCGCATCGGCACCGACGCGCACGCCGTCGTCGACCCCGCCCTGCGGGTCCACGGCGTGGACGGCCTGCGGGTGGCCGATGCCTCGGTGATGCCGCGGGTGGTCTCCGCCAACATCAACGCCACGGTCTACGCCATCGCCGAACGGGCCGCACAGCTGCTGCGCGACGCGGCCTGAGCGCTACGGCAGAAGCCCGTGCAACGGGAACACCGCCCGCCGGGTCGCGAGGATCGCCTGGTCCAGCCGGTCCGCCGGGTCGTACCCCGCCTCGTGGAACCCGGCGAAGGACACGTCCCGGCCGTCCGTCATCCGCTGCGGCGCCGTCTGCCGCGTCCTGCGGTAGACCTCCGCACGCCACTCCTCGGGCGTCGCCGCCTCCGGCGGCACCGGCCGCCCCGCGGCGATGCCCACCAGGTGCGTCCACGTGCGCGGCACGACGTCCACCACCGCGTACCCGCCGCCGCCCAGCGCCACCCAGCGCCCCTCGGCGTGCTCGTGCGCCAGGCCGTGCAGCGCCTCGGCCACCACGCGCTGCGCGTCCAGGCTCACGGCCAGGTGCGCCAGCGGGTCCTCGAAGTGCGTGTCGGCGCCGTGCTGCGTGACCAGCGCCTGCGGCCGGAAGGCGGCGATCAGCTCGGGCACGACCGCGTGGAAGGCGCGCAGCCAGCCCGCGTCCCCGGTACCGGCCGGCAGCGCCAGGTTCACCGCGCCGCCCTCCGCGGCGGCGCCGCCGGTCTCCTGCGGCCAGCCCGTCTGCGGGAACAGGGTGCTGGGGTGTTCGTGCAGCGAGATGGTCAGCACGCGCGGGTCGTCCCAGAACACGGCCTGGACCCCGTCGCCGTGGTGGACGTCCACGTCCACGTAGACCACCCGCTCGGCGCCGAGCTCCAGCAGCCGCGCGACGGCCAGCGCGGCGTCGTTGTAGACGCAGAAGCCCGAGGCCGCGGCCGGCATCGCGTGGTGCAGGCCGCCCGCGAAGTTCACCGCGTGCGCCGCCTCGCCCCGCCAGACCGCCTCGGCCGCGCCCACCGACTGCCCGGCGATCAGCGCCGAGGCCTCGTGCATGCCCGCGAAGGCCGGGTTGTCCTCGGTGCCGATGCCGTACGACAGCTCCGTGAGCGCCTTGGGGTCGGCCGACGCCCGCCGCACCGCGGCGACGTACTCCGCCTCGTGCACCAGCCCCAGCGTCGAGTCGCCCGCGGCCGGCGCGGCCGCGACCGTAGCCGCCCGATCCAGCCCGAAGGCCCGGATCAGCCCCATGGTCAGCGCGAGCCGCACCGGGTCCATCGGGTGCCCGCGACCGAAGTCATAGCCCGTTACCTGCTCGTCCCACATCAGCTGTGCGCGGCCGCTCATGGTCGCCACCGTATCGGGCGGGCTCCGTTCCGAACGAGCGGGCGTACAGCAGCGTGGCCGACACCAGCACCATCGGCACCAGCATGGCCCCCCGGTAGCTCCACGCGTCACCGAGCGCGCCCACCAGCGGCGAACCGACCAGGAAACCGACGTAGTTGAAGATGTTCAGCCGCGCGATCGCCGTGTCCGACGCCCCGGGGAACATCCGTCCGGCCGCGGCGAAGGTCTGCGGCACGATCACGCACAGCCCGAAGCCGAGCAGCGTGAAGCCCAGCATTCCGGCCCAGGGCCCCGGCGCCACCGCGACCACCGCGAAGCCCGCGACGGCGACCACCGCTCCGGCCCGCACGACCGCCGCCGCCCCGAAGCGCCGCACCCCCAGGTCACCGACCGACCGGCCGAGGAGCGTCGTCACCATGTAGACGTTGTACGGGACCGTCGCCAGCTGTTCGGAGCTGCCGAGGACGTCCTGCAGGTACTTCGCGCTCCAGTTGGAGACCGTCGAGTCGCCGATGTACGCGAACGCCATCACCAGGCACAGCGGAAGCAGCATCCGCATCGCGACGGAGGTGCCGGCCGCGGCGGCGGACGGCCCCGGCTGGTCCTGCGCCGCGGCCTTCGCGAGGCCGTCGGCCGCCGCCTGGTCGACGTACCAGCGGCTGCCCACCAGGGTCAGCGGGATCAGCACCGCCACCACCGGTCCGTACAGCACGGCCAGCGACAGGTGCCAGTGCGCCCCGGCCCACGCCAGCGACGCACCGAGGATGCCGCCGAAGCTGTAGGCGGCGTGGAAACCCAGCATGATGCTGCGGCCGTACCGCCTCTGGAGGCTCACGCCCAGCATGTTCATCGAGGCGTCCAGCCCGCCGACGCAGATGCCGAACACCGCGAGCGAAAAGGCGAGTTGCCACATCGTGTCGCCCGAGCCGGCACCCAGCAGCGCCAGGCACACCACCGGCTGCACCCAGCGCAGCACCGCGCTCGGCCGCACACGCTTCACCAGGTACTCGGTGGCCACGCTTCCGACGCCGGCGAGGACGGGCACCGCCGCGAGGAAGAGCGGCAACAGCGCGTCACTGATGTCGTACCGGTCCTGCAGGGCCGGGATACGCGTCACCAGGAGCGCGAAGGCCACACCTTGGGAGAAGAAGCTGACGGACAACGAGGCCCGCCCATGACGCAATCTGCCGTCGATGCCGTCCATGAGCGAGCAGCGTAGGGCCGAACCCTACGGACGGGTAGGTCGATCACATCATCAGTTTTCCCGGCAGGCCCGCCATATCGGCGAAGAGCGTCAGCGTCCCCGCGGACCCCGCCTCCTCCAGCCGCGCCTGCGGGGTCATCGCCGTGAAGCCGTACGCGTCCATCCCCGCCGCGACCGCCGCCCGCACCCCGAGCGGACTGTCCTCCACCACCGCGCACCGCTCCGGCGCGACACCCATCACGCGTGCCGCGTGCAGGAACAGATCGGGCGCCGGCTTGCCGCGCCCCACGTCCTGCGAACTGAAGATGCGCTCCTCGCCGAAGTGCCCGTACAACCCGGTCTTCCGCAGGGCCACCCGGATCCGCTCATGGCTGCCCGACGACGCCACGCAGTACGGCACCCCGTCAGCGTCCAGCTTCTCCAGTACGTCCGCCACACCCGGTACCGGCTCCAGCTCACGACGGAAGCCCTCAAAGACCCGCGCGTAGTACGTCGCGTCGAAGTCCTCGGGCAAACGCTGCCCCGACCGCTCCGCCACCAGGTCGTGCACCCGGTGCATGGCAGAGCCCATGTAGTCCCGCAACGACTCCTCGTAGGTCGTCGGATGCCCGTGCTCGGTCAGCAGATCGGCGAGCACGTGGTTCGCGATCGGCTCGCTGTCGACGAGCACACCGTCGTTGTCGAAAATGACCAGGTCGTAGCGCACGCAGTCAACTGTAGTGGACGCAAAAAAGCCTCAACCCCCGAACCGGAGTTCGGGGGTTGAGGCTGAAGAATTGTTCGGCGGCGTCCTACTCTCCCACAGGGTCCCCCCTGCAGTACCATCGGCGCTGAAAGGCTTAGCTTCCGGGTTCGAAATGTAACCGGGCGTTTCCCTAACGCTATGACCACCGAAACACTATGAAACTGTCCGAACCGGCACCAGCACACAAAAAATATGCCGGGGTTCGTTGTTTCAGAACTACACAGTGGACGCGAGCAACCTATGGACAAGCCCTCGGCTTATTAGTACCGGTCAGCTCCACCCATTACTGGGCTTCCACATCCGGCCTATCAACCCAGTCGTCTACTGGGAGCCTTAACCCCTCAAGGGGGTGGGAGTCCTCATCTCGAAGCAGGCTTCCCGCTTAGATGCTTTCAGCGGTTATCCCTCCCGAACGTAGCCAACCAGCCATGCCCTTGGCA
>NZ_JBIVNJ010000005.1:261369-386839 GCF_044753585.1 Streptomyces sp. NPDC088354 | reverse complement strand
CCCCGGCGAGCACCAGGCCGCCACCCTGTCGACCCTCATCGACGAGGTCGTCGCCTGGAGCCGCGCCCTGGCCCCCCTGCGCGGCTGACCACCGCGCACCCGCCGCCGGACGGTACCGCCGGTCCCGTCCGGCGGTGCCCCGGCGGTCCCGTACGGGCGGACGGTCGGTCGCCGAACGTACTCCGGCGTACCAGTCGCCTCATCGGTTCCGTGCGTGTAGACATAGCCCTATGGCGGGCCCCATCGACCAGCAGGCCTCGCGAAAACCGCCGGCCCGGGGCCTGCGCGTTCTGCTGGCCGGACGCAGTGTCGCCGGTCAGGTGTTCCTGCTGCAGGTCGTGGTCGTGCTCCTGCTGGTCGCCGCCGCGGTGGTCGAACTGCTCGTCCAGGCGCAGCACGACAGCCGGCTGGAAGTGGGCCACCGCTCGGTGGCCGTGGCCACCGCCTTCGCCAGCGCCCCAGGGGTCGCCCAGGCGCTGACGTCGCCGGACCCCTCGGCGGCCCTCCAGCCGCGGGCCGAGGAGGCCCGCAAACGCTCCGGTGTGGACTTCATCGTCGTGACCGACACCGAGGGGACCCGGTACACCCATCCCGTACCGGACCGCATCGGCGAGAAGTTCGTCGGCGACATCGGCCCCGCGCTGCACGGAGAGGTGGTGACGGAGACCGTCACCGGCACCCTCGGGCCGCTCATCCAGGCGAACGTGCCGGTGTTCGACGCGCAGGGCAAGGTCGTCGGCATCGTGTCCGCGGGCATCACGATCGCCAAGGTCAGCGGGGTGGTCAACCACATGCTGCCCATCCTGCTGGGCAGCGCGGCCGTGGCGATGGCGCTCGCCATGGGCGGCACCTGGCTGATCAGCAGACGGCTGCTGCGCCAGACCGGCGGCCTCGGGCCGCTGGAGATGACCCGCATGTACGAGCACCACGACGCGGTGCTGCACGCGGTCCGCGAGGGCGTCCTCATCTTCGACGGGGACGGCCGGCTGCAGCTCGCCAACGACGAGGCGCGGCGGCTGCTCCGGCTGCCCGCGGACTCCGAGGGCCGGTTGGTCGGCGACCTCGGCCTGGACGAGCGGGCCCACGAGCTGCTGTCCTCGGGCCGGACCGTGACGGACGAGGTGCTGCCGGCCGGCGACCGCCTCCTGGTGCTGAACAACCGGCCCACCGACCGCAACGGCGGCCCGCCCGGCTCCGTGGCCACCCTGCGCGACGCCACCGAGCTGCGCGCCCTGTCCGGCCGCGCCGAGACGGCCAGGACCCGGCTGCGGCTGCTGTACGACGCGAGCGTGGCGATCGGCACCACGCTGGACGTCACCCGCACCGCGGAGGAGCTCGCGGAGATCGCCGTCCCGCGCTTCGCCGACTACGTCACCGTGGACCTGGCCGAACCGGTGCTGCACGGCGAGGAGCCGCTGCGGCCCGGCCCGGCGGTGACGATGCGCCGGGTGGCGGTGAACGGGGTCCGCCCGGACCCGCCGCTGGGCCCGGAGGGGCACCCGGTGGTGGTCGAGCCGTCGAGTCCGCAGGCCGCCGGGCTGGTTACCGGCCGGGCGGTCCTGGAACCGTGCCTCCCGGACTCCCCGCGCTGGCAGCGGCAGGACCCGGAGCGCAACGCCAAGATCATCTCCTTCGGCATCCACTCCCTGATCTGCGCGCCGCTGAGCGCACGCGGCGTGCTGCTCGGCATGGTCAACTTCTGGCGTTCCCAGGAGACCCTGCCCTTCGACGAGGAGGACCTGTCGCTGGCCGAGGAGCTGGCGGCACGCGCGGCGGTGTGCATCGACAACGCCCGACGGTTCACCCGCGAGCACACCATGGCGGAGACCCTGCAACGCAGTCTGCTGCCGCAGAAACTTCCCCGGCTGAACGCGATCGACGCGGCCTACCGCTACCTGCCCGCGCAGGCGGGGGTGAGCGGCGACTGGTTCGACGTGCTCGCCCTGCCCGGGGCCCGGGTCGCCCTGGTGGTGGGGGACGTGGTGGGCCACGGCCTGCACGCGGCGGCCACGATGGGGCGGCTGCGCACGGCGGTGCACAACTTCACCGCCCTGGACCTGCCCCCCGACGAGCTGCTGAGCCACCTGGACGAACTGGTCGGCCGGATGGACCAGCCCGACGCGCTCCCCGAAGCGGACGCGGACGCGGACCCGGACGCCGCCTCCGGCGCCGGGCCCGGTGGCACCGGTGCCGTGGTCTCCGGCGCCACCTGCCTCTACGCGGTCTACGACCCGGTCTCCGGGGTGTGCACCCTGGCCCGCGCCGGGCATCTGCTGCCCGCCGTCGTGCGTCCCGACGGCGCGGTGGAGTTCCCCGAACTGCCCCAGGCACCGCCGCTGGGCCTCGGCGGGATGCCCTTCACGGCGGTGGAGCTGGCGCTGCCCGAGGGCAGCACCCTGGTCCTGTACACCGACGGACTCGTCGAGGACCGCGAGCGCGACGTCGACGAGGGCCTGGAGCAGCTGCGCGGGGTGCTGGCCGAGCGGCCGGGCCGGGACCCCGAGGCGATCTGCCGTGACGTGCTGGACGCGATGCTGCCGTCCGATCCCGAGGACGACATCGCCCTGCTCGTCGCCCGGACCCGGGTGCTGGACGGCGACCGGGTCGCCGAGTGGGACGTGCCCGGCGACCCGGCGGCGGTCTCCGGTGTCAGGGCGTCGGTGGCACGGCAACTGGCGGCCTGGGGTCTGGAGGAGCTCTCCTTCACCACCGAGCTGCTGCTGAGCGAGCTGATCACCAACGCCATCCGCTACGGGGCCGAGCCCATCCACGTCCGGCTGATCCTGGACCGCGCCCTCATCTGCGAGGTCTCCGACGCCGGCAGCACCGCGCCGCACCTGCGGTACGCGGCCACCACGGACGAGGGCGGCCGGGGGCTCTTCCTCGTCGCCCAGTTCGCCGAACGCTGGGGGACCCGCTACACCGCCCAGGGCAAGGTCATCTGGGCGGAGCAGGCACTCGCGCCGGTCACGCCGCCGGAGTGACGGGCACCGCCGGCACGGTGTCGTCGCGGTGGATGGGCGTGTGCGCCCCGGTCAGGGGCACACCGGAGCCGCCACGCCGGTGGGCGACGATCTCGGCGGCGATGGACAGCGCGGTCTCCTCCGGGGTGCGGGCGCCGAGGTCGAGCCCGATGGGGCTGTGCAGCCGGGCGAGTTCCTCCTCCCTCAGGCCCGTCGCGCGCAGCCGCTCCAGACGCTGCTCATGGGTGCGGCGGGAGCCCATGGCACCGACGTACCCGACCGGCAGCCGCAGGGCGCGCTCCAGCAGCGGCACGTCGAACTTGGCGTCGTGGGTGAGCACGCAGACCACGGTGCGACCGTCGACCGGGGTCCGGTCGAGGTAGCGGTGCGGCCAGTCGACGACCACCTCGTCCGCGTCGGGGAAGCGGCGCGCGGTCGCGAAGACCGGACGGGCGTCGCAGACCGTCACGGTGTACCCCAGGAACCTGCCGACCCGCACCAGGGCGGCGGCGAAGTCCACGGCGCCGAACACCAGCATGCGCGGCGGCGGGACGGCGGACTCGACCAGCAGCGTCACCGGTTCGCCGCAGCGGCTGCCGTCCGCGCCGATGTACGCGGCGGCGGTGCGTCCGGCGTCCAGCAGCGCGTGGGCCTCGGCGGCCGCGGTGCGGTCCAGGCGCGGGTCGCCGAGGGTGCCCTCGTACGCCCCGCCGGGGCGCACGAGCAGTCCCCTGCCCAGCAGCGCGGCCGGGCCCCGTACGACCCTGGCCAGCGCGGCCGCGTCGCCCGCGACGGCAGCGGCCAGCGCCGCGGCGTAATGCGGCTCGGCGCCCGGGTCGATCCGCTGGACGAGGACGTCGATGACGCCTCCGCAGGTCAGGCCGACGGCGAAGGCGTCGTCGTCGGCGTAGCCGAAGCGCTGGAGCACCGGATCGCCGGACTCCAGCACCTCCCGGCACAACTCGTAGACGGCCCCTTCGACGCAGCCGCCGGACACACTGCCGACGGCGGCGCCCCCAGCGTCGACGGCCAGGGCGGCGCCGGGCTGCCGCGGGGCGCTGCCGCCGACCGCGACGACGGTCGCGACGGCGAACGGCCTGCCCTGCCCGGCCCAGTGGTGCAGTTCGGCGGCGATGTCCAGCATGGCGGAGGCTCCTTGACCCTGTGTCACATCCCGGTGAGGTGCTCGGGCCGTACCGGAACGCGCTTGAGGGGCAGTCCGGTCGCCGCGCGGATGGCGGCGACGACGGCCGGGGTGGAGGACAGGGTGGGCGCCTCGCCGGCGCCGCGCAGCCCGTACGGGGCGTGGTGGTCGGCGAGTTCGAGCACGTCGACGGGGATGGGCGGCGTGTCGAGGATGGTGGGGATCAGGTAGTCCGTGAAGGACGGGTTCCGCACCTCGGCCCGGTCGGAGACGATGATCTCCTCCATGACGGCCAGGCCCAGGCCCTGGGTCGTGCCGCCCTGGATCTGGCCGACGACCGACAGCGGGTTCAGTGCCTTGCCGACATCCTGGGCGCAGGCCAGTTCCACGACCTTCACCAGCCCCAGTTCGGTGTCGACCTCCACGACCGCGCGGTGCGCGGCGAAGGAGTACTGGACGTGACCGGAGCCCTGACCGGTGCGCAGGTCGAACGGCTCGGTCGGGCGGTGCCGCCACTCCAGCTCGATGTCGACGGCCTCGTCGCCGAGGACCTCGGCCAGCGGGGCCAGCACCTCGCCGCCGTCGGTGACCACCTTGCCGCTCTCCAGGAGCAGTTCGGCGTTGGCCCAGGCCGGGTGGTACGTCCCGAACCTGGCCCGGCCCCGCTCCAGGACGCGCTCGCGCACGGCCTCGCAGGCGTGCCGGACCGCGCCGCCGGTGACGTAGGTCTGCCGGGAGGCGGACGTCGAACCGGCCGAACCCACCCGGGTGTCGGCCGGTTCGATGGTGACCTGGGTGACGCCGAGCTCGGTGCGGGCGATCTGCGCGTGCACCGTGATCCCGCCCTGGCCGACCTCGGCCATCGCGGTGTGCACGGTCGCGACGGCCTCGCCGCCGACGACCTCCAGCCGGACCCGGGCGGTGGAGTAGTCGTCGAAGCCCTCGGAGAACCCGACGTTCTTGATGCCGACCGCGTAGCCCACGCCGCGCACGACGCCCTCGCCGTGCGTGGTGTTGGACAGCCCGCCCGGCAGGGCGCGCACGTCGACCGCGCCGCCCGCGCCCTGCCACTGCGCCTTCGGCGGCATCGGCATCGCCTTGACGCGGCGCAGGAGTTCGGCGACCGGCGCCGGGGAGTCCACGACCTGACCGGTGGGCATGACCGCACCCTGCGACATGGCGTTGAGCTGCCGGAACTCGACCGGGTCCATGTCGAGTGCGGCGGCCAGCCGGTCCATCTGCGCCTCGTAGGCGAAGCACGCCTGGACGGCGCCGAAGCCGCGCATGGCGCCGCAGGGCGGGTTGTTGGTGTACAGCGCGATCGCCTCGATGTCCACGTCGTCGATGACGTACGGGCCGGCGCCCAGCGACGCGGCGTTGCCGACGACAGCCGGGGAGGAGGAGGCGTAGGCGCCGCCGTCGAGCACGATCCGGCACTTCATGTGGGTGATCCGGCCGTCGCGGGTGGCGCCGTGCTCGTAGTGGAGTTTCGCCGGGTGCCGGTGGACGTGGCCGAAGAAGGACTCGAAGCGGTTGTAGACCATCTTCACGGGCTTGCCGGTGCGCAGCGCCAGCAGGCAGGCGTGGATCTGCATCGACAGGTCCTCGCGCCCGCCGAAGGCGCCGCCCACTCCGGAGAGCGTCATGCGCACCTTGTCCTCCGGCAGCCCGAGGACCGGGGCGATCTGGCGGAGGTCGGCGTGCAGCCACTGGGTGGCGATGTACAGGTCCACGCCGCCGTCCTCGGCCGGGACGGCGAGTCCCGACTCTGGGCCGAGGAAGGCCTGGTCCTGCATACCGACCTCGTAGTCGCCGGTGACGACGACGTCGGCGCGCCGGGCCGCCTCCTCGGCGTTCCCGCGCACGATCGGCTGCCGGTGCACGATGTTGGGGTGCGGGACGTGGCCGACGTGGTGGTCGGTGCGGCCCTCGTGCAGGAGGGGCGCGTCCGGTGCGGTCGCCGTGGCCTCGTCCACCACGACGGGCAACGGCCGGTACTCGACGCGGATCTTCGCGGCGGCGCGGCGTGCGGTCTCCGGATGGTCGGCGGCCACCAGGGCCACCGGCTCGCCCTGGTGGCGGACCCGGCCGTGGGCGAGGACGGGGGTGTCCCGGATCTCCAGCCCGTAGTGCCTCACCCGGGTCGGCAGGTCCTCGTAGGTGAGGACCGCGTACACGCCGGGCTGCGCGAGGGCGGCGGAGATGTCGATGGCGACGATCTCGGCGTGCGCGTGCGGGCTGCGGAGCGTGTGCCCCCACAGCATGTCCTCGTGCCACAGGTCCGAGGCGTAGGCGAACTCGCCGGTGGTCTTGAGCAGGCCGTCGGGGCGCAGCGTGGACTCGCCGACGCCGCCCTTGGTCGCACTGCCCTGGGTGGTGGGCCTCGGGGTACGGGTCACGCCCATCGCGGTCAGTCCTCCGCCCCGGTGCGGGCGGCCGCGAGGCGGACCGCGTCGAGGATCTTCTCGTAGCCGGTGCAGCGGCACAGGTTGCCGGACAGCGCCTCGCGGATGTCGGCGTCGGTGGGCCGGGCGTTGTGCTCCAGCAGTTCGTCGGCGGCGACCAGCAGGCCGGGGGTGCAGAAGCCGCACTGCACGGCGCCGGCGTCGAGGAACGCCTGCTGGACGGGCGACAGTACGGTGTCCGCGTCGCCGGGGTGGGCCTGCCACTGCTGGGCGGTGTCCAGGCCGGTGCCGCCGGCGGGGGCGCCGGCCTCGCGCTCCTTGGCGTACTGAGCCAGCCCCTCGACGGTGACGACGTCCCGGTCCTGCACCTGTCCGGCGGCGACCAGGCAGGCGCACACCGGGACACCGTCCAGGCGGACCGTGCACGAGCCGCACTCGCCCTGCTCGCAGGCGTTCTTGGAGCCGGGCAGGCCCATCCGCTCGCGCAGGACGTACAGCAGGCTCTCGCCCTCCCAGACGTCGTCGGCCTCCTGGCGGCGGCCGTTGACGGTGAAGGTCACGCGCATCGGGGGCCCTCCTTCCCTCCGCGGGCGCTGCCGCGGTACTCGTCCCACGTCCAGCCGAGGGTGCGGCGGGCCATGACGGTCAGTGCGTGGCGCCGGTAGGCGGCGCTGCCGCGTACGTCGTCGATGGGGCTCGCACAGGCGGCCACCAGCTCGGCGAACTGCCGGGCCACGGAGGGCGTGATGATCCGGCCGTTGTCCCAGAATCCGCCCTCCTCCAGGGCCGCGTTCAAGAACTCCTCCGCGATGGTGGCGCGGATCGGGGTGGGCGCCGCCGATCCGATGCCGGTGCGCACCGTGCGGGTGGCGGGGTGCAGGGCGAGGCCGAAGGCGCAGACCGCGATGACCATCGCGTTGCGGGTGCCGACCTTGGAGAACTGCTGGGGGCCGTCGGCACGGTCGATGTGGACGGCGCGGATCAGCTCGTCCGGGGCGAGCGCGTTGCGCTTCACACCGGTGTAGAACTCCTCGACCGGGATCATCCGGGTGCCGCGCACCGACACGGCCTCGACCTCGGCGCCGGCGGCCAGCAGCGCCGGGTGCGCGTCGCCGGCCGGGGAGGCGGCGCCGAGGTTGCCCCCGACGCTGCCGCGGTTGCGGATCTGGGGGGAGCCGACGGTGTGGGCGGCCAGGGCCAGGCCCGGCAGCTGCGGCCGCAGGTGCTCCATGATGCGGGAGTAGGGAACGGAGGCGCCCAGCCGCACGGTGCTCTCCCCCACCTCCCACTCCTCGAGCTCGGCCACGCGGTTCAGGTCGAGCAGGACATCGGGGCGGCGCCGGTCGAAGTTGATCTCGACCATCACGTCGGTACCCCCCGCGATGGGCACGGCCGAGGGACGCTCCGCCTTCGCGGCGAGCGCCTCCTCCCAGCTCGCGGGACGCAGGAAGTCCATGCGGTGCTCTCTTCTCGTCGAGGATCGGGATGGCTCGTCCACATCTCCTGTTCACGCGATGTGACTCAGTACACTTCCAGGCACCCGTCCGGGTGCAGTCACCGAACACATGAAGCACTTGGCTGGTCGGTAGGCTTGCCTTGTAGATTCCTCCGAACATCGCGGACCGGAAACCTGTCGGCATCGTGGTGGCAACACCGACGCAATGCACCGGGCGCCACCCTGGTACCGCCCCGGACCGGAGGCGGACGAGACAAGGCGACGACGATGCGGCTGCGCGCACTCCTGGACACCGATGCCCTCGGCCTGCGGCTGCTCGGCGGCGAGGAGGAACTCGACCGCACCGTCCGCGGGGTGATGACCACCGACCTGAAGGACCCCAGCCGCTACCTCACCGGCGGCGAGCTCGTGCTGACCGGTCTGGCCTGGCGCCGCGAGCCCGCCGACTCCGAACGCTTCGTCCGCATCCTCACCGCGGCCGGGGTCGCGGGCCTCGCGGCGGGCGAGGCCGAGCTCGGCCCCGTCCCGGACGACCTGGTGCTGGCCTGCGCCCGGCACCGGCTGCCGCTCTTCGCGGTGGACGAGGACGTGTCGTTCGCCTCCATCACCGAGCACGTCGTACGGCAGGTCTCCACCGAGCGCGCGGGCGACCTGGCCGCCGTCGTCGAGCGGCACCGCCGGCTGATGGCCTCGGGTCCTGCGGGCGGGGGCCCGGACGCCGTCCTCGACCTGCTCGGCAGCGACCTGGACCTGCGTGCCTGGGTGCTGTCCACGACCGGGCGCCGCATCGCCGGGTCCGGGCACCCGCTGCCCGCGCCGGTCCGCGCCGAACTGGCCGGCGAGCACCTCGCCGCGTCCCGGACGGGGCGGCCCGCCCCGCACCGCGCGTACGCGGCGGGCCGCCCCTTCTCCCTCTTCCCGATCCGCAGCGGCGACCCGGCGGCCGACGTCCGGGCCACCCTGCTCTCCGACTGGTTCCTGGCCGTCGACGCCGACGCCGGCGAGTGGCCCGCCGAGCGGCTCGACCTGCTCCATGGCGTCACCCAGCTCATCTCCGTCGAACGCGAGCGCCGCGACGCCTCCCGGACCGTGCGGCGGCGGCTCGCCGCGGAGGTGATGGACCTGGTCCAGGCCGGCGCGCCCCCGTCCGAGATCGCCGCGCGGCTGCGGGTCGCCGCTCCGGTGCTCGCGCCGGGGCTCGGCGCGGCACCCCACTGGCAGATCGTCGTCGCCCGCGTCGACTGGACGGGCGGCGGCGTGCCGTCCGGGCCGGTGGCCCAGGCACTGCTGGAGGAGGCCCTCGTCGATCCCACCGCGGTCGGCTCGGACCCCGCGGACCGCATCGCCGTGGCCCACGCGGGCGACGAGGCTCTGGCACTCGTCCCGCTCTCCTCCGTCGACACCGGGGGCCCCGCGCCCGAGCTCTCCGCACAGCGGCTGCTCGGCATGCTCCGCGCCCCCCTCACCCGCGGCCTCGACGGCGACGGCCGCCTCTCCATAGGCGTCAGTGCCGCCGTCCACTCCGCCGACGGGCTGCGCGGCGCCTTGGAGGAGGCCCGTCACGCCCGCCGGGTCGCCGCCGCCCGCCCCGGCCGCGTGTGCGCCGCGGGCCACGAGGAACTGGCCTCCCACGTCCTGCTGCTGCCCTTCGTGCCCGACGACGTCCGCCGCGCCTTCACGGCCCGGCTGCTGGACCCGCTGTGGGCGTACGACCAGCGGCACCGCGCGGAGCTGATCCCCACCCTGGGGGCGTTCCTGGAATGCGACGGCTCCTGGACGCGCTGCGCGAACCGGCTGCACCTGCACGTCAACACCCTGCGCTACCGGATCGGTCGCATCGAGCAGTTGACGGGCCGTGACCTGTCCCGGCTGGAGGACAAGGTCGACTTCTTCCTCGCCCTGCGGATGAGCTGACCCCGCTCGGCCCGCTCGCGGTCAGGCCGCGCCGAGGCCGTTCAGGAGGGTCGCGGCGACGAGGTCGGCGGCCCGCGGGGGGTCCACGTCGGGGAAGCGGTGGGCGACGGAGTCGACCAGACCGTCGAGGACCGCCCGCGCCCACGCCGCGTCGACGTCCGCCCGCAGGAAGCCCTCGTCGATGGCGCGCCGGACGAAGGCGTCGAGCCGTGCGCTCTGCTCCTCGCGGCGGACGCGGGACCCGGGGTCCTTCTGCATCATGCGCCGCGTGTCGACGGGCCATTGGCGGCTGACGGGGATGATCCCCTCCAGGTAGCGGTGGAGGGCGACCTGGACCGGTGCCTCGGTCAGACGGGCCTCGTCCAGCACGCGTTCCGCGGAGTCGAGCTTGGCCTGGAAGACGGCGCTGAGCAGGGCCTCTCGGTTGGCGAAGCGGCGGTGGACCGTCGTGCGGTCCACTCCCGCCGCCGCCGCGATGGCCGCCATGGAGGTGCCCGGGTCCTCGGCCAGGAGACGGGCCCCGGCCTGGAGCACGGCGGTCAGGTTGCGTGCGGCGTCAGCTCTCATGATCCGGCGATTCTACCGTTCGGCATCACTTGACCCGGCAAAAGTTGCCGGTGAGATGCAACACGTCTCTGTATCGCAACACTCATGTTGCGTTTCTTGGAAAACCATCTACGTTGGAGTGGCCGTCGGAGGAAGGCGGCGCGGGCGGCAGCACAGCCTCCGAGACGACATGTCGATGAAACGAGGAACGCGCAATGGCACGGACGTGGCTGATCACCGGTGGCTCGCAGGGACTGGGCAAGGCTCTGGTCCTGGCGGCGCTGGAGGCCGGCGACCAGGTCGTGGTGACCTCACGCACGCCGGAGTCCCTGGCCTGGCTGAGGGCCGAGTACCCCGGGCGCCTGGAGGCGGTGGCCCTGGACGTCACCTCCCCGTCGCAGTCCCGGGAGGTGGTGGCACGGGCCGTGGAGCGGTTCGGCGCGGTCGACGTACTGGTCAACAACGCCGGTTACGCCACCACCGGCTCGATCGAGGACTTCCCCGAGGACGAGTTCCGCGCGCAGGTGGAGGCCAACCTCTACGGCGTGGTCCATATGACCCGGGCGGTGCTGCCGGTGATGCGCCGCCGGCGGTCCGGGCACGTGGTGCAGATCTCCTCCATCGGCGGACGCGTCGGCGGCACCCCCGGCCTCAGCGCCTATCAGACGGCCAAGTTCGCCGTGGAGGGCTTCTCCGAGGTCCTCGCGGGCGAGGTGGCACCGTTCGGCGTCAGGGTCACCATCGTCGAGCCGGGCGGCATCCGCACCGGCTGGGCCGCCGGGGCCGCGAAGCCGTCCGGTCCGGTGACCCCCGACTACGAGCCGACGGTGGGCGCGTGGCTGGCCAGGTTCGCCGAGTACGCCGGCAACGAGCCCGGCGATCCGGACCGCATGGCCCGCGCGATCATCGCCGCGGTCGAGGCCGAGGAACCCCCGCGCCGGCTTCTGCTCGGCAGCGACGCCCTGGGCATCGCCATCGCCTCGGAGCAGGGCCGTCTCGCCGAGGCGCAGCGCTGGGCCGAGGTCAGCCGGTCCACGGACTGCCCCACGGGCTGACGGCAGGCCAGGACCCTGTCCGGAGGTGTGCCGCGTCCCCCTGGCCGCCCCCTTTTCACCACCTTTCCCACCACGTCCCGTTCGAAGGAACACACAGACATGACCGTCCGAGACAAGCTCTACATCGGTGGTTCCTGGGTCGCGCCCAGCGACCCGGACCTGCTGCTCGACATCCTCTCCCCGCACGACCGGTCCCTGCTGGGCAGCGTGGCGCAGGCCGCGCCCGCCGATGTGGACGCGGCCGTCGCCGCGGCCCGGCAGGCCTTCGACCACGGACCCTGGCCGCACAGCACGCCCGAGGAACGGCAGGAGATCGTCCGGCGCTACGACGCCCTGCGCGCGGCGCGTGCCGACGAGGTCGCCGCGGCGATATCCGCCGAGAACGGCTCGGCGGGCTGGTTCACCAAGGCCGGCCAGCCGTTCCTGACCCGGCAGGTGGAGGCCTATCTGAAGGCGGCCGAGGAGTTCGGCTGGGAGGAGGTCGTCGAGCCGTCCGATCCGTCGGTGGCCTTCGACACCATCGTGCGGCGCGAGGCGATCGGCGTGGTCGCCGCCGTCATCCCGTGGAACTCGCCGTTCTCCGCCGCCACCGCCAAGCTGGTGCCTGCCCTGCTGGCCGGCAACACCGTCGTGCTGAAGGTCTCCCCGGAGAACTCGCTGAGCATGATGCTGCTGGCGGACCTGTGGCACGAGGCGGGGCTTCCCGAGGGCGTGCTCAGCGTCCTGCCCGCGGACCGCGCGACCAGCGAGTACCTCGTCTCGCACCCGGGCGTGGACAAGATCTCCTTCACCGGCTCGACGCGCGCCGGACGGCGTATCGCCTCGATCGCGGGTGAGCACCTCAAGCGGGTCGGCCTGGAACTGGGCGGCAAGTCGGCCGCGCTCGTCCTGGAGGACGCCGACCTGGCGGCCGCGGTGCGGGGCCTGCGTTTCGGTGCGATGGCCAACAACGGCGAGGCCTGCATCCTGCAGACCCGCATCCTGGCGCCGCGCAGCCGGTACGAGGAGGTCGTCGCCGCGGTGAAGGAGATGGTGGAGTCGCTGAAGGTCGGCGACCCGTCCGCCCCCGACACGTTCATCGGCCCGATGATCCGCCGCGACCAGCAGGAGCGGGTCATCGACTACATCAACGTCGGCATCGAGGAGGGCGCCCGCCTGGTCACCGGTGGCCCGCGGGTCCCCGAGGGCCTGGAGAAGGGCCACTACGTCACCCCGACCGTGTTCGCCGACGTCGACAACTCCATGCGCATCGCCCAGGAGGAGATCTTCGGCCCGGTCCTGTCCGTGATCGCCTACGACGACGAGGACGACGCCGTCCGGATCGCCAACGACTCCGAGTACGGCCTGTCCGGCGGCGTCTGGTCGGCGGACCCGGAGCGGGCCCTGGCCGTCGCCCGCCGGCTGCGGACCGGAACGGTCACCCTGAACGGCTCGCCGATGAGCTTCGACGGCCCGTTCGGCGGTTACAAGGCGAGTGGCGTGGGCCGCGAGTACGGCAAGGTCGGCCTGACCGGCTACGTCGAGCACAAATCGATCACCCGCAACCGTTAGGCGCACTCCCCCGCCCGGCGGGCCGGGGAGCCGGCCCGGACTGGCGGTGAACTCGCCTCCACTGCTGGTCAGTTGCGGACCGTGAGTCGCTGGGCGGCACCCGGCGGGCGATCCGGCCCGGTCCGCAGGGGCCGCAGGGAGCGCGTGCGGCGGGGCGCGCCGCGATCAAGCCGTGTCCGCCCTCTTGGCGCGGCACCCCGTGCCGTGCTGGACTTCGCCCAACGGGCTCGATGACGCGCTTCGGGAGGGCAAGTGGCGGACACCGCCATGTCGGACGCAGAGGTGGGACCGACGGCCGAAGGCGGCGGTGCGCCACCGGACGTGGCACGGCTGCGCGGCCGGGGCTGCTGGACGGAGGCCGCGGCGCTGCTGGCGCCGTACGCGGCCGAACGGCCGGAGGTCGCCACGCGGCGGGCGGCGCTGCTGATCGAGCGGTGCATGTACACCCTCGACGGCTGGGCGGAGGCCGAGGACGCGCTGCGCACGGCGGAGGCCCTGGCCCGGACGGACAACGAGCGCGGTGAGGCCTCCTGCGAACGGGGGAATCTGGCGTACCTGGTGACCCTCTTCGGCCCGCGGGACCGGGCCGACGAGGCGCGGGCCGCCCTGATGCGCAGTGCCGCGCTGCTGGAGCCCGGTGCGCCCGGACGGCCGCTGCTGGACTTCCGCCGGGGCCTGGTGGCCGAGAAGCTGGGCGACGACGCGACGGCGGCCCGGGCCTCCTACCTGCGCGCGCACGCCGGGGCCGAGGCGCACGGCGACGCGCTGCTGACCTCCTTCACCCGTGGCCACCTGGCGGGGCTGGCGGCCCGCGACGGCGACGTCACCGCTGCCCGGCACGGTTTCGCGGAGTCGTTGCGGCTGCGCGTCGAGACGGGGTACCTCATCGGGACGGCCCCGGCCCTCGCCGCCCTGGCGACCGTCGAGCCCGAGCCGGAGGCGGCCCGGCTGCGGGCCGAGGCCGCGCGGCTGTTCCGGCTGCTCGGCGGCGTACCCGTGTGGCTCGCGGAGACCCTGGACGCCGAAGGGGCCGCTTAGGAGCGGCGGCCCTGGCAGGGAGGACGGCCCGGGGGAGGTGTGCGCGGCGCTCGTCGCGCGCAGCCGCTCACCCCATCGGGTGATGAGCGATCACATCGCCGCAGGCGACGGCGCCGGCGGTCGGAAGAGAACGCCCGCGACCCCCGTGCCGGGGGTCGCGGGCGTCCGGCGGCCGGGCTCCAGGCTTCCATGCCGGCCGCGGCGCCTCGATTCAGCCGCGGCGGGCGCCGGCACGCGGGCCGCGGACCGCGCTTCGGGCTCGCGCGACGGGGCGGGCGCTCACTGCCCGGCGGGCGGAGCCTGGATGTAGTCCTCCAAGCGGGCCACGGTGAAACCCTGTTCGCGGATGTGGCGGAGCATGTTGGCGAACATGTGCGTCATGGTGACGCCCTTGAGTTCCGCGGGGCCGCGGAAATGCGCGAGGATGATGTCCCCAGGGCGCAGACGCTTGTCCGCGGTCTGATACTGCATTTGCTTGATCTGCATGGATTCACGCCACAGCACTATCGCCCCCGGACCGCACTGCCGCACCGCCGCGTTGAGGGAGTCCCCATACGCGCCGGCACCGTACGGCGGGCGGAACAGGAGGGGGGCCGAGCCGTACCGCTGAGCGAGGATCTCCTGGTTCCCGCATATCTCGGCGCGCTGCCGGGCGGGCGACAGCCGATTCATCTCCGGGTGGTGCAGGGTGTGGTTCTGGATATGGTTTCCCAGCCCCTGGAGCTGTGTGAAATACCCGTAGTCGCTCTTGATCGCGTCATTCGTGAGGAACATGGTGACGGGGACCTTCAGATCCTTCAGCATCCGCACGAACGCGGGACTCTTCTCCTGGCCGTCGTCGATCGTTATGAAGACGATCTTCTCCTTGGTCGGCACGTCGGAGATCACCGGGACCGGACCGTGCGCGGTGAGTCGGACCGGCTTGACGGCCGGCGGCCCCGGGGCCGGTGCCAGCGGTTTCAGCCCCCACTTCGCCCAGGCGTCCACCGCCGGCGCCGACGGGCTCGGGGAGAGGGGCGGCAGGGACCCGCTCATCGGCGAACCGGCCGCGTCGGGCCCGGAGGCGGGCGCTCGTACCCCCTGTCCGGCCGCCGCACCGCTGTCCTTCGCGCATCCGGTCAGGGCAGTGGTGATGACGAGTGCGCCGAGAGCCGCGCCGAGCAGCGAATTCCGTCGGCGCAGCACCCGCCCGCGCAATGGCCGGAGATATCCATGATTCATGCACGAACCGTATACGCACGCTATTTCCGCGGAACGGCGGGGGCGGCCCGTTCCCCGGGACCGCCCGAAAGCGGCGAAACGGGCGCCCAATGCGGTCCATTGGGCGGGCGTGAAAAGTTTATCGCGTTCCGGCCGGCCCGCCGAGAATTCCGCGCGGGACCACGGGAACAGGAACGGTTCCCGACAGGTTCCCCACATTCACCCGCCGTATGTGACGGGAACCACACGCCCCGAACGGGCGGGAGGCCTCTTCAGCCGCCGTAGTGGCCGCGGGCGAGGGCCTCGACCTCGGAGATGTCCCCACCGACGAGGGCCTCCAGGAGCGCGGCGTGTTCACCGGCGTCCGCGACGAGTTCGGCGCGGATGCCGCGAGGGCCGCCGCCGGCGCGTGCGTGGTCCTCGGCGACGGGCCACTGGGCACGGCGGTGCAGTTCCTCCGCCACGGCGACGAGCTGCCGGTTGCCGGAGACCTCCAGGAGCGCGCGGTGGAAGGCCCGGTCGGCCTCGGCGTAGGCGACGCGGTCGCCGAGCGCGGCGGCAGCGACGGTGGCCTCGGCCAGGGGCCGCAACTGCTCCCAGCGGGAGGGCGGCACGGTGCGGGCCAGCCGCAGCACGACGGGGACCTCCAGGAGCGCGCGCACCTCGGCGAGTTCGGCGCGGTCCCGGCGGCTGCGCTCGGCGACCCGGAAGCCCTTGTTGGGCAGGGCCTCGACGGCGCCTTCCCGGGCCAGCAGCTGCATGGCCTCGCGGACGGGTGTGGCCGAGACCCCGAATCGCTCGGCGAGCGCCGGGGCGGAGTACACGGCGCCCGGCCGCAGCTCGCCGGTCACCAGGGCGCCGCGCAGCGCCCGCAGGACCTGGTCGCGCACGGAGTGCCGCTCGGGCATCCGGCGCGGCCGGGGCAGCGCCTCGGCCCGGCCCGGTGCGGCGTCCCGACGGGACCCCGTCTCCTGGCGGGGCTCGGCATGCGGATGGGCACCCCGGACGAGTTCGTCGTGGCCGGGCGGCAGCCCTGGGGCCGCTGCGGCGGCCGCCTCGGGGCGCCGCGCGGCTCGGGGGGCGTACTCCACGGGGGGCTCCTTCGGACGGATCGGTGTGCGCCTGGCGCACTCCTACGTTCGGTGCGCGCCGCCCTCTATTGCACCACTCTCCACGACCTGCTTCGAGAAGGTACCTCCCGCCGTGCCCCCGGAAGCGAGGCAAGGCCGGTACCACCTCGTGTGGATCTTTTGTCCGGGCCGCCCGGCACGGCTTCCCGGACTCCGCCGCCGAGGGGCCCGGCGCCAGGTCGGCCCGGAACTTCGCTAGGTCAACTGCGCTAAGAACGCTCCTCAGTTCGAGTATTCTGTCGGTCTCTCCCCACGCCACCACTCCGTTGGCGTTCTCTTGTCCCGAAACCGCTTCACGCGCCCGAGGCGTTCGCCAGGATGTCGCGCGAACGCCGTCTCGCGGCCCGAGCGCGACGGTACTGCGACGCAAGGAATCGCACGTATGAGATTTACGGACATAACGCTTGACTGGACGCTCTCGGGCGCCGTGTGCGTGGCGGTCCTCGCCGCCGCGGCGGTGTTCCTGCGCAACCGCAAGGCCCGCAAGGAGGAGGCCGCCCAGGGCGACTCCTGGGAGCGTTCGGAGGAGCGGCGCCGCAAGAAGGAGGCCATGTACGGCACGGCCTCCTACGTCCTGCTCTTCGGCTGTGCCTCGGTTGCGGCGGCCCTGTCCTTCCACGGCCTGGTCGGCTTCGGCCAGCAGAATCTGGGCCTGTCCGGGGGCTGGGAGTACCTGGTGCCCTTCGGTCTCGACGGCGCCGCGATGTTCTGCTCCGTGCTCGCCGTCCGCGAGGCCAGCCACGGCGACGCGGCCCTCGGCTCGCGCATCCTGGTCTGGCTGTTCGCGGGCGCCGCGGCCTGGTTCAACTGGGTGCACGCCCCGCGCGGCGGCGGCCACGCCGGCGCCCCGGAGTTCTTCGCGGGCATGTCGCTCTCCGCGGCGGTGCTCTTCGACCGGGCCCTGAAGCAGACCCGTCGCGCGGCCCTGCGCGAGCAGGGCCTCATCCCGCGCCCGCTGCCGCAGATCCGCATGGTCCGCTGGCTGCGCGCCCCGCGCGAGACCTACGGCGCCTGGTCCCTGATGCTGCTCGAGAACGTCCGCACGCTGGACGAGGCCGTCGAGGAGGTCCGCGACGAGCGGGTCCGCAAGGACCAGGAGGCGATGCGCCGCCGCGAGCACGAACGGCTGGAGCGCGCGCGCATCAAGGCCATCAACCGGCAGCACCGCGTCTGGAACCGCGGCGGCAGCAAGTACGAACTGCCCGGCTCCAACCCCGCCGGCACCCAGGCCTCCGCGGAGCCTGCCATAGAACCGGAGAAGGCCGAACTGCCCTCGCGCTCCCGTCCCGCGCTGTCGCCCGTCCGTGAAGAGGCGCTGCGCACCACCATCGACCTCACCGCCGAGGACGACACCATGGCGCTGCCCAAGCTCGACTCCCTCGAGCGCAAGCTGGCGGATCTGGAGCGCCAGTACGGCTGATTCCCCCCGCACCTCCTCGCGTCACATCGCTGCCCCGGCCGGGTCTTCCCGGCCGGGGCAGCGGCGTTGCGGGGCGAGTGGATCGACGTTCCGTCAGGACGGCGAGGCCGCGTCCAGTTCGAACCACACGACCTTCCCGGAACCGTCCCCCTCGGCGTGAACGCCCCAGGCGTCGGCGAGGGACTGCACGAGCTGCAGGCCGCGTCCGGAGGTGCCGCGTGTCGAGGGCGCGCGCAGCCGGGGATGGCGGGAGGTGAAGTCGCGTACCTCCACGCGCAGTCGGTGCGCCGGGGCCGGTGCGAAGGTCGCGGTGAGGACGGCGCCCCGGTCGGTGTGCCGCAGGGCGTTGGTGACGAGTTCGGTGGTGAGCAGGACGGCGGTGTCGGCAAGGGCGGGGACGCCCCAGTCCCGTAAGGACTCGCGCAGCAGCCTGCGGACGTCCGCCACCGCCGGCAGGTCGGCGTGCTGGAGCGGACGGTGCAGGTGGTGCGCTTCGGTGGTGTCCCCGGCCTCCCGGTCGCTCGCCTGCGCAGGCTGACGTTCCATCGGCTCCGCTCCGGCAGCTCGCGCCCTTCCGGGGTCGAACATCTACGCGCAATGCATGCCCCGGCGCGGCCACTTCCAGTCATGGGCCGTGGACACTGCGCTCTTGTATCCATTGCATGCAATGGATACAGTGGCCGGGTGCAGCAGACGGACGCCGCCCATCGGCGGCTGCGGGAACTGATCCTGGACGGGGTGTACGCCCCCGGCCAGCGCCTGACCGAGCTGGAGACGGCCGCGGCGCTGGCGATGAGCCGTACACCGGTGCGCGAGGCGTTCCGCGCGCTGGTGGCGGACGGCCTGGTGCGTTCGGCGGGGCGCGGGGTGAGCGTGGTCGAACTGGGCCCGGAGGCGCTGCGCCACACCTACCAGGTACGCGGCGCCCTGGAGGCGCTCACCGCCGAACTGGCCGCCGGGCGGCAGCGGCGCGGGGAGGTGGCACCCGCCGAACTGACCGCGCTGGAACGCGTGGCGGCGCAGGCCGAGGAGGCCACGGCGGCAGGGCGCCTGGAGGAAGCGGTCCGGCACAACCGGCGCTTCCACAGCGGCATCGCCGCCCTGTCGGCGAACCCGGTGGCGGCCGGCACGCTGGACCGGCTGTGGGACCAGATCCAGGTCTCCACCCGTCTGTCCCTCGCCGCACCGGAGCGACCCGACCAGGTCGCCGACCAGCACCGCCGGCTGCTCGCCGCCGTCGTCGCGGGCCGCGAGGCGGAGGCGCACGCGGCCGCCCGTGAGCATGTGGCCGACACCTGCGCCGCCTCCGAGCGGGCCGGGGCGCCGGCGGACGACCGCACCGACGACCCACACGAGAGGACGCGTTAGCCGTGCCGGACATCAGCAAGCAGCACACCTACGCCATCGAGGTCGCCTGGAGCGGCAACCGCGGCTCGGGGACGAGCGCGTACCGCGCCTACGGCAGGGAGCACGAGGTCTCCGCGCCCGGCCTGCCGGTGCCGGTGATCCCCGGCAGCTCCGACCCCGCCTTCCGCGGCGACCCGGCCCGCTGGAACCCCGAACAGCTCCAGCTGGCCGCCCTGTCGCAGTGCCACATGCTCTCCTACCTGCATGTGTGCACGGTCGCGGGAGTGGTCGTCACCGCCTACACCGACCGCGCCGAGGCCACCTTGCGGGAAACCGGCGACGGCGGCGGCCACTTCACCGAGGCCGTGCTCCGGCCCCGCGTGGAGGTCGCCTCGGCCGCCATGGTGGACGCCGCCGTCGCGCTGCACGAGGACGCCCACCGGCTCTGCTTCATCGCCAGTTCCGTCAACTTCCCGGTCCGGCACGAGGCGGACGTGGCCGTCGCCGGCTGAGCCGGCCGGTCGGCACCGCCGGCGTCACGGGCACGGTCAGCGCAGCCCGCGCAGGACGTTGCCCTCCGTGGTGAGGTAGTTGGAGGCGTAGTCGAAGCGGCGCGCCCGGGCGAAGAGCAGGTAGTAGTACTTGGCGTTCTCGCTGAACCAGTACGCCGGGGTGAGGTCCGCCTGTTTCATCGGACGGGTCGTCACATCGGCGATGGCCGTGTACCCGTTGCGGACCTTGCAGTACTTCTTCTGCCGCTGGAACATGTCCGCCGCCCGGGCGCGGTAGCGCTCCTTCTTCGTGATGAGCCAGAGGAAGAGGCAGGAGTCGACGTACTCGGGACGCAGGGGGTAGGAGGCGTCGACGGCGCGCAGGGTGGTGTAGTCGATCATCTCCGGGGGCAGGCGGTGGGCGGCGATCACGGCCGCCCAGCTGTCGTGGTAGGCCTCCCCGTCGGCGATCCGGCCGCTCTGGGCGAGCAGTCCGGCGTAGAAGGCGGTGAGCTCCGACTGGTAGTGGCCGGTGGTGCGGCCGGTGGTCATGTCGGCCTGGCGGAACCAGAGCCGGCCGTCGCGCCGCTCGGCCAGGTGGCGGAAGACGCCGGCGGTGAGCGTGGTGTACCAGGTCCTCAGGTCCTGGTCGCGGTACAGCTGCCAGCCGTCCCACAGGTATTCGAAGAAGGAGTCGACAGGCGGGTCGAGGGTGGCGGTGGTGCCGGTCCACGCGCCGGTCTCGACGTTCAGCGCCGTGCCCACCAGGTCGATCCGCGAGCGGCGGTCGTAGACGGCGCGCAACGCCTTCTTGGCCGCGTCGTAGTAGCGCCGGTCGCCGGTGAGCCGGGACAGCTCGCCGAACTCGGTGATGCAGGTGCCGATCTCGGCGAGGTTGTTCTCCTTGCCGCGCACGGCGCCGGTGGAGAGGTTGACGTAGCGGTACGGGGCCCCGGTGGGCGACCGGGTGAAGGCGGGCAGCAGGCGGTCGGCGAGGTCCCGCGCCCGGTCGAGCAGGACCGGGTCCTTGGTGGCCAGGTGACCGGAGAGCAGGCCGCCCACCAGCCGGATGATCGTCTCGAAGACCTGGACAGGGGCGTCCTGGTCGAGCACGAGGTCGTTCTTGACCCAGGCGACGCCCGCGGCCAGGTCGTCGTCCAGTTCCATCAGGTAGAGCGTGTCCAGCGCCTCGATGATCGTCAGGCCGAGGGTGCTGCCGGGGATGAAGAAGTCCGAGCCGGTGCCGCTGATCGGGCGCAGCTCGTCCCGTCCCCAGGCGAGGCGCCGGTAGGCGTCCCAGGCGCTGCGGAACGCGGTGACGGCCTCCTGGGCGAGCCCCGCGTAGGGGTCGGGGGCGGCGGCAGCGGCCGTACCGGACAGGGGCAGCGACGAGGCCATGGTGACAGGGGCGAGAGCGGCGGCTGCTCCGAGCAGCCTGCGCCGAGAGAGTCCGCCGGGACGCGCGAGTTTTCTCATGCCCCGAAAACCCCGTCCGTCTTGCGGGCGTTACGGGACACCGCCGCATTGACGGGGAATCCATCCGGTGAGCCGACCCCGAGGAGTTGAGATGCACGACGACCGACTGCTGGTCGAGGGACGTCTGACCAGGGCGATGGGCCAGTTCATCCGGCCCGCGACCTATGCCGACCGGGTGCCGCTCGCCCTGACGGCGTGGCATGTGGACGGCGAGCCGGTGCCCGTCGGGGAGGCGCTCAAGGCGCTCTCGGACGGCGCCTTCGAGCCGTTCTCCCCGGGTACGCCCTGGGGGCCGCCCTGGTCGACCAGCTGGTTCCGGCTGGAGGGCGCCGTCCCGGCCGGGTGGGCGGGCCGCCGGGTGGAGGCGGTGATCGACCCCGGCTTCGGCGGCGACGGACCGGGCTTCGTGGCCGAGGGACTGGTGTACGACGCCGAGGGCGCGCCCGTGAAGGGTGTCCATCCGCTCAACCGCCATGTCCCGGTCGCCGCTCCCGCCAGGGGCGGCGAGCAGGTGCGGCTGCTGCTGGAGGCCGCCGCAAACCCGGCGGTGCTGCGCGACTGGCGGCCGACCCGGCTCGGCGACGTGCGCACGGCCGGCCGCGAGCCGCTGTACCGCTTCGACACCGCGGAGCTCGCCGTCCTGGACGAGGACGTCTGGCACCTGGTGCTGGACATCGAGGTCCTCGAGGGACTCATGCACGAACTGGACTTCCACGACCCCCGCAGGCACGAGATCCTGCGCTCCTTGGAGGACGCGCTCGACGCCCTCGACCTGCACGACGTCCCGGGCACCGCGGCCGCCGCCCGCGGGGAGCTGGCCGAGGCCCTCGCCCGGCCCGCGCACGCCAGCGCGCACCGGGTCTCCGCGACCGGCCACGCCCACATCGACTCGGCCTGGCTGTGGCCGCTGCGCGAGACCGTGCGCAAGGCGTCGCGCACCTTCGCCAACGTCACCGCGCTCGCGCGCGACTATCCCGAGCTGGTCTTCTCCTGCTCTCAGGCCCAGCAGTACGCATGGGTCAAGGAGCACCAGCCGGTGGTGTGGCAGCGCATCCAGCAGGCGGTGCGGGCGGGCAACTGGGCGCCGGTCGGCTCCATGTGGGTGGAGTCCGACGCCAACATGCCCGGCGGTGAGGCGCTGGCCCGGCAGCTCGTCCACGGCAAGCGCTTCTTCCTGGACGAACTGGGCGTGGAGACCGAGGAGATCTGGCTGCCCGACTCCTTCGGCTACACCGCCGCCTTCCCCCAGCTGGCACGGCTGGCAGGGGTGCGGTGGTTCCTCACCCAGAAGCTGTCCTGGAACCAGACGAACAAGATGCCGCACCACACCTTCTGGTGGGAGGGCATCGACGGCACCCGCGTGTTCACCCACTTCCCGCCCGTCGACACCTACAACTCGCAGCTCGACGGCCGCGAACTCGCCCACGCGGTACGCAATTTCGCGGAGAAGGGCCGGGCCACCCGGTCACTGGTGCCGTTCGGCTGGGGCGACGGCGGGGGCGGCCCCACCCGCGAGATGCTGGAGCGGGCACGCCGGCTGCGCTCCCTGGAGGGCTCGCCGCGAGTGGAGATCGAGAAGCCCGCCGCCTTCTTCGCCGCCGCCGAGGCCGAGTACGGGGACCGGGCGCCGGTCTGGTCCGGCGAGATGTACCTGGAGCTGCACCGCGCCACGTACACCACGCAGGCGAAGACCAAGCAGGGCAACCGGCGCAGCGAGCACCTGCTGCGGGAGGCCGAACTGTGGTGCACGGCGGCGGCCCTGCGCGACCCGGAGGGGTACGCGTATCCGTACGAGGACCTGGACCGGCTGTGGAAGACGGTGCTGCTCCACCAGTTCCACGACATCCTGCCGGGCAGCTCGATCGCCTGGGTGCACCGCGAGGCCCGGGACACCTACGCCGAGGTCCGCGAGGAACTGGAGTGGATCGTCGCGGGGGCGGTGGCCTCCCTCACCGGCGACCACGCGGAGGACGACCGCGGGCCGGGTGTCCTCAACGCCTCGCCGTACGCGCGCCGCGAGGTCGTGGCGCTCGCGGCGGAGGCGCTGGCGGCACTGCCGCCGGACACGCCCGCGCAGCCGCTGCCGGACGGCGGGGCGGCCGTGGCGGTCGCGGCACCCGCGCTCGGGGGCGCCGCCGTCGACGGACCCTCGATCGGCGAACCGGTCACCGCGGCGCGGGAGGACGGCCTGATCGTCCTGGACAACGGGCTGCTCCGCGTGCACGTCGACCGCGACGGATTGCTGTCCTCGGTGCACGACCTGACCGCGGGCCGCGAGGTGCTGGCCCCGGGCGCCCACGGCAACCTGCTGCAGCTGCATCCCGACCACCCCAACAAGTGGGACGCCTGGGACATCGACCGCCACTACCGCCGCAAGGTCACCGACCTGACGGACGCGGAGTCCGTCGACCTCGTCGAGCGGGGCCCGCTGCGCGCCGTGGTCCGGGTCGTACGGGCCTTCGGCGCCAGCCGGATCACCCAGGAGCTGCGCCTGACGGCCGGCAGCCGGCGGCTGGACGTCGTCACGGACGCCGACTGGCACGAGTCCGAGAAGGTGCTCAAGGCCGCCTTCCCGCTGGACGTGCTCGCCGACCGCTCCACCGCCGAGATCCAGTTCGGCCATGTGCACCGCCCCACCCACGCCAACACCGGCTGGGACGCGGCCCGTTTCGAGATCTGCGCCCACCGATGGCTGCACGTCGGCGAGCCCGGCTACGGGGTCGCGCTGCTCAACGACTCCACATACGGCCACGACGCGTCCCGCTCCGGCACGGACACGACGGTACGGCTGACGCTGCTGCGCGCCCCGCACAGCCCCGACCCGGAGACGGATCAGGGCTCCCACCGCTTCACCTACGCGCTGCTTCCCGGGGCGGCCGTCGGCGACGCGGTCGCCGAGGGGCTCGCCCTCAACCTGCCGCTGCGCCCCGCCGCGCAGGCGGAACCCGTCCGGCCGCCGCTGCGCGTCGGCCACCCCGGGATCACGGTGGAGTCGGTCAAGCTCGCCGACGACCGCTCGGGGGACGTGGTGGTGCGCCTGTACGAGTCCCGCGGCGGCCGGGCCTCGGGCACGCTCGTGCCCGGTTTCGCGCTCGCCGGGGCGCGCGTCACGGATCTGCTGGAGCGGCCGGAGCGGGACGCCCCGCGTGACGGGGACGGCGTCGCGGTGAGCCTGCGCCCCTTCCAGATCCTGACGCTGCGCCTGACGCCCGCGGCGCCTCAGGCGTCCCAGACGGCCACCACGGTGCGGTCGTCGGCGTAGCCCTTGACGCGGGTCCGGGCGTCGCCGAGGAAGGCCGGCAGCCCCGGCGGCTCGGCGGCGCCCCAGCGCTCCGCGAGGTGCGCGGCGAGCGCCGGCTCGCCGCGCAGCGGGTCGGCGAGGCCGCTGCTGCACAGCAGCAGCGTGTCGCCGGGGCGGGCGATCGAGGCCCGGAAGCGGAAGTCCACGGCCGGGCCGTCCTCGGGTTCGGCGGGCTCCCCCGACCGGAGCGGTTCCAGGTCCTGCCACTCACCGCCCCGGATGCGGAACAGCCCGCCGTCGCCGACGCCGAAGAACAGCCGGATGCGGCAGTCCGGGTCGACGGGCAGCAGCAGGCAGCGCAGGCCGGCGTCGTACTCGCCCGGGTCCAGGCCCAGTTCCTCGCCCTTGGCGCGCAGCCGGCCGCAGCAGCGGTCGGTCAGGCGCTGCAGCCCCGACTTGAGGGAGCCGCGCCGCGAGCCCCGGATGTCCTCCGCGAGGCGGGCGTGGCTGCGGCCCACGGCGGAGGCGATCCCGTGGCAGGCGTCGCGGGCGGCGCGGTGGGCGACGGCGGAGACGCGCGGGCCGGTGGCGACGGCGAACAGCAGCAGCGCGTCGTCCCCCGCCCCGAAGCGGGCGGTCAGCAGGGCGTCGCGGCGCGGCTCGCCCCGGTAGCGGGCGGAGTCGCCGCGCGTGACGGCCGTACGGACCGTCAGCACGCCGTACCGGGCGCCGTCCAGGACGGTGTCGGGGACCAGGTCGTCGAGAGCTCCGGGGTCCGCGAGCGGCCACGCGGTCGGCTCTGGCGCGTAGGTGGGCGGGCCGTCACCGAGGAACGCGGTGTCGGGGACCGTGACCGCACTGGTCGCGGACCCGCCGTCGCCCGGCGGGCCGGACGGGCCGGGTATGCGGACACCGGGTGCGGTACGGGCCTGCGGGACCCGGGCGTCGGGGGTCACGGGGGCGGTGGCCGCGGTCCTCCCGGTCTGCCCTGTCTGCCCTGTCTCCCCGGTCTCCCCGGTCGAGGGTTCGGCGGGCACCCAGCCAGGGGGCAGTCCCGGGGGCTCCGCCGCGCTCGGCTCCGGCGGGCTCTGGTACTGCCAGGGGCGCGGGACGTCACCCGCGGGCGGCGGCTCCTGGCGGCGCAGCCGCAGGGTGTCCGGCGGCCCGGGCTCGGGCTCCGTCCGGTCCCCGTCCGGACGGTCGGCTCCCGTGCCCGGCGGTCCCGGGTCCAGGTGCGGCTCACCGCCCAGCGCGCTGACCGCCGACGTGTAGCGGTCGTCGAGCGTGTCGTCCTGCTCACCGGCTCCGCCGGCCCCGGGATCGGTCCTGCCGTACAACTGCCGCCACCACTCGTCCTCTTGGCGGCGGCCGGTCTCCCCCTGCTGGCTCATGCCCCTATTGTCCACCGGGACGCGCACGGCGAAACAGACTTCGGGCACGCCGGCGGTCCGACGGGCGGCCGGCCCCCTCCTCGGGCCGCACGTCGGACGTTCCAGTGGGGACACCTTGCCAGGACAGGGGTTCGAGCAGGGATGATGTCCGGAGGCGGAATTACGCCATGGCTCATTCCCGCCATGCCCGCGTGTTGTCCGCGGCCGTTCCGGGATCCCCCCGCGAAGCTCCCGGAAGTCCGGGGAAAGGAGTGCCCGTGCTCGGTGCCATAGGGCTGGACGATGCCCAGGAGGCGGCCTACCGCGCCCTCGTGGGCCTGGGGGCCGCCGAGGTCGTCGACCTGTCGCACCGGCTCGGACGGCCCGACGAGGAGACCGTCGCACTTCTGAGGCGCCTGGAGCGGCACGGGCTGGTCGCGCAGTCCTCCGCCGGCTCCGGCCGCTGGGTGGCCGCACCGCCCAACGTCGCGCTCGGCGCCCTGCTGACCCAGCAACGGCACGGCCTGGAGCAGGCCGAGTTGGCCGCCGCCGTGCTCGCGCAGGAGTACCGGGCGGAGGCGGCCGAGCCGTCCGTGCACGATCTGGTGGAGGTCGTCACCGGCGCGAGCGCCGTGACGCACCGCTTCGCGCAGCTCCAACTGGGCGCGGAGAAGGAGGTGTGCGCCCTGGTCACGGGCAGCCCGATGGTCGTCAGCGGCATGGAGAACACCGCCGAGGAACGCGCCGTCGCACGCGGCGTCCGCTTCCGCGTGGTCGTCGAGCGGGAGGTCATCAGCGGCCCCAACGGCATCGTCGAGATCACCGCCGCCCTCAGCCGCGAGGAGGAGGTCCGCGTCGTGGACCGGGTCCCGACCAAACTCGTCGTCGCGGACCGCTCCCTGGCGATGGTCCCGCTCGGCCGCAACTCCGCGGGACCGGCCGTGCTGGTCGTGCACGGCAGCGGCCTCCTGGACTCGCTGATGGGCCTCTTCGAGAGCGTGTGGCGCGAGGCGCTGCCGATCCGCCTCGACCCCGACGGCGTGCCGGAAGAGGATTCGCCCGACGGTCCGGACGCGGTGGACCTGCGGATCCTCTCGCTCCTGCTCGCCGGGCTCACCGACGCCAGCGCGGCCAAGCAGCTCGACCTCGGCCTGCGCACGGTCCAGCGCCGCGTCAAGCGCCTGATGGAACTGGCCGACGTCACCACCCGCCTCCAACTGGGCTGGCACGCCTACGAACGCGGCTGGGTCGCCCGCACCCTCGACTGACGCGCCCCCGCGCGGCGACCGCACCTGCGACGCGCTGCCACCCGGCGGCCGGTTCGCCGCCTGCCCGCTCGACGCCGACGGCGAGCCGTACGGTCCGTCCCCTCCGGCCCCGCCCGAAGCCCCGGCTCCGGACCCGGACCCGGACCCGGACCACGCCGCCGGCCGGCGCCCCGTGCGGATTCAGGTGCCCGTGGCCCCCGCGGCCGACTGCACGTCGGCGGCGGACGAAAAGAGCAGGCGCCGACCGGCGCAACCCGAGATGTCGTCCCCTGCCCCGAACCACGCCACCCCGCCCGGCACGACGCGGCGCCGCCTGGCGGTCGCGTCGGCCACACCGCCGCCGGGCCGCGAGATCAGTCCCACCCAGCCCCGCTCCAGGACGGCTCCGCCCCGGACGCGCACCACACCGCGCCTCCGGACCCGCCTCCAGTCGAGACGGCGTCAGTGGTGCCGGAGGGCCGACGCCAACCGCCGTGCCCGCGGGGGACTCCTCAGCGGCAGGGCCCCGGACGGCACGCCGCGAGGCCGCATCCGACGGCCCTGGCCGCCCACGGCGACACGGGCCCCGGAGCCGGCTGACCCCGGCGGCCGGGTTCGCCGTCGCGCCTGCGACGTTGCGGTGCCCCGGAGGCATGCCCCTGCCCCAGGCCGGCCGGCCCCGGCCGGCCGCGGCATCCGCCCACCCCTCCGGCCGCCCGAGGCCCACTTCCCACCGCGGGCCCTGCAGACGGCGGCGTCCGCGCCGCGGGATGCGCGGCCCCGCGCTGAGCGTTGCCGTCTCCCGGCGGAATCGTCCGGGATCCGTAACAGAGGGATCCCGGAGCGCCCGCGCTCCGTCCTCCTTTGTGCACAGCGGTACGGAGAACTCAGGGAGCGGGGCGGACATGGTGTGGAGCGGTATACGGGGGACGAACGGGCGTCTGCTGGGGGCGGCCGTCGGCCTCGCGGCCGTGACGGCGGCGGTGTCGGCGTGGACCGCCCAGGCGGGGTCCACCGGTGACCGGGCGGCGGCGGCCGTGCCCCATGCGTCCACGAAGCCCTCCGCGACGGCCACGGCCACGCCCACACCCCGCCCCATACCGGGGCAGACCTCCGTGCCGGACGCGCAACTCCCGGCCCCGCTGGTCAACATGGACATCGCGCACGCCTCGGACAAGGGCCCCCGGGGCGTGAACATCACCATCGACGACGGCCCCGACCCCGCCTGGACCCCGCAGGTTCTCCAGGTGCTCGAGGACAACGGCGTGAAGGCGACCTTCTGCATGGTCGGCACGCAGGCGCAGGCGCACCCCGATCTGGTGAAGGCCGTGGTCGCCGCCGGGCACCGGCTGTGCGACCACTCCGTCACCCACGACACGACGATGAACACCAAGTCGCGGGCCTACCAGGCCAAGGAGATCCTGGACGCCGAGCGCATGATCACCGAGGCGTCGGGGGGCGTCAAGCCGCTCTACTACCGCGCCCCCGGCGGCGCCTTCACCCCGTACAGCCGTCAGCTCGCCGCGTCGCGCGGTATGCGTCCGCTGGGCTGGAACGTGGACTCCGAGGACTTCAAGCAGCCGGGCACGGCCGCCGTGGTGGGCACCGTCAAGAACGAGATCGCCAACGGCCCGACCGTGCTCTTCCACGACGCGGGCGGCGACCGCGGGCAGACCGTGGAGGCGCTGCGCCAGATCCTGCCGTGGCTGAAGCAGCAGGGGTACACCTTCGGCTTCCCCGTGCGCTGACGGTTCGTCAGCACGACCGTCACCCGCGCGGGCCGGGACTACGCTGTTGCCGTCCCGAGAGGAGCTCCCGTTGCCCGACCAGATCTCCACGCCCCGCCCCACACTGGAAGCCGTCGCCGAGCGGGCCGGTGTCTCCCGGGCCACGGTCTCACGGGTGGTGAACGGCGGGGACGGGGTGCGCGAGGTCCTGGTCGAGAAGGTCCGACGGGCCGTCGAGGAACTGGGGTACGTGCCCAACCAGGCCGCGCGTTCCCTGGTCACCCGGCGGACGGGGGCGGTCGCCGTGATCGTGGCCGAACCGGAGACCCGGGTCTTCGCGGACCCCTTCTTCGCCGAGCAGTTGCTCGGCATCAGCCGCGAGCTGGCCGTCCACGACTCGCAGCTCGTCCTGCTGCTGGTGGAGGGGACGGCCGACTACGACCGAGTCGGCCGCTATCTCTCGGGCGGTCACGTCGACGGCGCCCTGGTCTTCTCCCTGCACGCCGAGGACCCGCTGCCGGGGATCATCCGGCGGATCGGCCTGCCCACCGTCTTCGGCGGCCGTCCCGGCTGGCCCGGGGCGGACGGCGACCACGGGATCCTCTACGTCGACTCCGACAACCGGGGCGGCGCACGGGAGGCCGTGCGCCATCTGGTCTCCCTGGGACGCGAGCGCATCGCGACCATCACCGGACCGCTCGACCAGACCGCGTCCGTCGACCGGCTCGACGGTTACCGCGACGTCCTGCCGGACGCCGACCCGCGACTGGTCGCCGTGGGTGACTTCTCCGCGGGCGGCGGCGGACGGGCCATGGCCGAACTCCTGGAGCGCGCACCCGATCTGGACGCCGTGTTCGTCGCCTCCGACCTCATGGCCACCGGCGCGCTGCGCGTGCTGCGCGACCACGGCCGCCGGGTGCCGGAGGACGTGGCGGTCGTCGGCTTCGACGACATGGCCTCGGTGGCCGGGCCCGCCGATCCGCCGCTGACGACGGTCCGTCAGGAGATCGAGGAGATGGGGCGGCTGATGGTACGGCTGCTGCTGCGCGGTCTGGCCCGGCGTTCGGAGGAGGGCAGCGGCGGCCGTCCGCTGTCCTCGGTCGTCACGCCGACCCGGCTGGTACGGCGGGCCACCGCCTGACCCGCCGTACCCACCGGGCCTGGTCAGTACTCCCCCTGCTCCTTCATCACCCGGCGGGCCTGGGCGAAGAGCATGCCGACATTGACCGAGCGGCGGCAGACGACGACCGCGACGATGTCCTCGTGCGTGGTGTTGCGCAGGAACAGGTGGGTGAGGTTCTCGCTGTTGACGAGGATCTCCTGGAAGTAGTGCTGGTCGGTGGTGACTCCGCGACGCTCCTTGAAGACGTCCTCGATCATCACCACCGTGCGGCCCTGGAACAGGTCGAGGGTCGCGGCGGCCAGCAGGTCCAGTACCTCCGGGGGATGGCTGTCGACGGTGTCGACGGACAGCAGCATGCCGGTCGCCATGTCGACCACGCCGGCGGCGAGGCAATCGGGGACCTCCTGCCGCAGGTTCTTCACCAGCATCATGATCTGGTCGGCCATGTTCGCACTCGGGCGCTTTCCGGTGGTGCTCACAGCACTCCTTCTTCGGGGGTCATCCGAGGACTCCTTCGTGGTCGGGCACGGGCTCGACCACCGATGCGGGGCCCGGTTCGGGCTGGAGGAGGATCGACGCGATCCGCTCGATCGCGGTGCGGGCCTCCACGTGGAGCTGGGGGACGTTCATCCCCTCGTCGCCCACGACGATCAACAGGGCGGTGTCGTCGACCGCGTACACGGCGGTGTAGCCGCCGCTGCTGCAGGTCACGGTCCTGCGCAGGGAGCCGCGCAGGGCCGCGGACGCGATCCGCTGGGACAGGCCGAGGCTGGCGGCGGCCAGCGCGGCCAGGCCGTTGGGATCGATGGCGTCCTCGGTGTCCGCGGCGATCAGCAGACCGTCGACCGCCGCCACGACGGTGTCGGTGATACCGACCACCTGGTCCCGCAGAGCACGCATCTCGGCGACCAGGGCGTCATGATTCATGCACGTGCACCTCCTTGAATTCATTGCGGAATGGATGATGTGCCGTCACTGCCCCGTGAATCGACGTCAGGGGGAATCCGGCCGGCCCCGTCCCCGGGGCCGGAGAAATCCCTTCCAGCCCGAAGGCGGGCGGGAGGCCTCCAGTGCCTCGTGGATGCCGCTGGCCCCTGGAAGGCGACGCGGCAGCCCTTCCTCGGTGACGGTCATCGGCCCCGGAGCGGGACCGCGCGCGGCCGGGGGCCCCGGCGAGTACGGCGGCCGGGGCGGGTCGGGGTCGAGGTCGGGGTCGGGGTCGGAATCGGGGTCGGAATCGGGTTCAGGGGCAGGGCCGGGGAGCGGCACCGCTTCCGGGTCCGGGGCGGGCGCGGAGGACCTGGGGGCGGGCGCGGAGGGAGGCGCGGGCGCGGGCACGGTCTCCACCAGGCCCTCGGCGAGCATCCGGGAGACCTCGACGGTGACGGTCCAGACCCCGCGGCCCAGGTGGAAGGCGATGTCCCGGGGACTGCGGCGGCCGTTGGCGCACTCCAGGATGTCCCGCCGGGTGGCGGGCAGCGTCTCGTCGTCCCCGGAACCGGCCAGGGCGATCACCCGGTCGCGGTCCGGGGAGACCGGGCGGGGCAGGGAGGCCAGCGCCGCGATCCGCCGGCCCGCCTCGACCAGCAGTTCCTCGGGCTCGACGCCGCGTCCGACGGCCGGCGCGAGGGCGGGCACCGGATCGTCGGGCCGCGCCGGGTCGAGGACGCAGTTCTCCAGCCGGCCGGCCAGGACGGCGAAGACCGCGTCCTGCGCCGCCATCAGGTGGATCACCTGGAACTCCGCGTTGCCGAGCCGTCCGGCACCGGCGAACGCGACCCCGGGCCACGCTCCGGTGGCGGCCGCGTCGTGCGCGGCGCCCCACTCGGCCTCGTCGATGCGCCCGGAACGCAGCAGCAGCGTGCCCACCCCCGGGGAGCCGGGGCTCTCCACGGCGACGACCGCGCCGCCGAGCAGATGGAAGGCGCCGCCGGGGCTGCCCTGCACTCTCAGCACGCCGCTGGCCCTCTCGTCCCGGCACCTGGCCAGCGCGCGGCCGAGCAGATCGTGGGCGGCATTCCGGGTGGGCACGGAACCGGTCGGTGCCGAGGTCATCGCTCCCCTTGCTGCGCGCATACGGGCATTCCAACAGGCGCCGAAATGCCGTACGTGTGCACGATCAATCGCGCCTGGGGGTAATTCCTACCAGCGCCCGGCGGGACCCCTCGGGGATTCCCAGGAGATGGCCGCGGAAGAGTATTTGAGTATGTTCACTGCCCCTATCGTGCCCATCCGCGACCGTTCCTGTGGCATGTGCGCGAAGCGGCCCACCTCCGGACCCAAAGGTCAAGAGGCCCACGTCTTCTGTGAGTTGACCCGCATCGCGTGTGGGAGGGACCGGTCACGGGAAGGTCACGGGCAGACAGCGAAGGCAAAGGCGCGGTAAACGCGTCCCGAACGGGCTGGAGGAGCCATGGTCTACTCGATCGTCCTCGGCGTCGTGATCGTCGCGCTCGGCCTCGGCAGCATCGTCTACACCTTCTGGCACGAGGGCAGTCCGCTGACCCTGCGCCGCCGGCAGCGGCACAACGGCGCCGGATGACCACCGGCCCGGCCCCCAGGGGGAGCCGGGCCGGCACGTCGGCGCACCGCGCTCGGCGCGGCGCGGCGCGCTCAGTACACCTTGCGGTGCCCGCCGCCTCGCTTGCGTTCGTACATCTCCCGTCCCGCCGCGGAGCGCTGCTTCCATTCACGGCGCATCTCCGCGCGCATCCGGGCGTCGGTGCGGGAGGCGATCCACGCGTTCTCGCGCAGCAACTTGCGGTAGCTGTCCAGCCGTCGGTGCGCCAGGGAGCCGTCCTCCAGCGCGGCGAGGACCGCGCAGCCGGGCTCGGCGGTGTGCGAGCAGTCCTGGAAACGGCACCGCGCCGCCAGGTCCTCGATGTCGGAGAAGGCCTGGGTGAGCCCGGCGTCGGCGTCCCACAGCCCGACCCCGCGCAGCCCCGGGGTGTCGATGACCACCCCGCCGCCGGGCAGCGGCAGCAGGTCGCGGGTGGTCGTGGTGTGCCGCCCCTTGCCGTCGCTGTCACGGATGGCCTGCACTTCCTGGACCTCACGGCCCAGCAGCGCGTTGGTCAGCGTGGACTTGCCGGCGCCCGACTGCCCGAGCAGCACGGACGTGGCCCCGGCCAGCGCCTCGGCCATCTCCGCCACGCCGTCGCCGGTCGCGGCGCTCACAACGCGCACGTCCACGCCCGGCGCGGCGGACTTCGCGTCGGCCAGCAGATAGGTGGTGTCGGGGACCAGGTCGGCCTTGGTGAGGACGACCATCGGCTGGGCGCCGCTGGTCCACGCCAGCGACACGAAGCGCTCCAGCCGGCCGAGGTCCAGTTCCGCGGCGATGGACACCGCGATGACCGCGAAGTCGACGTTCGCGGCCAGGACCTGCCCCTCGGAACGCTTGGAGGAGGTGGAGCGGACGAAGGTGGTGCGGCGCGGCAGCAGGGCGCGTACCGCGGGCCCGGTGGCCGGCGTGAGGTCGACGGCGGCCCAGTCGCCGGTGCACGCGACCCGCATCGGGTCACGGGTGAAGACGTCCTCGGTGTCGGCGCGTACCGTCACGGTGCCGTGGGTACCGCCGGGGCCGTCGGGGACGACGACGTCGCACAGTCCGCGGTCGACGCGGACCACGCGGCCGGGGACGAGGCCCCGCTCCGCGTGGGACGCGAAGGCGGAGTCGAGCAGGGAGTCCCAGCCGTAGGCGACGAGCGCGGTGGACGGCTGCGGGACGGTTCCGTTCTTCAACGGGGAGAGCCCTTCGGGAGGGCGGTCGCGCGCGGCTGCGCCGTCAGGGCGTACGAGACGTCGGGACGGACGCGGTCAGCCGAGGACCGCCGAGGTGGGGTTGATGGTCTTCTGGATGCGGGCAGCGCCCGGCACAGTGACAGTCATCGCTCCAACACCTCCTCGATCGCTCGCGGTCCGACGGCGAAACCATAGCCCGGCCCCCCGAGGGGCGCGCAACTCGTTTTCCGCGGCTCCCGCTTCTCAGGCCGTCTCGGCGTAGCGCTCCCCCGCGTACGCCCGGAGGACCGGTACGACCGCCTCCGCGCCGCCGGGCAGACGGTCCAGCCGGACCAGGGCGTAGGCCTTGTGGCCGTCGACCAGGTAGCTGGGGTTGGAGCCCGGCCTCGTGCCCGGCAGCGGCCACACCACGAGCCAGGGCCGCTTGTCGGTGGTCGCCTCCGACGTGCCGACCGTGACAGCCGCGATCTCCGCCCAGGCGAAGTGCTGTTCGTCCTCGGTGACCTCGCGCATGCTGATCCCGGTGGGGCCGATCCGCAGCCGCAGCGGCTTGCGCCAGCGCCGGTACGAGCGGGCGGTGAGGAACCAGCAGCCGATGGCGCCCAGCGGCCCGAAAGCGCTGAAGGGCTCCGGGCCCACGGTGCGGCCGTGGACCAGTTCCCAGAACGAGTAGCTGAAGACGACGGCCGCCGCCGCCCAGACCAGGGCCCAGGTACCGGCCTGCCGCCCGTCGGCGAAGACCTGTTCCCCGCCCGGCACGCTCCGTTCGGGCCCCGACACGGTCACCGGGATCGGCGGGCGCACGGCGCGCGGCGCCGTCTCGAAGCGCGCACCGGCGTTCCCGGCGAGGGCGGTCGTCACCTCGGTGACACTCTGGTCCAGGTCCTCGCAGTCCACGAGGGTGTAGCGGATCCGGTTGTCCCATGTGCGGTCCGCCTTCCGGGGCAGCGTCACGCCCGGCGCGGTCCACAGCGTCAGCCGCGGCTTGGGGGGCGTCGTCTCCTCGCTGTGCTCGCCGGTGTTCGGGACGTGCCACAGGGCGACCGCCTCGATCTGCTCCCAGGCGAGCTCGGCGTCGTGCAGCGTGATCCCGAACCCGTCGATCCGCAGCCGGAACGGCCGCGCCGCCTTGCGCAGGTCCTGCCGGCCCCTGAAGACCGCCAGCAGCGACAGGAACATCAGGATCAGCGGTGCCGAAGCACCGCCGGCGCCGCCCAACGCGGCGACCAGCCAGGCCAGGGTGCCCGCCGTCACGACGGCCCCTCCCGCGACCCACCGCCGGCCGCGTCGTCGCAGCGTCCGCTCGACCGTGAATTCCACCGCTCCGTCCCCCCCTTGTCCTCTCCGCCCAGCACTCATGATGCGGCCCCGCCGACCCGGCTCCCAGCCCCTCGGACCCGCTGGTTGCCCAACCGTGACGCCCACGGGACACCGCCGCCCGCGGGCCGTACGTCCGCCTCCGGGCGTTCACCCGGGCGTCCCCGCCCGGTGGGTTTCCCGCCGGGGCCGGCCGTGCGGGCGCCTTCCCGGCGCATCGGCGCGCGCGCCGAGGATGCCGTGCGGCGGGTCCCCGGGGCCGTGGGGTACCCGGTGGCGTAGGCGTCCGATTCGTTCAAGACGAGGCGCTGGAGGGCTGCGTACGGTGGCGGCATGACCGTGCGAATGGGACTGATCGAGATCGTGGTGGCCGACATGGGGGCGTCGCTGGCGTTCTACCGGCGCCTGGGGCTGGAGATCGCCGAGGGGGTGGAGGGCGAACCGCACGTGGAGGCGGAGGTGCCCGGAGGCCTGCGGATCGCCTGGGACACCCAGGAGACGATCCGCTCCTTCGACCCGGAGTGGACGGCGCCTGGTGGCGGCGGGCACGGCATGGCGCTGGCGTTCGCGTGCGACGGCCCGGCGGAGGTGGACACGGTGTTCGCGGAGCTGACGGCCGCCGGGTACGAGGGGCACCTCAAGCCGTTCGACGCCGTGTGGGGGATGCGGTACGCGACCGTGCGCGACCCGGACGGCAACGCGGTGGACCTCTACGCGCCGCTGGCCTAGGGCTGGGCCCTGTCGTCACGTCGGCCCCCCCGGCTTTCGGCCCGGGGGAGCCGACGTGACGACAGAACACCTGAGGACTACCGCGTGAGCAGCCGGCCGAGCGGGACGCCGGTGAGGGCGCGGACGTCCCGGGCGAGGTGCGCCTGGTCCGCGTAGCCGGCGCGGCCGGCGAGCTCGGCGAACGGGAAGCCGTGGCGGGCCAGGCGCAGGGCGCGCTGGAGGCGCAGGATGCGGGCGAGGGTCTTGGGGCCGTAACCGAAGGCGTCCAGGCAGCGGCGGTGCAGTTGCCGCTCGCTGACGCCGAGGGCCGCGGCGACGTCGAGCACCCTGGCGCCGGCGGCGAGGCCCGCGGCCGTCTCGGGCGCGTAGGGGACCGGGGGCCGCGACGGACGGCCCAGCACCACCGCCTCCAGAGCCGTGCCGGGGTCGGTGGCCGCCGCCACGCGCTCGGTCAGGCGCCGCGCCTCCGCGCCCGGCCAGAGCGCGTCCAGCGGCACACGCCGGTCCCGCAGTTCGTGCGCCGGCGCGCCGAGTACGGCGGGCCCGACCCCGGGGGCGAAGCGCAGCCCGGCGTAGCGGGTGCCGGGCGGGCTCGCGGAGAGATGGGCGCGGGTGTCGGGCCCGGCGGCGAAGAGCCCGGCGTCCTCCCCCCAGATGAGGTCGATGCAGCCGTCGGGCAGCACCCGGGCCGCCCCGGCGTCCGCTGTCCTGGTCCACAGCACGGCGCCGGGGACGGCGGAGGCACGTTCCCGGTACATGCCACCAGGATGGCACCGCCCTGTGACAGCGTGCTCACTCCGCGGTCGGCGGCCCGCCCTTCCCGTGCGGGCGCCGGCCGCGCAGCCGGCCGCGGACGTCCTCGGGCGGCAGGAAGCCCGCCCAGCGTTCGGGGAATTCGGCGGGCGGGTCCACGGGGCCCACCTCGTCGTCGGGGCCGTCGTCGAAGGCGGCCCGGCGGGCGGCGGCCTCGGCGAGCCGGTCGGCGGCCTGGCGCTGGCGCACCCGGGCGTTCTTCTCCCGTGCCGCGGCGGTCTCGATGGACGGCCAGACCCGGTCGATCGCGGCGTTGACGGCCGCGCCGACCAGGACCGCGAAGGCCGAAACGAAGATCCACAGCAGGACGGCGACGGGCGCGGCCAGTGATCCGTAGATGGTCGGGCCCTCGACCGTGTGGGTGAGGTAGATGCGCAGCACGAAGCTGCCGAGGACCCACATCAGCAGGGCGACGGCGGCCCCGGGCATGTCCTCGTACCAGGGCGACCGCACCGGCACGGACACGTGGTAGAGCGTGGTGAGGAAGGTGATGGACAGCAGCAGCACCACGGGCCAGTACAGGATGCGGATGACCCACTCGCTCCACGGCAGGAACGCCACGACCGCGTCCGGGCCGACGACCATCAGCGGCATCACGACGGCGCCGATGACCAGGGCGACGACGTAGAGCAGCAGGGCCAGCAGGCGGGTCTTGACGATGCCCCGTATGCCCTCCAGCCCGTACATGATCGTGATGGTGTCCACGAAGACGTTCAGGGCCCGCGAGCCCGACCACAGAGCGATGACGAAGCCGATGGAGATCACGTCGGGCCGGCCGCCGCCGAACACGTCGTCGACCAGGGGGCGCATCAGCTGGTCGACGCCCTTGTCCGACAGGACGGTGGCCGCCGCGGTGAGGATGTTGCGCCGGATGTTGTCGATGGTGTCGGTGCCGATCACCTCGTCCACGTACCCGATGGCGCCGACGAGGCCGAGCAGAAGGGGCGGCAGGGACAGCAGCACGAAGAAGGCGGCCTCGGCGGCCAGGCCCGTGACGCGGTACTCCAAGCAGGAGTTGACCGTGTCCTTGAGCAGCAGCCAGCCGACCTTGCGCTTGGAGACGTTCCGGTAGAGGGACCGCGCCTGGAGAAGCCGGCCCTTCCGGGGCCGCTCGGGTGTTTCATCTGCTGCCTGCACGCGCCTACGGTAGCTGTCATGAGCGCCCCTACACACACCGTGACCAACCAGCCCCCGCCGCTGGTCGGGTATGACGTGTACGCCGCCGACGACGCCCTCGTGGAGGGGGTGGCCCGGCACGCCGCGCCCGAGCGCCGGCCGGAGATCGACCAGGAGCTGGGCGAGATCGGCCGGTCGGCCGGCTCGGTCCAGGCACAGTCGTGGGCGCAGGAGGCGAACACGCACTCCCCCGTGCTGCGCACCCACGACCGCTACGGCAACCGCCTCGACGAGGTGGACTTCCATCCCTCCTACCACCGGCTGCTGGGCCGGGCGGTCTCCTCGGGGCTGACCGACGCCTGGTCCCGCCCGGACGGCCACCTGCGGCGCGCGGCGGGCTTCCTCGTGTGGTCCCAGGTCGAGCAGGGCCACGGCTGCCCGGTCTCGATGACGCACGCGGCGGTGCCCGCCCTGCGGGCCGATCCGGCCCTGGCGGCGGAGTGGGAGCCGCGGCTGGGGTCGCGGGTCTACGATCCGCAGCTGGTGGCAGCGGGGCGGAAGCCGGGCGCGCTGTTCGGGATGGGCATGACCGAGAAGCAGGGCGGCTCGGACGTGCGCGCGAACACCACGCGGGCGGAGCCGCTCGCCGAGGAGGGCGCCTACCTGCTCACCGGGCACAAGTGGTTCTGCTCGGCGCCGATGTCGGACGGCTTCCTGGTGCTCGCCCAGGTGACCGGGTCCGCCGGCGACGGCGGCCTGACCTGCTTCCTGCTGCCCCGCGTCCTGCCGGACGGCACCCGCAACGTGTTCCGCATCCAGCGGCTGAAGGACAAGCTGGGCAACCGCTCCAACGCCTCGTCGGAGGTCGAGTTCGACGGCACCTGGGCGCGCCGGGTCGGCGAGGAGGGGCGGGGGGTGGCGACCATCATCGAGATGGTGGCGGCCACCCGGCTGGACTGCGCGATCGGCTCGGCGGCGGTGATGCGGCAGGCGGTGGCCCAGGCGGTCCACCACACCGCCCACCGCAGCGCCTTCGGCGGTCCGCTGATCGACAAGCCGCTGATGCGCAACGTCCTGGCGGACCTGGCGCTGGAGTCGGAGGCGGCGACGACGACCGTGCTGCGGCTGGCGGCCGCGTACGACGCGGACACCGAGCAGGAGCGGCACTTCCGGCGGCTGGCGGTGGCCGTGTCCAAGTTCTGGATCACCAAGCGCTGCCCCGTGGTGGCGGCCGAGGCGCTGGAGTGCCTGGGCGGCAACGGCTACGTGGAGGAGTCCGGCATGCCGCGGCTGTTCCGCGAGTCGCCGCTGAACTCGGTGTGGGAGGGCTCCGGCAACGTCCAGGCGCTGGACGTGCTGCGGGCGCTGCAGAGGGAGCCGCAGGCGCTCAACGCGTTCCTCGGGGAACTCGGGCTGGCGCGGGGCGCGGACCACCGGCTGGACGGGGCGATCAAGTCGCTGCTGACCGAACTCGCCGACCTGGAGGGCATCGAGGGGCGCGCGCGACGGGTCGTGGAGCGGATGGCGCTGGTGCTGCAGGGCTCCCTGCTGGTGCGTTTCGCGCCGGCGGAGGTCTCGGACGCCTTCTGCGCCTCCCGGCTCGGCGGCGACTGGGGGGCGACCTTCGGAACGCTTCCGCGCGGGCTGGACCTGGAGGCCGTGGTGGAGCGGGCGCGCCCGGTGGCGTGAAGCGCGGGCGCGGCGGCGGTCCCCCTGTTCCCGGTGGAAGGTCCGGGATCACGGGAGAAACGATCCGCCGCCGCGCCGCGCGGAAGGTGGTGCCGCGCCGACTCGGCACCACCCCCGGTCTCCAACCTCACCGTCGCACGGATGGTGTTCCGTACGAGTAGCGTGATGCGCCGTCACTGTCCGTCGGGGGCGTGCATATTCGCAACCGTTGCAGACCGTTGCAAGCTATTGGCCGGATATGCCGCCGGAACACCACCGACGGCGGCACCATATGCACAGGGTGTGGTCGCCGATGCACCGTCGCGATCACTGCCGGGCGCACAGCGCAGACCAGCGCACACGCACGCGGGGAGCACCATGAGCCAGGTTCCGTTCGACTCCCGGTCGTTGTCGGCACAGTCGGCCCAGGAGACGCGCCGGTCGGCGCGGATGCTGGGCGGGATGCGGGAGGCCGCACTGGGTGGTGGCGGGAAGGCCGCCGCGACGGTCCCCCGGCAGATCATCCAGGACTCCTGGCGGCGTGCCCTGGACCTCGGCGTCGACCCCGACAACGGCAGCCACAACGGGATGCTGACGGCGGACGAGATCGAGCAGCGCCGGCGCCGCACCCCGCTGGTCGAGGTGATGCCCGCGCTGCGCGACGGGCTGGTCTCGGTGGCCGACGAGGCCCGGCACATCATGGTCGTCACCGATCCCGAGGGCCGGGTGCTGTGGCGCGACGGCAGTGTCGCCGTCCGCAAGAGCGCGGACCGGCTGGGCTTCGCCGAGGGCGCCTCGTGGGCCGAGGACACGGTGGGCACCAACGCGATCGGCACCGCGCTGGTGGCCGGGCGCCCGGTGCAGGTGCACCAGGCCGAGCACTTCGTGCGGGAGCTGCACCAGTGGACCTGCGCGGCGGCGCCGCTGCACGACCCCCGCGACGGACGGCTGCTCGGCGCCGTCGACGTCAGCGGCCCGGCGGCCACCGTGCACCCGGCGATGCTGTCGCTGGTCACGGCGGTGACCAAGGTCGCCGAGGGCGAACTGCGCTCCCGGCACTGGGCGGCGGTCGACCGGCTGCGCTCGGTCGCGGCCCCGCTGCTGGCCCGGATGTCCGGCCGGGCGGCGGTCGTCGACCCCAACGGCTGGACGGCCGCCGTCACCGGCATGCCGGCGGTCGAGCGGATCACCCTGCCCGCCTCCCCGAGCGCCGGGCCCACCTGGGTGCCCTCGCTCGGCCTGTGCACCCTGGAACCGCTGCCCGGCGGCTGGCTGGTGCGGGTCCGCGACGAGGCGGAGGACCGGACACCGGCGGGCCGGGTGGTGCTGGACGTGAGCCGCCCGCGGACCTGGAGCATCACGGTCTCCGGCGGCGCGGGCGGCTGGTCGCAGGAGCTCAGCCCGCGCCATGCGGAGCTGCTGTTCGTCCTCGCCCTGCACCGGGCCGGGCGCAGCGCCGCCGAACTGGCGGGCGACCTGTTCGGCGACACCACCCGCACGGTCACCGTCCGCGCCGAGCTGTCCCGGCTGCGCCGTACGCTCTCCGGCGTCCTGGACCACCGGCCGTACCGTTTCGCCGACGGTGTCGAGGTCGAACTCCTGCGCCCGGCACACCCCGCCGACCTGCTGCCGCACTCGGCGGCCCCGGCGGTCCGCGCGGCGCGTTTCTCGTGACCGCGGGCGACCCGCCCACCCGGTGTGCCCCGGCACCACGGCTCGGCCCCCTGCGAACGCAGGCTCCGCTGCCCGCGGCCGCCGCGGGGTCGCGGCCCCGCGTACACGCCCCGGCGCCAAGGCCTCCAGGACCGCCGGCCCCGCCAGGTCACCGTCGGCCGGCCCCCTCGACCCCGCGGGTTCCCACGGCACGCTCCGCGTGAGCGCGAGGACTCGCGGCCCCGCTTCACCGGTCGTCCCTCCAGGAGTACGTACTCCTCCGCCCATGGTCCGCGTGACCGCGGGGCACCCCGCCGCCGGGGCCGCCGGCGTGGTTGGCTGGGCCCCATGAGCAACACCGTCACCGTGACCACCTGGTCGCTGGAACAGACCTCACCGGCCGATATGCGGCCGTCGGTGCCGGCCATGGAGCCCGATCCCGCGACCGCGGGGGTCAGGATCGTCCGGGCCGAGGTGCCGTCCCCGGAGTTCAGCCGCTTCCTCTACACCTCGGTCGGCGCCGACTGCGCGTGGACCGACCGGCTGCCCTGGACGTACGAGCAGTGGCGCGCCTGTCTGGACCGCCCCGGCGTGGAGACCTGGGTCGCCTGGGACCACGGAACGCCCGCCGGCTACATCGAGTTGGACGCGCAGGACGAGGCCCAGGTCGAGATCGCGTACTTCGGGCTGCTGCCCGCCTTCCGGGGGCGCCGGATCGGCGCGCAGCTGCTGTCGTTCGGCATCGCGCGGGCCTGGGATCTGGCCGAGCGGTGGCCGGACCGGACGCCGACCAAGCGGGTGTGGGTGCACACCTGCAGCCTGGACGGCCCGCACGCGCTGGCCAACTACGAGAAGCGCGGCTTCCGCATCTTCCGTACCGAGACGGGGGAAGAGGAGAAGAGGCCGATCGACGGTCCCTGGCCCGGGGCCTGACGGCGACCGCACCGCGCGGGCCGGGCGGTGCGGGGCGAGAACGCCGTGGAAGGGGAGGGCATGGACGTCGTCGGGGTCGGGGCGCTCAACCTGGACCTGATCACGGGAGCGTCCGCCGTGGGCGGAAGCCCGGTGCTGGCCCGGCTCGACGCGCACATGGGACTGCGTCCCCCGCTGGAGAGCGGTTCCGAGCGGCTGGTGGAGGAGCCCGCCGTCCGCGCCGCCCTGGAGTGCCTGCGCACGGAAGGGGTGCCGCTCACGCCCGAGCTCGGCGGCTCGGCCTTCAACGCGCTGCACGCCCTGGCCCGGCTGGGCCGTGGGCTGCGGCTGGGGTACGTGGGCGTCGCCGGCCGCAGCCCGCTGGACGCGGTCGATCCGCTCGCCCTCCTCGACCGGCTCGGCATCGACCGCTCCCTGGTGCTGGCGGACCCCGAGCGGCTGTGCGGCATCTGCCTGTCGGTGTACGACGAGGGAGAGCGCACGCTGCTCACCCACACCGGCGCCAACACGGGCATCGCCGGGCATGTGCGGCGGCACTTCGAGGAGATCGCCGGCACCCTGGCGCGGGCCCGGGTGGTGCACGTGACGTCCTTCCTGGACCCCGACGGAGGGGCGGCGCTGCGCGGGCTGCTGGCGGCGGTCCGGGAGCGCTCGCCGCGCACGGTCGTCACCTTCGACCCGGGCCACGCGTGGTCCACCGCGCCGAGCGACGACGTGCTGGCGATGGCCGCGGCGAGCGACTATCTGCTGCTCAACGGGCGCGAGTTCACCGATCTGGCGCCGCTGCTGCCCGGACTGCGCGGCACGGCGGTGGTGAAGTACCCGGACCGTGTGGAGGTGCGCCGGCCGGGTTCGGTGGAGCGCTACGCCCACCGTCCGCTGCCGGACGGCGAGATCGAGGACGCGACGGGAGCGGGCGACGTCTTCGCGGCCGGGGTGCTCGCGGCACTCGCCGCCGACCGCGCGCTGCTGGGCGCCGGGGTGCGGCTCGGCTCCGCACTGGCGGCCCACAAGCTGCGGCACATCGGCACCCGGGGGCACGACGGGTTCCGGGCGATCACGGGCGATTTCCTGCGGCATCCGAGCAGGGTGCGGTGATCTGTCCGGTCCGTCCGGTCGCGGACACCGCAGCCGTATCAGGATGTGGGATGATCGGGTCCAGATAGCGGATAACGGTGGACTCGCCCGAGATCCGCGTGACACGCTTTCGACATGTCTCGCACTGGAATCGCCTTGGTAGGTCGGCTGCACGTCGACCTCGGACGCATGTCCAGCGCCATCTGTCGGGCGTACTGAGCCCGCACGCCGTCCCGCCCCGGACTGACCCGGCCGTCCCCGACGTCGCGGACGTGCACCGGCCCCCGCACCTCGGACCGCCGCTGAGCGCGCCGTGTTTCCGCAGGCCGCAGGGGCCCTTCGCCGTACGATCCCATCCTGCCGAGCCTCCTCAGCCTGCCAGAAGGACTGCATCGCCATGGCTTCCACCCCCGACCAGCAGGGCGCCGCCGCACGCCGCAAGGTGAGCCGTCACCGTGGTGAGGGCCAGTGGGCGGTCGGCCACATGACACCGCTCAACGCCAACGAGCAGTTCAAGCGCGACGACGACGGTCTCAATGTGCGGACGCGCATTGAGACGATCTACCAGTACCGCGGTTTCGACGCGATCGACGGGGCCGACCTGCGCGGCCGCATGCGCTGGTGGGGGCTGTACACCCAGCGCAAGCCCGGGATCGACGGCGGCAAGACCGCGATCCTGGAGCCGGAGGAGCTGGACGACAAGTACTTCATGCTGCGGGTCCGCATCGACGGCGGCCGGCTCACCACCGAGCAGCTGCGCGTGATCGGCGAGGTCTCCCAGGAGTTCGCCCGCGGCACCGCCGACATCACCGACCGGCAGAACATCCAGCTGCACTGGATCCGCATCGAGGACGTGCCGGAGATCTGGCGCCGCCTGGAGGGTGTCGGGCTGTCCACCACCGAGGCCTGCGGCGACACCCCGCGCGTCATCCTCGGCTCGCCGGTGGCCGGCATCGCCGAGGACGAGATCATCGACGGCACCTGGGCCGTGGACGAGGCCCACCGCCGGATCATCGGCAACAAGGAGTTCTCGAACCTCCCCCGCAAGTTCAAGTCGGCGATCTCCGGCTCCCCGCTGCTGGACGTGGCCCACGAGATCAACGACGTCGCCTTCGTCGGCGTCGTCCACCCCGAGCACGGCCCGGGCTTCGACGTGTGGGTCGGCGGCGGCCTGTCGACCAACCCCAAGATCGGTGTCCGGCTGGGCGCGTGGGTGCCGCTGGAGGAGGTGCCGGACGTCTTCGAGGGGGTCATCTCGGTCTTCCGCGACTACGGGTACCGGCGGCTGCGCACCCGCGCCCGGCTGAAGTTCCTGGTCGCCGACTGGGGAGTGGAGAAGTTCCGGCAGGTGCTGGAGGACGAGTACCTGCTGCGCAAGCTGGTCGACGGCCCCGCCCCCGACCAGCCGGTCCAGCAGTGGCGCGACCACGTCGGGGTGCACCGTCAGCGGGACGGCCGCTTCTACGTCGGCTTCGCGCCCCGCGTCGGGCGGGTGGACGGCACCACGCTCAGCAAGATCGCGGAACTGGCGGAGGCGCACGGCTCGGGCCGGCTGCGGACCACCGTCGAGCAGAAGATGATCGTGCTCGACGTCGAGCAGGACCGCGTCGACTCCCTCGTCGCGGGCCTGGAGGCGCTGGACCTCCAGGTGAAGCCCTCGACTTTCCGGCGCGGCACGATGGCCTGCACCGGCATCGAGTTCTGCAAGCTGGCCATCGTCGAGACGAAGGCGCGCGGCGCCTCCCTCATCGACGAACTGGAGCGCAGGCTGCCGGACTTCGCCGAACCGATCACCATCAACGTCAACGGCTGCCCCAACGCCTGCGCCCGCATCCAGGTCGCCGACATCGGCCTGAAGGGCCAGCTGGTCCTGGACGGCGACGGCAACCAGGTCGAGGGCTTCCAGGTGCACCTGGGCGGCGCGCTGGGCCTGGAGGCCGGTTTCGGCCGCAAGGTCCGCGGCCTGAAGGTGACCTCGGACGAGCTGCCGGACTACGTGGAGCGGGTCCTGCGGCGCTTCCAGGCCGGACGCGAGGACGGCGAGCGGTTCGCCCAGTGGGTCACGCGCGCGTCGGAGGAGGACCTGTCGTGAGCGAGCGTGCCGCACCGTTCTACTGCCCGTACTGCGGCGACGAGGACCTGCACCCCGCGGAGCAGGGCCACGGTGCCTGGGAGTGCCGCGCCTGCAACCGCGCCTTCCAGCTGAAGTTCCTGGGTCTGCTGGCCCGCGGCCTGCAGACCGGACCCTCCGAAGGAGGCAGTTCGTGACCACCGCGCAGCAGCACTCCGCGGACGAGTACCGGCTCCTGGCCGAACGGGCGGGACGCGACCTGGAGGACGCCCCGGCCGCGGACATCCTGGGCTGGGCCGTCGACACCTTCGGGCCGCGCTTCTGCGTGACCTCCTCCATGGAGGACGCCGTCGTGGCGCACCTGGCCTCGCGGGTGGCGCCGGGTGTCGACGTGGTCTTCCTGGACACCGGCTACCACTTCCCGGAGACCATCGGCACCCGCGACGCCGTCGCCGCCGTGATGGACGTCAACGTGATCACCCTGACGCCCCGCCGGACCGTCGCCGAGCAGGACGCCGAGTACGGGCCGCGGCTGCACGACCGCGACCCCGACCTGTGCTGCGCGCTGCGGAAGGTCCAGCCGCTGGAGGAGGGGCTGACCGCGTACGACGCCTGGGCGACCGGACTGCGCCGCGACGAGTCCCCGACCCGGGCGAACACCCCCGTCGTCGGCTGGGACGCCCGGCGCGCGAAGGTCAAGGTCTCCCCCATCGCCCGGTGGACCCAGGCCGACGTGGACGCCTACGTCAGCGAGCAGGGCGTGCTCACCAATCCGCTGCTCATGGACGGCTACGCCTCGGTCGGCTGCGCCCCCTGCACCCGGCGGGTGCTGGAGGGCGAGGACGCGCGGGCCGGCCGCTGGGCAGGCCGCGGCAAGACCGAGTGCGGGCTGCACGGCTGATGACGACGACGGAACGGACCGACCGGGAGGGGCGGATGGGCGTCACGGACGCGGGGGCCACGGTGTGGCTCACGGGCCTGCCGAGCGCGGGCAAGACGACGATCGCCCGCGCGCTGGCGGACCGGCTGCGCGGCGACGGACACCGGGTGGAGGTGCTCGACGGCGACGAGATCCGCGCGTTCCTCTCCGCGGGGCTCGGCTTCAGCCGCGAGGACCGGCACACCAATGTGCAGCGCATCGGCTTCGTCGCCGAACTCCTGGCCTCCCAGGGGGTCAAGGTCCTGGTCCCGGTCATCGCGCCGTACGCCGACAGCCGCGAGGCGGTCCGCAAGCGGCACGACGCCCGGGGCACCACGTACCTGGAGGTGCACGTGGCCACGCCGCTGGACGTCTGCTCGGCGCGCGACGTGAAGGGCCTGTACGCCCGCCAGGCCGCGGGCGAGATATCGGGCCTGACCGGTGTCGACGACCCGTACGAGGCGCCCGCGACCCCCGACCTGCGCATCGAGACCCAGGACCACACCGTGGACGACTCGGCGGCGCTGCTCGTGGCGCTGCTGGTGGAGAGGGGACTGGCGTGAGTCCGGGGCACCGCCCAGCGGTGGCTGGGGAAGTACGCGCGGCCACCGGGCCGCAGCCGACCCACGACCCGCGCGTTCGCCGCGCGGGCGGAGAAGCTCACAAGGGGGACGCAGCGTGACAACCGTCGTCGCGATCGACGAGAGCACCGAGAACCCCTTCGCCCTGTCGCACCTGGACGCGCTGGAGTCGGAGGCGGTGCACATCTTCCGTGAGGTGGCGGGGGAGTTCGAGCGCCCGGTGATCCTCTTCTCGGGCGGCAAGGACTCGATCGTCATGCTCCACCTGGCGCTGAAGGCGTTCGCCCCCGCGGCGGTGCCCTTCTCGCTGCTGCACGTCGACACCGGGCACAACTTCCCCGAGGTGCTGGAGTACCGGGACCGCACGGTCGCCCGGCACGGGCTGCGGCTGCACGTCGCGTCCGTACAGGACTACATCGACGACGGGCGGCTGCGCGAGCGCCCCGACGGCACGCGCAACCCGCTGCAGACCGTGCCGTTGACCGAGGCCATCCAGGAGCACCGCTTCGACGCGGTCTTCGGCGGCGGGCGCCGGGACGAGGAGAAGGCCCGCGCCAAGGAGCGCGTCTTCTCGCTGCGCGACGAGTTCTCGCAGTGGGACCCGCGCCGCCAGCGCCCCGAACTGTGGCAGCTGTACAACGGCCGGCACGCCCCCGGCGAGCACGTGCGGGTCTTCCCGCTGTCCAACTGGACCGAGCTGGACGTCTGGCAGTACATCGCCCGCGAGGGCATCGAGCTGCCGGGGATCTACTACGCCCACGAGCGCGAGGTGTTCCGCCGCGCGGGGATGTGGCTGACCGCGGGCGGCTGGGGCGGGCCCAAGGACGGCGAGACGGTCGAGACGCGGCTGATCCGCTACCGCACGGTGGGCGACATGTCCTGCACCGGCGCGGTGGACTCCGACGCCGCCACCATCGACGCGGTGATCACCGAGATCGCCGCCTCCCGGCTCACCGAACGCGGGGCCACCCGGGCCGACGACAAGCTCTCCGAGGCCGCGATGGAAGACCGCAAGCGCGAGGGGTACTTCTAACGATGACCGCCGGCATCACCGCCGCCGAGCACCTCGCGGCCACCTCCCTGCTGCGCTTCGCCACCGCGGGTTCCGTGGACGACGGCAAGTCCACCCTGGTCGGACGGCTGCTGCACGACTCCAAATCGGTCCTCGCCGACCAGTTGGAGGCCGTGGAGCTCGCCTCCGCCCGCCGCGGCCAGGACGCGCCGGACCTGGCGCTGCTGACCGACGGCCTGCGCGCCGAACGCGAGCAGGGCATCACGATCGACGTGGCGTACCGCTACTTCGCCACGCCCCGGCGCCGGTTCATCCTGGCCGACACCCCCGGGCACGTGCAGTACACCCGCAACATGGTCACCGGCGCCTCGACCGCCGAACTGACCGTGGTCCTGGTGGACGCGCGCAACGGCGTGGTCGAGCAGACCCGCCGGCACGCGGCCGTCGCGGCCCTGCTGCGCGTCCCGCACGTCGTGCTGGCGGTCAACAAGATGGACCTGGTGGACTGGTCGGAACCCGTCTTCGCGGCCATCGCCGAGGAGTTCACCGCGTACGCCGCCTCGATCGGCGTGCCGGAGGTCACCGCCATCCCGATCTCGGCGCTGACCGGGGACAACGTGGTGACCGCCTCGGCCGCCATGGACTGGTACGGCGGCCCGACGGTGCTGGAGCACCTGGAGACCGTCCCGGTCGGCACCGACCCGAGCGCGCACCCGGCGCGCTTCCCGGTCCAGTACGTCATCCGGCCGCAGAGCGCCGAGCACCCCGACTACCGCGGCTACGCCGGGCAGATCTCCTCCGGTGTGCTGCGCGTCGGTGACCATGTCACGGTGCTGCCGTCCGGTCTGACCAGCACGATCACCGGCATCGACGCGCTGGGCACGGCGGTCGGCGTGGCGTGGGCGCCGCAGTCGGTGACGCTGCTGCTCGGCGACGACCTGGACATCTCCCGCGGCGACCTGATCGCGCCGAGCGCGGCCGCCCCGGCCACCACGCAGGACGTCGAGGCGACGGTGTGCCATCTGCACGAGCGCCCGCTGACCGTCGGGGCCCGCGTGCTGCTGAAGCACACCACGCGCACGGTGAAGGCGATCGTCAAGCGCCTCCCGTACAAGATCGACCTGACGCACGGACTGGAGCACCGCGACGAGCCCGCCGAGTTCGGAGTCAACGACATCGGCACCGTCGTCCTGCGCACCTCCGAGCCGCTGCCGCTGGACGCCTACGCGGACTCCCGGCTCACCGGCTCCTTCCTGCTGATCGACCCGGCGGACGGCATCACGCTGACCGCCGGCATGGCGGGCGAGGCCTTCGCCGCCCGCAACGCCACGGCCGCGAGTGACGCGGCCGGTGACGAGGGGTGGGACTTCTGATGACAGGCAAGAGCGGCTTCGACGCCTTCGCCGGATTCGCCAAGGAGGGCGGCCGTGTCGGCAGCGGCTGTCTGGGCAGCGGCACGGGCGGTGTGACGCGATGTGCGCGCTGACACCGACCGAGCACCGCACCACGGCCGCGCACGCGGCATGGCACCACCTGGAACCAGACAGCCACCACTCCGGCGCGCCCTAGAGAGCGCGACCCGGGGCCTTCGAGAGGACCACCTCCCGTGACTGCCGATCGCACCACCGCCCCGAGAACGGCCACCCGCCGCCGTGTCATCGCCGGCGCCGCCCTTGCGCCGCTGCTGGCCCTGGCCGCCTGCGGCTACGGCTCCGACAAGAAGGACGACACCTCCGACGCGGCCGCGAGCAGCGGCGCCAGCAGCAGCGTCGCCAGCAAGAAGCTCTCCGCGTCCACGGTGAAGATCGGCTACTTCGCGAACCTGACGCACGCCACGCCGCTGGTGGGGCTGAAGGAGGGCTTCTTCGCCCAGGAGCTCGGCTCCGGCACCACGATCAAGGAGTCGGTCTTCAACGCGGGCCCCGCCGAGATCGAGGCCCTCAACGCGGGTTCCATCGACATCGGCTGGATCGGCCCCTCCCCCGCCGTCAACGGCTGGACCAAGTCGGGCGGCAAGAGCCTGAAGATCATCTCGGGCTCGGCCTCCGGCGGCGTGAAGCTGGTCGTCAACCCCAAGAAGATCAAGAGCCTGAAGGACGTCAAGGGCAAGCGGATCGCCACCCCGCAGCTCGGCAACACCCAGGACGTCGCGCTGCTCAACTGGATATCCGAGCAGGGCTGGAAGGTCGACGCGACCAGCGGCAAGGGCGATGTCTCCGTCATCCGCACGGACAACAAGATCACCCCGGACGCCTACAAGTCCGGCTCCATCGACGGCGCCTGGGTCCCCGAGCCCACCGCGTCCAAGCTGGTCGCCGAGGGCGCCAAGGTGCTGCTGGACGAGAGCAGCCTGTGGAAGGACGGCAAGTTCGTCATCACAAACGTGATCGTCTCCCAGAAGTTCCTCACCGAGCACCCCGACGTCGTCGAGGCCGTGCTGCGCGGCTCGGTGAAGACCAACGCGTGGATCACCGCCAACCCCGACAAGGCCAAGGCCGACGCCAACGCCCAGTTGGAGAAGCTGTCCGGCAAGCCGCTGCCCGACGACGTCATCGACCCGGCGTGGAAGAGCATCCAGGTCACCGACGACCCGCTGGCGTCCACGCTGCAGACCGAGGCCGACCACGCCGTCACCGCCGGACTCCTGGAGAAGCCCGAGCTGAAGGGCATCTACGACCTCACGATCCTCAACAAGATCCTCACCGCCGAAGGAAAGACCGAGCTCGGCAACGCCGGTCTCGGCAGCTGACCCGTCCGCACGCCCAGCCCCCAGGAGGTGACGTTCCATGACCACCGCACTCAGCACCCAGCCCGCCGTGACGGACGAGGCGGCGCCCTACGCCGCCCGGCTCGCGCACGTCTCGAAGTCCTTCGGCCGCCCCGGCGCGCAGGCGCAGGTGCTGGACGACATCAGCATCGATGTCGCTCCCGGTGAGTTCGTCTGCCTCCTGGGGGCCTCCGGCTGCGGCAAGTCCACCCTGCTCAACCTGGTCGCCGGGCTCGACCTGCCGTCCGCCGGGGGCATCGAGACCCCCGGCGGGCGCCCCGCCCTGATGTTCCAGGAGCACGCGCTGTTCCCGTGGCTGACCGCGGGCAAGAACATCGAACTCGCCCTGCGCATGCGCGGCGTGCCGCGCGCCGGGCGGCGCCCGGAGGCCGAGCGGCTGCTGGAGCTGGTCCGTCTCGAGGGCGCCTACGGTAAGCGGGTGCACGAACTGTCCGGCGGCATGCGGCAGCGCGTCGCGCTCGCCCGCGCGCTGGCGCAGGACAGCCAACTGCTGCTGATGGACGAGCCGTTCGCGGCACTCGACGCCATCACCCGGGACGTCCTGCACGAGGAGCTCACCCGCATCTGGACGGAGACCTCGCTGTCCGTGCTCTTCGTGACCCACAACGTGCGGGAGGCGGTACGGCTCGCGCAGCGCGTCGTGCTGATGTCGTCGCGCCCCGGACGGATCGCCCGCGAGTGGCGGATCGACATCCCGCAGCCGCGGCGCATCGAGGACGCCGCCGTCGCCGAACTGTCCGTCGAGATCACCGAGCACCTGCGTGGGGAGATTCGCCGTCATGGCCAGCACTGAGACCAAGGCAGACAGCGGTCCCGCCGGTTCCGCGGGCTCCGCCGGTTCCGCGGCGGACCTGGCGGGCCTCGGGGCGGGCCTGGACGCACTGGAGACGCCCTCGGAGCCCCGGGTCCCGCTCGGCCGCCTGCTGCGCGAGAAGGCCCTGCCACCCGTGCTGGCCGTGGCCCTGGTACTGGTGGTCTGGCAGCTCGCCTACCACTTCGAGGTCAAGCCGCACTACCAGCTGCCCAGCCCGGCGGACGTCGGCCGCGCCCTGCGGGACAAGTGGCTGGACGGCACACTGCTCGGCTACGTGTGGACCAGCCTGTCGCGCGGCGCCCTCGGCTTCCTCGCCTCGGTCGTCATCGGCACGCCGCTGGGCCTGCTCGTGGCGCGGGTCCGGCCCGTGCGCGCGGCGATCGGACCGATCCTGTCCGGGCTCCAGTCGCTGCCGTCGGTGGCCTGGGTGCCCGCGGCCATCATCTGGTTCGGGCTGACCGACGCCACCATCTACTGCGTGGTGCTGCTCGGCGCGGTGCCCTCGATCGCCAACGGCCTGGTGGCGGGCGTCGACCAGATCCCGCCGCTGTTCCTGCGGGCGGGACGGACGATGGGCGCCAGCGGGCTGCACTCCGTACGGCACGTCCTGCTGCCCGCGGCCCTGCCCGGCTACCTCGCCGGCCTGAAGCAGGGCTGGGCCTTCTCCTGGCGCTCCCTGATGGCCGCCGAGCTCATCGCCACCTCGCCCGATCTCGGCATCGGCCTCGGCCAGTTGCTCGAACAGGGCCGCGAGCTGTCCGACATGCCCACCGTCCTGGCCGCGATCCTGCTCATCCTCGTCGTGGGCATCGGCATCGAACTGCTCGTGTTCGCCCCGCTGGAGCGGTCGGTACTGCGCAGCCGCGGCCTGTTCGCGCGGGGGTGACGCGATGAGCCCGTCCCCGGCAGCCCCCGTCCTGCTCGTCATCGCCCACGGCAGCCGCGACCCGCGGCACGCGGCGACCGTCCACGCGCTCACCGGACGGGTCCGAGCGGCCCGTCCGGGCCTGCGCGTCGAGACCGCCTTCCTCGACCACTGCGCACCCGGCGTGCCGCAGGTCCTGGAACGCCTCGCCGCGGACGGCGTGCGCGACGTGGTGGCACTGCCGCTGCTGCTGACCCGCGCCTTCCACGCCAAGGCCGACATCCCGGCCGCGTTGCGCGAGGCGACCGCCCGGCACCCGCGGCTGCGGGTGCACCAGGCCGGGGTGCTCGGGCCCTCGCCGCTGCTCGTCGGCGCGCTGGAGCGGCGGCTGTCCGAGGCCGGGGTCGGCCCCACCGACGCCGGCGACCCGGGCGACCGCGGCCGGACCGGGATCGTGCTGGCCTCTGCGGGCTCCTCGGACCCGGAGGCGATCGCGGTGATCGCGCGCATCGCGCGGGAGTGGCGGCGCACCGGCTGGCTGGCCGTGCGTCCCGCCTACGCCGCGACGCTGTCCGGGTCCCTGCCCAGCACCGCCGACGCGGTGCGCGCCCTGCGCGCCGAGGGCGTGCGGCACATCGCGGTCGCCCCCTACGTCATCGCCCCCGGCTTCCTCCCCGACCGCATCGCGCGCGGTGCGCGGGAAGCCGGCCCCGACGTCCTCGCCGACGTCCTGGGCGACGCCCCGGAGATGGCACGGCTCCTGCTGCGCCGCTTCGACGAGGCCCTGATGCCCCGCCTGGCGCTGGCGCTGGCCTGAGGGCACGCCGTGCCCCGCACCCCGGGGCCGGGCCGGGCCGCCGGGCCCGCCGCGCAGAGTCCCGGCCCATGCCGACGGAGTTCAGCGACGCCTTCCTCCACGAAGCCGAACGGCGCGCCGCCTGGGGTGCCGGACAACCCGAGGCGGCCCTGGGCGCCTTCCTGCCCGAGGGGCCGTGCACGGCGGACGTGCCCTCCTCCACCGGCATGGGCACCAGGAACCGCGCGTCGCGGTACCGGGCACGCACGACGCGCGGGAGCGCTCCTGGATGCGGGGCCGGCCCGGCCCGGGGCTGGGCGGTACCCCGGTGGTCTCCCTGCCGGGTCCCCCGATACCGGCGAGGCGGCGTGGGTTCCGGTGAACACGCCGGACGGCCCCGGTGTGCCGGTGCGGTCCGACTCGGACTGCGTCCCCGCGGGCCGCCGAACCCGGGAAGGCCACGGCGCGGCTGCCCACCGCTCCGACCGGCCGTCGCGTCGAAGGCCGGTGGCCCGGCACCCGTGGCCGCGTGGCAGGCCCGGTTGCCGGCCGAGTGGGTCACGGCGTGGAGAACGGCCGCGGCCGTTCGGCCGCTTCGGGTCTCTCCCTCCCCTGCCGAACGACCGCAGCGTCCGCGGGGATGAGCGGGCGCCGGCCTAGTAGAAGTGCCGCAGCGACGGCCAGAGGGTCGACCAGGGGGCGGCGGGGCCCGCGCACAGGACGATGGCGGCCTGCTGTTCCTCGTTGTCGAGGCCGTGGCCGTTGTCGACGGTGCCGACCCGGCGGCAGCCGGTGAAGTGGGCCTCGATGCCGTCGGCCTCCCGCTGGCGGACCAGCAGGATGGGCCCGTCGGCGGAGTCCGGGGGCGGGCCCCAGTCGTAGAAGCTCATGTGGCCGGAGTAGGGGGCGGGCAGGCCGCGGGAGGGGCCGTAGTGGGCGAGGGCGCCGGCCTCGCCGTAGTTCTGGGCCAGGAGGACCGCGCGGCCCCGGTCGCCCTCGGGGATGCGGGACCACGCCGCGGCGGTGGCGTCGGCCAGCCGGGGCCAGCCGATCTGCTCGCCCTGCTCGGGGTTGACGGCGTTCACGACGGAGACCGCGCCCGGCGGCAGCACGGGCAGCGACAGCAGGGCGGTCAGCGCGGCCGTCAGCGCGACCGGGACGATCGTGTCGCGGGGTCTGGCGGCGTAGCGCTCGCAGCCCGCGGCGAGCAGGACGACGAGCAGTGGAAGCGCGTAGTACGGCTTGCCGCCGCTCGCGAGCACGAGGACGCACAGGATCAGGTAGGCCGGGGCGAAGGCGCGGGCCCAGCGCAGTTCCGGGTCGCGCCACAGCCGCAGACCACCGGCGATCCAGACCGGGACGAACACCGGCGAGAGGTAGAGGAGTTGCTCCGGCACGAACAGCAGCCGGTTCTCGACGCCGTCGTCGGCGCTGATGCCGCCCGCGACGGTGAACTGCGGCCACCCGTGCCGGGCCTGCCACCACAGGTTGGGCAGGGCCAGCGCGAGCGCGGCGCCGACGCCGAGCCACCAGCGGCCGTCCCCGGTGCGCAGCAGCCGCAGGACGAACCAGCAGACGGCGAGCCAGGCGAGCACGTCGAAGGTGGCGGTGGAGACCATGTGGCCCACGGCGAGGACGAATCCGGAAACGGCCGTGAAGACCGCGGCGAGCACCTGCGCCCGCCGGCTCCCGCCCAGTTCGCGGCAGACTGCGGCGGCCAGGACGACGATCGCCGCGCACGCGGCGGTCGCCACCGCGCGCAGACCGGCCGGGCTGTCGCCGAAGACGGCGGTGGACAGCCGCGCGGCGAGCGGGGTCAGCGGCGGCTGGTCCACATAGCCCCAGGCGGGGTGGTCGCCGGCGACCAGGAAGTACAACTCGTCGCGGTGGAAGCCGTACCGCCCCGACAGGGCGGTCAGGACCGCCGCGAGCGCCACGGCCACCACCGCGACGGGTCGCGTGGCGAAGGCCGCCACCGCGGGCCGCTCGATCGTCAAGGTCATCCCCCACCCCCGGGACGACGATACCGGCGTGCCACGCCGGGATCCATGGGCCGCGCGTCAGCCGACGTCGAACCGGCTGAAGCGTGAACCACCCTTTACTGAAAGGCGGTTGAGGAATCCGGTGAGCACCCGGCGCCCCGGGGTGAGGCGGGCGCGGGCCTCGGGCGGCAGCTCCCACAGGGCCCGCGAGTCGCGCACCCGCACGCCCCAGTCGGCGAGCGCGCGCGGGTCGTCGCAGCTCCAGGCCACGTTGACGGAGCGCTCGCGGCGGGCGACGGCGGCGGAGACGGTGTCCATGAGCAGGACGGAACCGGGGAAACGCCTCGCGATCAGCCCGATCGCCGTTTGGACCTCCGCCTCGGTGAGGTAGACGAGCACGGCCTCGGAGACGAAGAGGTACGGGCCCGGGGCGGCCTCGACGGCTGCGGTCCAGCCCGGCTCGGTGACCGAGCCGGCCACCATGTGCCGTCGCCGGTTCTCCTCCAGCAACGCGCGGCGGAGCGCGATGACGTCGGGCAGGTCGATGTCGACCCACGTCGCGGTGCCGTTGTCCAGCCGCTCGTACCGGGTGCCGAGGCCGGCGCCGAGTTCGACGACCGTCCCCGCGGGATGCGCGTCGAGGAACTCGCGCACCCAGGCGTCGAGGATGACGCCGCGCAGCACCGCGCCGAGGAGCCCGGGGCCGCCCCCGATGCGGGAGAAGTCGTAGTCCAGGGCCTCCACCAGCTCCACGGCCTTGGGGTCGCGGGTCAGCGGCCGCCTCCTGGCCGTCTCGACCGCGCGGGCGTGCAGCGGGATGAGCAGGGTCTCCTGGACACGGCCGAGTTCCACGCGCTGACGTCCCATGCGGTCACCGTATCCCGCCGCGTCAGGCTCCGGCCCCCCGCAGGGCGTCCGCGAGGGGGCCCTCCCCGGTCACCTCGGCGGCACCGTCCCCCAGCGCGTCGGGCAGGGCGCGGGCGCCTGCCGGCAGGGCGAGGACCGCGTCGGGGCTCTTGGCGGGGCCGTCCGCGTACGACGGGGCCGGGCCACCCAGTTCGATGTGGAAGGCGCCCTCGTCGAGGCGGACCTCGACCACACCGCCGGGCAGGCCGGGCAGCGCGGCCAGCCGCCGCATCAGGGGCACGGCTGCCCAGTGCGCGCGGACGGCGTCGGTGGGGCGGGGCTCGCCCAGGTCGGCGGTGCCCCAGGCGGCGAGCGCGCCGAGCACGGACAGCAGATCCCGGCCGCGGGGGGTGAGTTCGTAGACGTACGCGGCGCCGGGGGGCGGCAGGCGGCGGCGGGTGACCAGCTGGTCGCGCTCCATCTCCTTCAGCCGGGAGGCCAGCACGTCGGTGCTGACGCCGGGCAGGTCGGCGTGGAGATCGGTGTACCGGCGGGGACCCGCCAGCAGCTCACGGACGATCAGGAGCGTCCAGCGCTCGCCGACCGTGTCGAGGGCACGGGCGACGGCGCAGTACTGGTCGTAACTTCGGCGCGGCATGATCCCAGTGTAGACAAAGAGTTGGACTTTCCAAGCTCACACTTGGTAAAACCAAGCAGTAGCCTGTGCCTGTGCAGCAGGGTGCGGGACCGGACCGGGAGGCCGTCGCATGGAGTACAAGCAGTCGAGCAAGCTGGCCGAGGTCTGCTACGAGATCCGCGGTCCGGTCATCGAGCACGCCAACGCGCTGGAGGAGGCCGGGCACAGCGTCCTGCGGCTCAACACCGGCAATCCGGCGCTGTTCGGCTTCGAGGCCCCCGAGGAGCTGCTCCAGGACATCATCCGCACCCTCCCGTCCTCGCACGGCTACAGCGACTCGCGCGGCATCCTCTCGGCCCGCCGGGCGGTCGCCCAGCACTACCAGGAACGCGGCCTCGCCGACGTGGGGGTGGATGACGTCTTCCTGGGCAACGGTGTCTCCGAGCTGGTGCAGATGGCCGTCCAGGCCCTGGTGGACGACGGTGACGAGGTGCTGATCCCGGCCCCCGACTTCCCGCTGTGGACGGCCGTCACCAATCTGGCGGGCGGCAAGGCGGTGCACTACGTCTGCGACGAGTCCGCCGACTGGTTCCCCGACCTCGGCGACATCGCCTCGAAGATCACCAGCCGCACCCGGGCGCTGGTGATCATCAACCCCAACAACCCCACGGGCGCGGTGTACCCGCGCGAGCTGCTGGAGGGCATGCTCGACCTGGCCCGCCGTCACCACCTCGTGGTCTTCGCCGACGAGGTCTACGACAAGATCCTCTACGACGACGCCGTGCACCACACGGCCGCGCTGCTCGCCCCCGACGTGCTGTGCCTGACCTTCAGCGGGCTGTCCAAGGCCTACCGCGTCGCCGGCTTCCGCTCCGGCTGGCTGGTCGTCACCGGCCCGCGCCAGCACGCCAAGAGCTACCTGGAGGGCCTGACGATGCTGGCCTCCATGCGGTTGTGCCCCAACGTCCCCGCCCAGCAGGCGATCCAGGCCGCCCTCGGAGGACGGCAGAGCATCAAGGACCTGGTGCTGCCCGGTGGCCGGCTGCACGAACAACGCGACAAGGCGTGGGAGAAACTCAACGAGATCCCCGGCGTCTCCTGCGTGAAGCCCAAGGGCGCGCTCTACGCCTTCCCGCGCCTGGACCCCAAGGTGCACCGCATCCACGACGACGAGAAGTTCGTGCTGGACCTGCTGCTGCGCGAGAAGATCCAGGTGGTCCAGGGCACCGGCTTCAGCTGGCCGCGCCCGGACCACTTCCGCATCCTCACCCTCCCCCGGGCCGACGACCTGGACGCGGCCATCAGCCGCATCGGCCGCTTCCTCGCGGGCTACCGCCAGTGATCCGGGCCCCCCGCGACGCGCGGACGTCCGGGGGGGCTGACCCCACCACCCGATCGGCCGGAACGCCCGTGAACAGGCGGCGGATGTAGGGGCCACCGAAGTCCCGGGCGGGGGTTTTCCCCACGTCGCGGGGAGGAGAAACCCGCCGCTGAGTCACCGGTCAGCCGGATGGGGCGGCGGCCGCGGGGCCCATAGCGTCGTTGCCGAGGCGGTGGTGAGGTGCCACCGCCCGGCTCCGAGGGGGTTTCGACACCGTGGCAAGCGCACACGGCCGCGCCCGTACCGCGGGTACGGCACACGGCAAGCAAGGCATCGCCGCCGCCATGGGCGGCTGGAGCGCCCGGCACCGGTGGACGGCGGTGGGCGGCTGGCTGCTCTTCGTCGTCCTCGCGCTGGCCATCGGTTCCATGGCCGGCCGCGTCGACGTGACCGACAGTGAGGAGGTGCCCGGCGAGTTCGGCCAGGCCGTACGGATCCTGGACGACGCGGGGCTGAGCAACGGTCCGGCGGGCGAGATGGTGCTCGTCCGGGGGACGGGCTCGGGCTCGGGCTCGGTCAAGGCGACCGACCCGGCCTTCCGCGCCACCGTCGACGACGTCATCGGCGCGGTGAAGGGCACCGGCGAGGTCACCTCGGTGCAGTCGCCGTACGACGTCAAGGCCGTCTCCGAGGACGGCCGTTCGGCCCTGGTGAAGTTCGACATGCGCGGCGACCCGGACACCGCGCCCGACCGTGTGCAGCCGGTGATCGACGCCGTGCGGGGCGCGCAGGAGCGGCACGCCGGCTTCGCCGTCGAGCAGTTCGGCGAGGCCAGCTCGCAGAAGGTGTTCGACGAGGCCTTCGGCAGCGACTTCCAGCGGGCCGAGTACTCGGCCCTCCCGGTCGCGCTCGGCATCCTGCTGATCGCTTCGGCGCCCTGGTGGCCGCGCTGCTGCCGGTCGCGCTCGCCATGACGGCCTTCCTGGCGACCTCCGGCCTGGTCGCGGTCGTGAGCCACACGGTGCACATGAGCGACACCGCTAACTCCGTGATGCTGCTGGTCGGTCTGGCGGTCGGCGTCGACTACTGCCTGTTCTACCTGCGCCGTGAACGCGAGGAGCGCGAGGCCGGGCACGACCAGCAGACCGCGCTGCGCATCGCAGCCGCAACCAGTGGACGGGCGATCCTCGTCTCCGGCGTGACCGTGATCGTGGCGATGGCGGGCCTTCTGTTCACCGGCATCGGCGACTTCAAGGCCATGGGCCTGGCCACGATGATGGTGGTGGCCGTCGCGATGTTCGGTTCGGTCACCGTGCTCCCGGCGCTGCTGTCCCTACTGGGCGAGCGGGTCGAGAAGGGCCGGGTGCCCTTCCTGCGCCGGCGCGGCCGGGCCCGCAGTGGCGAGTCCCGCTTCTGGGGCACCGTGCTCGGCGGCGTGCTGCGCCGCCCCGCCGTGTCCGCCGCGGTCGCCGGCGGAGCTTTGATCGCTCTCGCACTGCCCGCGGTCGGCCTGAACACCGCCAACCTGACCCTCAGCCAGGAGCTGGGCGACAAGCTGCCGGTCGTCCGCGCCTACGAGGACATCAGTGCGGCGTTCCCCGGCGGTCCCGAACCGGCGCAGGTCGTCGTCAAGGCCTCCGACATCTCCGCACCCGAGGTGCGCCGGGCCATCGACGCCTTCTCCCATGAGGCGGTGGCCAAGGGCGCCAGCCCCGGCCCGATCGAGACCGAGACGCACCCGAAGGCGAATGTCGCCGTCCTCAAGGTGCCGCTGACCGGCGGTACGGACGAGAACAAGGCGGAGGCCTCACTGCGGATCCTGCGGGACCAGGTGCGCCCCGACACCCTCGGCAAGGTCGCCGGCGTCACCGCGCCGATGGCAGGGTCGACGGCCGCCTCGATGGACTTCACCGACAAGATCGGGGACGCCGTGCCGCCGGTGTTCGCCTTCGTCGTGGCCTTCGCCTTCCTCCTGATGCTGCTCTCCTTCCGGTCCCTGACCATCGCCCTGACCTCGATCGTGCTCAACCTGCTCTCGGTGGGCGCCGCCTACGGCATCCTCACCGTGGTCTTCCAGCACGGCTGGGGAGCGGGCCTGGTGGGCGCCGAGGGCGTCGGCGCGATCGTGGCCTGGCTGCCGCTGTTCCTGTTCGTGATCCTCTTCGGGCTGAGCATGGACTACCACGTGTTCGTGGTCTCCCGGATCCGCGAGGCCCGCATGCGCGGTCTGAGCACCCAGGGCGCGATCCGGCACGGAATCACCACCACGGCGGGAGTGGTGACCAGTGCGGCACTCATCATGGTCGCGGTGTTCGCGATCTTCGGAACGCTGTCCATGCAGAGCATGAAGCAGATGGGCGTGGGCCTCGCCGCCGCGGTGCTGATCGACGCCACCGTCATCCGCGGAATCCTGCTCCCCGCGGTGATGGCGCTGCTCGGCGAGCGCAACTGGTACTTCCCCTCGTGGCTGCGGTGGCTGCCGGACATGACCCACGACGAGACGGCGATCGCCCCGGCGCCGGTCCGCCCGGACGGTGTGCCGGTCCCGGCCGAACCCACGGGCGTGGGCCGCTGACCCTCCGTTCACCGCAGGCCCCCTGGCCCGGCCCCCGCGTTGCGGGGCCGGGCCGGCTGTCAGCGCCGCGCGCCATCATGGCGCCGTGGACACACGGACACGCATCGACACCTGGTGACGGCTCCTGGACGACCCCCGCACCTGCTGGGTGCTCTTCGAGCACGGCACGTACGCGGTGCTGACGCGGCCCTCGGCGGACGCCCTGGCCGGCCAGGCCGCCCCGGTCCCGCGGGAGTTCGGGCCGGTGCACGTCGGCAGCCGGGCGGCGGACTTCTCGGTGATCGACGTGGGCGAGGCGGACCGCTGGGTGGTGACGGGGGATCATCCGGACGTCCTGATCCATGTCGCGCCGGACGAGCACGGCGGGGCCGCCGGCACGCCCGACGTCGCCGTCGGCCTCCACGGCCGCTCGAAGCGCCATCAGGACGGGGCCGGACTGCCCCTCGCCCATGGGGAGGACGCCCGCGCCGGCGGCTGAGTCCGCGCGCCGGTCAGCGGGTCAGCCGGACAGCGGGGGACGCGCGCGTATCGGCTCCCGCCCCTCCCCCGCCCTGGGGCCGGCCACCGGACCGGCGGGCGCCGGAGCGTGGAAGGGATCGAGGACCGGCGCGGGGCCGCGGACCGGGGCGGGAGCGGTCAGGTCGGGATCGGAGAAGAGCGCTGGCTCGTCGTGTGAGGTCGACATGTCCAGCAGACTATCCGGTGTTCGAATATCTGTGCGATCCCCCAAAAGAGTTATCGAGGCGCGGGCCCGAACCGCATGACGTCCGGCCCCGGCCCGGACCCCGCCCCGGACCCCGACCCCGCTCCTTGCTCCGGCCCGGCGCCTCCCGGGATCCACGGCCGCCACGGCTCCAGCCCCGGCCCGTTGGGGCTGCCCGTCGCCGTGAAGGCGGCGAGCGCCCCGCCGAAGGCTCGCCCGAGGGCGCGGTCGGCCGCGTCCACCCGGCCGAGCATCGGCGCGTCGCGGAAGGCGTCGAAGGTACCGAAGAGGAACGGCAGTTCCGCACAGTGCGTGGCGCCCAGGGGAACGCCACCCACGTCCGCCTCCCCGGGCGGCCGCCGGGTGAAGCGGTACACGTACGCGGGGGCCCCGTCGCGGGCGCAGCGGCCCGCGATCTCGGTGGTGCCCGCATGGAAGAGCTGCTCGGCGACGACGTCCAGAGGCTGATCGAAGGACGTGACGGCCAGGAAGGCGGTCATCTCGTCCTGCGTACCGCCCAGCAGGACGTCCGTGCCTCTCAGGGCACCGCCGGCCACCGCCTCCCGCCATCCGGTCGCGGTGAGCGCACCGCCGCGCACCGGATAGGTCGGCGGCGCCGTGCCGCCCGGCCGGGCGCGTTCCACGACGAGCCGCCCGTAGGCCTCCAGCAGGCGTTCGACGGGCAGACCGCGCAGGGCGCCGGCCCCCGGGACACCGAGCAGGCGCAGGTAGTGCGCGGCGGCGTCGGCGGCCTCCGCCGGCTCCTGCGGGTCCAGCCCCCACGGACCGCTCTCCCCGATCACCCGCCGGACGAGCCCGCGCGTCCCCGGGTCGAGCGCGAGGGCGAGCGCGGAGTACGCGCCCGCGGACTGGCCGCCGACGGTGATGGCCGCGGGGTCGCCGCCGAAGGCCGCGACGGAATCCCGCACCCAGCGCAGCGCGGCGGCCTGGTCCCGGCTGCCGATGTTGTCGGCGCCGAGCTCCGGCAGTTGCAGATAACCCAGCGGCCCGAGGCGGTGGTTGATGGTGACGACGACGATTCCGCCGAGTTCCGCCAGCCGCCTGCCGTCGTAGAGGTCCCAGCCGCCGGAGCCGGTGGTGTAGCCGCCGCCGTGGATCCACAGGAGCACCGGGCGGGGCGGCGCCCCGCCGTCGAGGGCGCCCTCGGGCACCCACACGTTGAGGGTGAGGCACCCGGCCTCGTCGCCGCGCGGCTCCCGCGGGCCCAGGATCGCCTCCAGGCGGCTGTGCCCCTGCGGGGCCTCGGGACCGGAGCGCGCCGCGTCCCGCACGCCGTTCCAGCCCGGGTGCGGGCGCGGGGAGGAGAACCGCAGGTCGCCCACCGGCGACGCGGCGTACGGGATCCCGCGGAAGGCCGCCACTCCGCCCTCCTCGGTCACCCCGCGCACGGAGCCGCGCTCCGTGACCACCACCGGCCGCCGGTGTTCGTGCCTGGTATCCATGACTGCTGGTCTACCGTGCCCTCATGGCGGGCGCGCGCCGGAGACCCCGCGGCGCGCCCGGAGGCCCGCGAGGACGCCCGGACCGCCGAACACCCACGGGTCCGCGGGGCGCGGTCAGACCGCCCCGGACCCGGCCGGGGCAGCCGGCTCGCCTTCCGCCCCCGCCCTCGAGGCGTCCGCCGCCTGCCGCGCGCGCTCCTGTCCACGGGCCGCCGAGCGGCGGCCGTAGAGGATCGTCCAGGCCACGAGGACGCCGGTGACGGCGTACGAGAGCACCGAGTTGACCGTCACCATGGTGGCGGTGGACAGCCGGTACGACAGGCCGACGCGGGCCAGGGCCTCCAGGACGTAACTCACCCCCCAGACGACGGTCATGGTGCGCATCACGTGCCGGAAGCCCGCGTACTGCCAGAGGCCGTCGAAGCGCTCGGCGCCCTCCTTGGTGCCGTCGGTGCCGAATCTGCGGCCGAACCAGAACATCAGCGGCCGCGGCGCGAGCAGGCTGGCCAGGCAGACCACGCCGAACAGCCCCGTCACGGCCGAGTCCTTGACCAGGAGCAGCCGGGTCGAGTGCGGCCCGACGACGGTGACCAGCACGGTGATGGCCAGGAAGATCAGGGTCATGATCGCGAACTCGTCCACCTTGTGCCGCCAGGCCAGCGAGACGGCGGTCTCCAGCACCGGCCAGACGCCGGAGACCAGCAGGGCCGGGAACTCGTCCCAGCCGGCGCCGGTGAGCAGGTTGTAGGTCACGACAGGCAGGACGATGTTGCACAGGATGGTGAGCGCCCAGCCGAGCGCGGACGACACCCGTGAGTGTCCGGACATGGTTTCCCCCCGTTGCAGACCGATGTCCGGGGGAACATATGTGCCGCGCCACCGTCCGGGCCAGGGCTTTACCCGGCCTTGGGAACAGTGGCGCGGCGCTGCCGGGGTGGTGTCAGCCCTCCGGCGGCAGCTCGCCGGAGAAGGCCGCGGCCATCCGCAGCCAGGGGGTGGCCTCGTCGGCGCGCCCCTGCCGCTGGAGGGTACGGCCGAGCATCAGGTGCGCGTAGTGCTCGACGGGGTCGCGGTCGATCACCGCCCGCAACTGCTCCTCGGCGCGGCCGAGCTGGGCGGAGTGGTAGTAGGCGCGGGCCAGCAGCAGGCGCGGCGCGACCTGCTCCGGGACCTCGTCGACGACGTCCGTCAGCAGCCGGGCGGCCTCCGTGTACTCCTTGGCCTCGAAGAAGAGCCCGGCGCGCTCCCAGCGCTCCGCCGTGGTCTCCCCGGCGGCCTCGAAGGGCTCGGCGGCCTCGTACAACTCGGAACGGGTGGGGGTCACGTGAGCTCCTCTCCGGGTGCGGTGTGCGGCATGCGGCTCGCCTGCTCGAAGCCGAGCCGGCCCTTGTCGAAGTCCTCGATGGCCTGCAGGACCTCGGCCTTGGTGTTCATCACGAACGGCCCGAAGTGCGCGACCGGTTCGCGGATCGGGCGCCCGCCGAGGACGAGGACGTCCAGGTCGGGGGTGCGGCTGTCGGGTTGGGCGGTGGCCTCCAGCGTCAGGGTGTCGCCCGCCCCGAAGACCGCGAGCTGGTGCGTGTCCAGCGGGCGCCGCTCGGCGCCGGCCGTGCCGCGCCCCGACAGCGCGTACGCCAGGGCGTTGAAGTCCGGCCGCCAGGGCAGGACCAGCCGGGCGCCGGGGCTCAGGGTCGCGTGCACCAGGGTGATCGGGGTGAAGGTGCTCCCCGGCCCGCGGTGTCCGGCGACGTCGCCGGCGATGACGCGTACCAGCGCGCCGCCGTCCGGGGACGACAGCAGCGCGGCCTCGGGTCCGTCGATGCTCTGGTAGCGCGGCGGGTTCCACTTGTGGGCGCGCGGCAGGTTGACCCACAGCTGGACACCGTGGAACAGCCCGCCGGAGACGACCAGTTCCTCCGGCGGCGTCTCGATGTGGAGGATGCCGCTGCCTGCCGTCATCCACTGCGTGGCGCCGTCGGTGATGGTGCCCCCGCCGCCGTGCGAGTCCTGGTGCTCCATGCGGCCGTCGATCATGTAGGTGACGGTCTCGAAGCCGCGGTGCGGGTGCCAGGCGGTGCCCTTGGGCTCGCCCGGGGCGTACTCGACCTCGCCCATCTGGTCCATGTGGACGAACGGGTCGAGCAGTCGCGGGGAGACCTCGGCGAAGGCCCGGTGCACCGGGAAGCCCTCGCCCTCGTAACCGCGCGGGGCGGTGGTCACGGTGCGTACGGGGCGCTGCTCGGAGCCCACCGGGTCGGGCTCGGTGACGCGGGGCAGGAGCAGCGTGTTCTCCACGGTCACGGCGGGCATGGGACGCTCCTCGCTCGTAGGAACTCTTCCGGGGTCCGGGCCGGAGCCCCGTCGGGTGGTTTAACCTTCAACCACTCGGATTCATTCCGGCCCCTCCGCCCGCCGTCCGCCCGCCCGCCGTCCCGCCGGGCCGGGGGCCGGGACTCAGAAGCCGAAGCGCGCGCGCTGACCCTCGGGCACCAGCTCCACGTACTCCGGGTGCTTGCCGATCCAGCCCCGGATGAAGGGGCAGTAGGGCAGGACGTCCAGCTCCCGGTCGCGCGCCGTGTCCAGCGCGGCGCGGGCGAGGACCCCGCCCAGGCCCCGGCCGCCGAAGCGGGGGTCCACCTCGGTGTGGATGAACGCGATCTCCTTGCCGTACAGGTGGTACTCGGCGAAGCCGGCGCGCTCCTCCTGGCCCCCCTCGTCCACGGCGTCGAAGATCTCGAAGCGCGACATGTCCGGGTTCTCGGTGACGCGTGCTGCCATGGTGCGGCCCCTCTTCCTACTCGGGCCGCAGGGCGGCCAGTTGCTGCTCGAACGGGACGACCGTATCGGCCGGCGGCCGGGGCGCGGGCGGCCGCGCCACCAGCAGCCCGGCCAGCTCGCCCGCGGCGCGCGCGATGCGGGTCGGCAGGGTGTCGGTCAGCGGGTCGCCGCTGCCGCCCCAGTCCTCCGAGGCGGCGTAGACCGCGGTCGGCACGACCACCGCGCGCAGGTACGCGAAGAGCGGCCGCAGGGCGTGCTCCAGCGCCAGCGAGTGCCGGGCGGTGCCTCCGGTGGCGGCGATCAGCACGGGCTTGTCGGTGAGCGCGTCCGGGTCGATCACGTCGAAGAAGGACTTGAACAGCCCGCTGTACGAGGCGCTGAACACCGGCGTGACGGCGATGAGCCCGTCGGCCTCCGTGACCGCGGCGACCGCCTCCGCCAGGGTGCGCCCGGCGAAGCCGGTGACCAGGTTGTTGGCGATGTCCACGGCCAGGTCGCGCAGTTCGACCACCCGCACCTCGACCGGACGGCCGTCGTCGGCGGCGGACTGCCGCACGGCCTCGGCGAGCCGGTCGCCGAGCAGCCGTGTGGAGGACGGGACGCTCAGCCCGGCCGAGACGACCACGAGCTTGACCGGTTCACGATTCACCGCACGACCTCCGTCCGCTGCGCGTCGCGGCGGGCGACCAGCGACGCATGGTCCGGCGCGTCCGGCACACCGGCCGGGCGGCCCTTGGCGAACTCCTCGCGCAGCACCGGCACGACCTGCTCGCCGAGCATGTCGAGCTGCTCCAGGACCGTCTTCAGCGGCAGTCCCGCGTGGTCCATGAGGAACAGCTGGCGCTGGTAGTCGCCGGCGTACTCCCGGAAGGACAGCGTCTTCTCGATCACCTGCTGCGGCGAACCCACGGTCAGCGGGGTCTGCTCGGTGAACTCCTCCAGCGACGGCCCGTGGCCGTACACCGGGGCGTTGTCGAAGTACGGGCGGAACTCGCGCACGGCGTCCTGCGAGTTCTTGCGCATGAACACCTGCCCGCCGAGCCCGACGATCGCCTGCTCCGGCGTGCCGTGCCCGTAGTGCGCGAAGCGTGCGCGGTAGAGCTCGACCATCCGCTTGGTGTGGTCGGACGGCCAGAAGATGTTGTTGTGGAAGAAGCCGTCACCGTAGTACGCGGCCTGCTCGGCGATCTCCGGCGAGCGGATGGAGCCGTGCCAGACGAACGGCGGGACACCGTCCAGCGGCCGCGGCGTGGAGGTGAAGCCCTGCAACGGGGTGCGGAAGCGGCCCTCCCAGTCCACCACGTCCTCGCGCCACAGCTGGTGCAGCAGCGCGTAGTTCTCCACCGCGAGCGGGATGCCCTGCCGGATGTCCTGACCGAACCAGGGATAGACCGGACCGGTGTTGCCGCGTCCCATCATCACGTCGACGCGGCCGCCCGCAAGGTGCTGGAGCATCGCGAAGTCCTCGGCGATCTTCACCGGGTCGTTCGTGGTGATCAGCGTCGTGGAGGTGGACAGGATCAGCTTCTCGGTGCGGGCCGCGATCCAGCCCAGCATCGTCGTCGGCGAGGACGGCACGAAGGGCGGGTTGTGGTGCTCGCCGGTCGCGAAGACGTCCAGCCCCACTTCCTCGGCCTTGAGCGCGATCGCGGTCATCGCCTTGATCCGCTCGTGCTCGCTCGGCGTCCTGCCCGTCGTGGGGTCGGGGGTGACGTCACCCACTGTGAAGATCCCGAACTGCACCGGCCTCGCCCTCCTTCATCGCCTGTAGCTTGTTGACTATTCAACCACCTCCTCGAACGAGAACACCCACCCCCCTATTCCGCCGGTACCGCGTGTACCGCGTGCGATGCCGCGGACACGGTGGGCCCGGTCAGCCGAAGCGGCCCGCCACGTAGTCGGCGGTGCGCTGGTCGGAGGGGTTGCCGAAGATCTCCTCGGTGGCACCGTGCTCGACGATCCGGCCGGGCGTGCCCTGCTCGGCGAGGAAGAACGCGCACTGCGCGGAGACACGGGCGGCCTGCTGCATGTTGTGCGTCACGATGACGACGGTCACCTCGCCGGCCAGCTCCATGATCGTCTCCTCGACCCGCCGGGTCGAGGTGGGGTCCAGGGCGGAGCACGGCTCGTCCATGAGCAGCACCCGCGGGCGGACCGCGAGCGAGCGGGCGATGCACAGCCGCTGCTGCTGGCCGCCGGACAGGGCGCCACCGGGCTTGCGCAGCCGGTCGCGGACCTCCTTCCACAGGCCGGCGCGGCTCAGGCACTCCTCGACCAGCTCGTCCTTCTCCCGGCGCGTGGCCCGGGTGCCGGTGAGCTTCAGCCCCGCCACGACGTTGTCGTAGATGGACATCGCCGGGAACGGGTTCGGCTTCTGGAAGACCATGCCGATCCGGCGGCGCGCGTCGGTGAGGCGGCGGCCGGGCGAGTAGATGTCCTCGCCCTCGAACAGCACCTCGCCGGACAGGGCGGCGGACGGGATCATCTCGTGCATCCGGTTGAGCGTGCGCAGGAACGTCGACTTGCCGCAGCCGGAGGGGCCGATGAGGGCGGTCACCTCGCCGGCCGGCATGGTCAGCGAGACCCGCTCCAGCACCTTGTGGTCGCCGAACCAGGCGGAGACGGCGCGCGCCTCGAGCTCGGCCGGGGACGGAGCGGCGCCCGCGGGTGCCGCGGACGCCGCCGCTGCCGCTGCCGCACCGGTCACGGCGGGCAGGACGGCGGTGTCGGCGGCACTGGCGGCGTCGGCGGGCGCGGCGGTCTTCACGAGCGCGACAGGCGCGTCGGAGACGTCGGAGGCCTCGGCGGCCTCGGCGGCCTCGGCGGCCTCGGCGGCGCGGACGGGCTCTGCGGACTCGGCGATGTCGGTCATGGTTGGTTTCCTCTACAGCAGGTTCGGGAGCAGCTGGGTGACCTGGCCGGCGACCTGGAGGCCGACGACGGCCACCACCGGCAGGAAGACGATCCAGGTCTGGTGGCGGCCCCAGCGGTGCCAGGCCCACACGGCGGCGATGGAGACGAGGGCGAGCGCCTGCAGCCACATCACGAGCGGCCACGGCACGCCCGTTCCGGCGGCCATCGGCTGCTCGGAGTCGGGCAGGGTGCCGGACTGGATGACGGCGGGCGGGCTCTCGACGGTGGCGGACACCTGCTCGGCGTCGACGCGCAGCACACCGGCCGGCAGATAGGACGCGCCGGTCGCGGTCACCAGCACGAGCCGGCCCTTGCCGGCGGCGAGGGTGGCGGGCGCCGGGTCGCCGGCGCGGCGGATGTCCGTGACGCGGTAGGAGACCTTGCCCTGTCCGGTGGTGACCGTGAGCGGATCGCCGGCCCGCAGCCGCGCCAGGTGCCCGAACGGGCCGCCGTACGCGGCCGCGCGACCCATCAGCACGCTCGTACCGGCCTGGCCGGGCATCGGGGTGTCCCGGCGGTGGCCGGGGCCGTCGGCCAGCACCCGGGAGTCGGTCCCCTCCAGCACGACCTCGCGCACGTGCAGCGACGGAATGTCGATGAGCGCGAGCGGGGTCCCCGGGGCGAGCAGCTTGCCGTCCTGGTCGGTCTGCGCGACCGGGGCGGTGCCCAGCGCCAGGTTCGCGCGCAGTGCGTCGAACGCCCCGTGCTGCGCGGCCCGGTACTCCAGGTGGCTCACGACCACCAGTTGCGCGGTCAGTCCCAGCAGCAGCGCGGCCAGGGTCAGCAGCGCGCCCCGGGCGAGGTGCTGCGTGGTGGGTATCCGTGCGAGGGACAGCGTTACGGTGGCGCCCCGTTCACGGATACGGGGCGGATTCGGTGCGACGACCGTCACGGCGGTCTGCCTCCTGCGGATGCGGTCGGGGGGCGCCGGGGAGGCCGCGCGGACGCGGCCTCCCCGGCGGGTGGATCAGGTGGACTTGATGGTGAAGTTCGCGCCGTTGCGGGCGTTCACCGTCGAGGAGCCCAGGTAGCGCACGTGCAGCGTGTGCTTGCCCTTCTTGAGCTTCGGCAGGGTGACGGTCGTCTTGCCGGCGCTCAGGGTGCGGGTCGCGATCACCTTGGAGCCGTCGAAGATCTGCACCTTGCCGCTCGGGACGGTGCCCGAGGCGGTGACCTTCACCGAGACCTTGGCCTGCTTGGTGTGGCTGACCGAGACCGGGTGGGAGGCGGACACCGCGGGGGTGGCCTTGGTGACCGTCAGCCGCACGGTGGCGGTGGAGGTGTTCAGGCCGCCGTTGCCGGAGTAGGAGACCGTCAGGGTGTGCGTGCCGACCGGGAGGTGGCTGGACAGCGCGACGGACGCCTTGCCGTGGCTGTCGAGGACGGCCGTACCGCGCGTGGAGCTGCCTTCCTTCACCGTGACCTTGCCGCTCGGCTTGACCGAGTTGCTGCCGGTGACGGTGACGGCGATCCGCGGCGTGCGGCCGTAGGCGGTCGTGGCGGCGGCGGCGACGGTCTTGCTGGCGTAGCGGACCGCGCCGGTCCAGTGGGCCGGCTCCTCGCTCGCACCCACGAGGTTGTTCGCGACGAGGGTGGCGGAGTAAGTGCCGGCGGTCAGGCCGGTCGCCGTGTACGAGGTGGTGGTCGCCGTCAGGTCCTTGTTGACCACGACCGAACCGTCGGCGCGGGTGATCAGCACGCGGTAGTCGGTCACCGGGATCTCGTCGGCCGCGGGGCCGGCCCAGCTGAGCTTCAGGCTGCCGCTGCCGAGGGTGGCCTTGACCGCGGGGGTATCCGGCAGCTGCTGCTGGGTGCCGTCCTCCAGGCCGCCCTGCTTGGCGTGCCTGGCCAGGCTGATCGAGCCGTTGTACGGCTCGTTCATGAAGCCGAAGTCGTCGATGACGTCCTCGGCCGTCTCCGAGGCCAGGGCCGCGGTGTGGCTGCCGTTGGTGACGAAGATGTCGTACAGCGCCTTGTCGAAGAAGACGCTGGTCGGGTCGATCGCCCGGGTCGGGACGACGTTGTAGACGTCGCGGCCGAAGGTCGCGTTGTCGTAGTAGCCGGCGACCGGGGCGAGCTTGCCGTTGACCTTCGTGACCGGCGAGGTGGGGCCCTCGTCGTTGGCGAACTGGATGTTGGCCAGGTAGGCGCCGCCGGCGCGCGCCGTGCCGCTGTGGTCGGGGGCGATGCCGTTGTTCTGGGCGATCCAGCTGGCGACCGAGAACGGCACCAGGGCGCCGTCCGCCTTGAGGGCGTCGTCCGCCTGGTTCTCTTGGACAACCGTCGCGACCTTCGACACGATCTCGTCGTTGAGGCCGAGCGCGGAGACGAAGAACTTCCGGGTACCGGAGCCGCCCTGTGGGATGAAGGGGTGGACGGCCTGGCCGTTCAGCTCCTTCAGCGTGCCGCTGTAGATGTCGTGCAGCTGGTCGACCGTCAGGTTCTGCAGTTCGGAGCCGCGGGCGGCGACGCCCACCGCGTCCCGCGCCATCGGAATGTAGGTGAGGGCGGTACCGCTGGCGCTGGGGCCGCCCGAGGAACGGGCGAAGCTCACCTGGCCCTTGATGGCGACACCGTCGCCGTTGGGGTACTTGCTGCCGGACAGCGACGCGCTCAGAGCGATGCGTCCGTTGCCCGAGCCGTTGGGCCGGTTGAACGCGACGCCCTTGTCCCGGGTGGTGATCGTGGCGGAGCCGACCGCGTCGTAGGACGCGATGCGGGCGCTGCCCGAGGACACGGCGGTGCCGGCGTAGCTCTTGCCGTTGACGGTGTCGCCCGCGAGCGCGTTGAGGACGTCCTGGGTGGTGTCGGAGCCGACGCCGACCAGCTGGCGGAAGGCACCGGCATCCGGGTCGGCCTGGGCCGGGCTCGCGAGAGCCAGGCCGCCGGCCACGACGGCGGCCACGAGGGCCACGGCCGTAAGGCGCGTAGAGCGCATGAAAGGTCTCCTGCTCATGAACGTGAAACCGGTCGTTGCCAGGAATCTGGCAGGGTGGTGCCAACCGTCCGCCCCGACTGCCTTTCGGGGCGGACGGCCGTTCGTGGGAGCGGCTCAGCCGCCCGCGCGGATCACAGACCCACGCGGCGGCGCAGCCGCCCGAATTTGTCCCGCAGGACCGCCTCCTCCGGCAGCAGCGTGAACCCGCGGCCGCCGGGAAGCGGGACGCGCAGCGGAAGCCGGGGCTTGGCCCCACCCGCGAAGGGCGCGCCCACGGCGGCGACGGCGCCGAGCGCCGCTCCGGCCGGGACGGCCCAGCGCAAGGTGTTGGCCGGGTCGGCGGGGGTGGTGCCATTGGCGGTGACCTGGACCGCGTCGCCGCCGTCGAAGGACGGCTTGGCGCTCGGCGTGGTGCTCACGGAGGCCGATGCGGTCGGATCGCCGGGGGTGCCGCCGTACGAGGGCCCGGTATCGTCCACCGCGCCGCCCCCGCCGCCGTCGATGTCGTCACCCGAGGCGTCGTCGCCGGCCGCCGAGTGGGCGGGCTTGAAGGCGGCGAGCGCGTCAGCGACCTTGTCGGCCCGCGCGCGTAGGCCGGCGGGCAGCGGGGCGTAGCCGGGCGGGAGTTCGCCGGGACCGGTGCCGGTGTTCTGGCCCGCGCCGGCGGCGAACCGGAGCAGGTTGGCGTAGTCCTTGCGGGCACCGGCGTCCAGCGCGGCGGGACGCACGGCGGCGTGGACCAGCTCGGCCAGCGGGTAGGCGTCCTTGGCCGTGGCCGTGGCCGGGTCGATCTCGGGAACCGAGGCGTCGGAAGAACTCGTGGCGGCCGCGGCGAGGGCGTTGCCGGTCGGAGCGGCGAACGCGCCGGCGGCGTTCAGCAGCCGTGCCGTCTGCAGACCGTACCGGTCCGCCGAGGCGGCGTCGGTGATGGTCAGCACGAAGCGTGAGCCGACGGTCTGCGGGCCGGGGCTCTTGAAGGCCGGCGGGCTTGCGAGCGCGTCCCAGGTGGACTTCCACAGGGTGTCGGCGCGACGGGTGTGCAGGGCACCGGCGTGCATGTCGTCCACGTAGGGATGGAAGTCGATCATGCATTGCTTCTGGTCGGTGTCGGCGCCCGGCGGGACCGTGCACCAGGGGTCGCTCTTCGGGTAGTCGTCGCGGTTCGGGTCGAAGACCCCCGCGGCGTTCACGTCGGCGTTGGTGCTGTAGTTCGGGTTGACCGTCATGCCCCACTCGTCGGGGATGCCGGCGAGGAAACGCCGGGCGTCCCTGTCGGCGTTGATCCACCTCCACACCGCGCGGGCGGAGTCGGAGTGGCCGATGGCGGTGATCAGGTCGGTGTCGGTGGCCGGGGTCTCGGCGACCGACAGCTGTGCGAACTCCGGGTTGTACGTGAGGAAATCGGGGTCGCTCACCAGACCGTCCGGGTTCTTCAGGGCCCACCCGTAGCCCTTGGCCGGGGTCGGGGAGGACGCCGGGCCCGTGACCGAGCCCCACGTGGAGTTGCGGTACGACTCAGTGAGCAGCTTGGCCACCAGGCGCGGGGTGAGGTCGAGGGACTCCACCTTCGTGCCGGTCAGTTTGCGCACCGAGTCCGGAGCGCCGGCCCTGGCGCGGCGTTCGATGGTGAAGCCGATGACCACTCCGGACAGCGCGACCGGCGCGTAGGAGGCGTCGTCGGTTGCGTTCAGTGGCCGGGTGGTGAAGACCAGGCCGCTGTCGCCGTCGTTCTCCAGGCGGGCGCGGGCGTCGGGCTCACCGAGCTCGGTGTAGCCGTAGACCGAACCACTCGCGCAGAGCGCGGTCTGCCAGCTGGTGATGGCGTCCGCGGCGAGTTCGCTGCCGCTGGTCGGGCGCTCCTTGGAGCCCAGCGCGCAGGTCGCGCCGACCTTGTTGAAGTCCAGCTTGACAGCGATGCGGTTCTTCCAGTTGGTGGAGGAGACCGGCGAGCCGGCGTTGACCTGGGTGTGGTCGGCGTAGGGCTTGCCGTCCAGGTCGAGGTGGCCCTGCGGGACGATGACCAGCCAGCAGGAGCGCGGGGCGGTGTGCCCGTCTCTCGTCACCGGCATGCCGCAGCCCAGGTGCGGGGCCTCGTAGGCGGTCTGAACCTCGAAGAACTCCTTGCCCGTGCCGTCGGCGCTGGTGCGGGCGAAGTCGATCTCGTTGGTGGTGTTGTAGTTGTACAGCCGGTTGTTCTGCAGGTTGCTGGTGATCAGCGTGCCGTCGACCGACTTGAAGGGCACCTCACCCGGGGCGTTGGGATTGGCCGCCCCGTACTGACTGTCCTGCCCGTAGTTGGTGGGGTCGGCGCTGTAGAAGACCTTGCGGCTGTCGTCGATGTCGTTGCCCGGCCAGGTGCCCCGGCCGGTGGTCGGCGAGGCACCGTACTGGCACTGGGTGCGGGACGGTCCGGGGTTGCCGGGGACGGTGCCGTCGTCGTCGCCCCAGCACTGCATGATCTGCACGAAATCGGTGTTGAACTGCGTGCCGGCGAAGGCGGTCGGCGTACCGCCCTTCCAGGAGACCGTGACGGCCTGGCTGGTCAGTGCCTTGGTCTGGCTGACCGTGAACGTCATGTCCTTGAACTCGCCACGTCCCTGGACGCTGACGGAGGAGTTCCCGGGGTCCGCGGCGACGGCGGGCTGCGCGGCCTGCGCGACCAGGCCGCCCAGCAGGGCGCCGACGGCGGCGCCGGCGGCGAGGCGCGCGAGGAGCCGCCGCACGCGGCTCCCCCGGGTGATCGGGCGCTTCATCGGGATCTCCTTCGCAGCAGCTGGGAGACGGCGGCGGGGAGCAGCACCAGGCCGAGCAGGGTGACCACGGCCAGCAGCATCAGCGTCTGCGCGCCGCCCCAGCCGCTCTGGGCCGCGACGGTGACCGGCTGCGCCAGCGCGACCGTGCCGGTGGCGCCGCCGGAGGTGCCGGTGCCGCCCGCGCCACCGTTGTCCGCGGCGACGTTCTGGCCGGTGTCGGGGTCGACCGAGGGGGTGCCGCCGGTACCGCCGGACGCGCCGGTGCCGCCCGTGGAGCCGTCGGTGCCCGTACCGCCGGTGGCGCCACCCGTGGTGCCGCCGGTGGTGGCGCCGCCGGACGACCCCGAGCCGCCGGAGGTGCTGGAGCTGCCCGTGGCGCCACCGCTGCCGGTGGTGCAGGGCGGTGCGCCCTTCTTGTCACAGGCCTTCGGGAACGGCGCGGTCTCGGCGAGGCGGTTGTGGCCGTCCGCGCTGAAGGTCGGGTTGTTGCAGTTCTTGATGTTGATGGACTGCGTCTTGACGCCGGGGATGCGGCGGATCTGGTCGAAGCCGGCCTGCACCAGGTTGATCGGCAGCGGCGAGTAGCCGAGCTGGGGCGCCTGCTGCTGGCCCTGGCACATGAAGTAGTACGAGAAGGCGCCCAGCGTCTTGCCCTTGGCCTTGGTGAAGGTGCCCTGCTCCTTCAGCGGAAGGATCATGTACGAGTAGCTGGACAGCGGGTAGTTGCGCCGGTCGGTGTCGTTGTAGACACCCTCGAGCTGCTGGGTGAGGTAGTCCGCCGAGCTCTTGTCGGTGTTGATCCGCGCCTTCAGCAGCGACACCGCGACGTTCTGCGCCGTGGGCTCGGTGTAGTAGCCCGCGTGGTTGAGGACCTTGGCGACCGGGAAGTGCGCGTTGCGGGCGTACGAGTAGTTGACGTAGCCGATCGCGCCCTCGCCGTAGCCCTGGGCGACGTAGCCCGCCACCCCGAGGTCACCGGACTGGGCGATCATGCCGGGGAGGGTCGGGAAGTACGAGGTCTGGCCGCACGCGCCGGAGCGTCCGACCTTGCCGCAGTAGGCCTGCCAGAGCGACTGGTGCTGGTTGGCCATCCACATCGTGAACTGCGCGGTGGAACCGGAGCCGTCGGAGCGCACGACGGGGATGATCGAGCGGTGCGGCAGCTTGACGCCGGGGTTGTCCGCGGTGATCGCCTTGTCGTCCCAGTAGCTGATGGCGCGGGTGAAGATCTTGGTGACCACGTCGCCGGAGAGCCGCAGGTTGGTGACCCGCTTGCCGTTGATCGTGAGGTGGTACATGAACACGGTGCCGCCGGCCACGATCGGCATGTACGCGTACGTGCCCTTGGCCGGGTTCTCGGCGGCGGAGCCGTCGGTGGGCTTGGTCTGGAACGGGATGTCGGAGACCGCGAAGTCCACCTGGCCGTTCAGGAACTGACGCCGGCCGTCGGAGCTGCCCGTGCCGGAGTAACTGACCCGCATGCCGTACTGGTTGACGCCGCGGCGCCACTCGTCGACCGCGTTCTCGGCCCAGGTGGAGCCGGCACCGGAGATCGGGGTGTAGCCGGCGTCGGCGACGGCGGGCTGCGCGGCCGGCACGACCACGGCGGCCAGCACGCCGAACAGCGCGGCGAGCGCGCTCAGAGCGCGCCATCTGGCCCGGACGGCCGTGTGCCGTCCGGTGAGGGGATTGCGCATCAGTCGTTGTCTCCAGGAGCGGTGGCGGTGGCGGCGCCGAGCACGGAAGGGGCGGGGGCGTGGAGCTGGGCGAAGCGCTCGGCGTCGCGGCGGGAGGCCCGCTCCGCGCGGCGCGCCTGGCGCTTGGTCTGCTGACCCGGTCCGCGGCCGCCGAGCACACGGGCGATCGCGAAGAGCACCAGGACCAGGGCCATCAGCACGGCAGCCGCGCCGAAGCCTCGGGCGATCATGGTGGGTTCCGGGGACTTGACGAAGTTGAAGACGGCCAGCGGCAGGGAGATCATCGGGCCCTGCAGCGGGTCCGCGTTGAGCGCCGCGGTGAAGCCCGCGGTGAGCAGCACCGGAGAGGTCTCGCCGACGCCGCGGGCGGTGCCGAGGATGACCGCGGTGGCCAGGCCCGAGCGCGCGGTGGGCAGCACGACGTGCCACACGGTCCGCCAGCGCGGCGCGCCCAGCGCCTCGGAGGCCTCGGTCAGCGTGCCGGGGACCAGCCGCAGCACCACGTCGGAGGCGCGGATCACGATCGGCAGCATCATCACGCTGATGGCGAAGGCCGCCGCCAGGCCCGACTTCTGCATGCCGAGGCCCAGGATCCAGGTCGCGTAGACCATCAGGCCGGCCACGATCGACGGGAGCGCCGTCATGGCCTCGACGATGGTGCGCACGAAACGGGAGAAACGGCCGGGGACCTGGTTGAGGTAGACCGCGCAGGCCAGGCCGAGCGGCACGGTGATGGCCAGCGCGATGGCGATCATGATGAGGGTGCCGAGCATGGCGTGCGCGATGCCGCCCGCGCTCAGCGGGTCCAGGGGCCCGGCGGCCTGCATGTCCTGGGTGAAGAAGTTGCCGTGCGGCAGGGCCGAGCGGCCGCGCCACAGCGTGAAGCCGACGACGAGGACGAGCGCGGAGAACAGTACGGTGGCGGCCGACCACAGCACGACCGTCATCACCCGGTCGCGGACGGCGGGACCGTCGTCCTCCAGGCCGGTCAGGATGGCGTAGGAGGCCAGGAAGGCCAGGTACGCGGTCACGGTGAAGCCCAGCGCGCCGGACAGCGGCGCGAGTTCGCCGAACAGCAGCACCGCCAGGCACAGGCCGGACGCGGCGGCACCGGTGAGGGCCAGCACCGCGTTGCGGTCCGCGCCGCCGATCCGGCGCGGCCGGTCGGGGGGTTCGGCTGCGCCGGGCGCGGCCGGGGCGCCGGCGGCCGCGGCGGTCGTGGGCGCTGTGGGCGTCGTGGCCGCGGCGTCCTGCACGGCGGCCGCGGGGGTCTCTTCGACGACGGTCATGTCATGCCTCGCTCTGCGAGCCGGAACGGGAACGGGCCACAACGGAGGAGGCGGTGAAGTTGACCACCAGCGTGAGCAGGAACAGCGCGAGGCCGGCCGCCATCAGCGCCGACATGCCGAAGTCGGAGGCGTCTCCGTAGTGGAGCGCGATCAGCGACGAGACCGAGTTGGCACCGGTCTGGAGGATGTGTGGCTGAATGGTGAAGACCGGCGAGATGATCAGGTAGACGGCGATGGTCTCGCCGAGCGCCCGGCCGAGGCCGAGCATGGTGCCGCCGATGATGCCGCCGCGCCCGTACGGCAGCACGACGGTACGGATCACGCCCCAGCGCGTGGCGCCGAGTGCGTACGCGCCTTCGCGTTCACCCGCGGGGGCCTGGGCGAAGACCTCGCGCATCACGGAGCACTGGATCGGCGCCACCATCAGCGCGACCACGAGCCCGGCGACGAAGGACGAGGCGGTGTAGACGCTGCTGGAGGCCAGCGGCTCGCCCGGCTGCGTGCCGTCCACGTGCAGGAAGGGGATCCAGCCGAACCAGTCGGACAGCCAGCGGGACACGCCGATGACGTGGCCCTGCAGGAAGAACAGGCCCCACAGGCCGTAGACCACGGACGGGACGGCGGCCATCAGGTCGACCATCGCGATCAGCGTGCGGCGCAGCCGGCGCGGTGCCACGTCGGAGATGAACAGCGCGGTGCCGAGGGCCAGCGGAAGCGAGAAGACCACGGCCACGGCGGCGATCAGCAGCGTTCCGGTGAGGACCGCCGCGATGCCGAAGTGGTGGACGTCGGGCTGCCAGGCCGACGTGGTGAGGAACGACAGGCCGGTGGCCTTGAGCGCCGACCCGGCCCGCAGGAGCAGGAAGATGCCGACCGCGGCCATGATCGCGAGGACGGTCGTGCCGGCTGCCGTCAGCTGCCAGCGGAAGACGCGGTCGCCGGTCCCGCGGGCCGAGTCCTTCGGGCGCGGTGGTGCGCTCTCCGGCTCCGGTCTGACCGGCTCCACTCCCGCCGATGCGGTGGACATTGCTGCGCCCCTCCCTCGATTACGCCATTTACGGGCGTAGTTCCCGGCAGATTCAATGGGGGGCGCGTGTCGTGAGAGCCGTTCACAAGTGATGAAAATGTGAACAGTGAGTGTGCTGCGGACGTGGAGGGCGTGGAAGTACCGCAGAGACCGGAGAAGGTGAACGGGCGACCGTAGCGGACCGACCTGCGCAAGCGCCAATTACGTTCACGAGTGGGTGAAATGTGCCGTCCAGGCTGGCTCCGGACGCATTCGCCGGAGCACTCTGCTGGGCACGTGCCAATCGCCCCGCCTTCCGGAGTGCCCTGCCCGGCGCGCCCGCCCCCGATGCCGGAGTCCGTATCCCCTCGTGATCCATCTGACCTCGCCCCCGCTCTCCCCCGCCCTCGACGCGCGCTCCGCGGCGGGCCTCGTACGGCGGTGGCGCAAGGCGGTGGAACCGGACGAACTCGCCCGCGTCTACGACGCGTTGGCCGTGGCCGGTCCGCTCGTGCCGACCCCCTGGGGCGCTCTTCTGGTCACCGGCCACGAGGACTGCCGACAGGTGCTCGCCGACCGGGTCTGGCGCACTCTCGGCGCCCGCTGGCGTGACGCCCACCGCCCGGGATGGCGGAGCAGCCCGAGCACGGTGGGGCTGTGCGAGACCCCGCTGCAGCAGGACCCGCCCGAACACACCGCGCGCCGCCGCCCGTTGAACTCCGCGCTGGCCCCGCGCGCGATGCGCGAGGCGGCGGAGAACCTCGTGGAGCCGCTCGTCGCCGCGTACGTCGACCGGTTCGCCGCCGCCGTGCGGCGCGGCGGCAGCGCCGACGTGGTCGCCGAGGTGTGCCGTCCGCTGCCCACCGCCGTGCTGGCGGGGCTGACCGGGCTGCCGCCCGAGGTCGACCGGGCCTGGCTGGCGGCCGAGAGCGCCGCGATGGTGCGCGTGGAGGAACTGGCCGCGCCACCCAGCGTGGTGCGGCGCGCGGACGCCGCCGCCGTGGCGCTGCTGGACCGCTACGACCGGGTGCTGGCCGAACGCCTCCGGCGCCCCGCCGGCGACCTGCTGTCGCGGTGGGCGGCCGAGGACCCGCACGGGGCCCGCTATCTGCTGCTCACGCTGTTCTCCGCGGGGGTGCCGACCACGGCGGCCCTGCTGGCCGCCGTGGCCCTGGCGCTGACCACCCGGCCGCTGCTTGCCGAAAGGATCCGTCAGGACCCCGGATTCGCCGAGCGGCTCACCGACGAGGTACTGCGCTGGGACCCGCCCGGACGCGTCGTGACCCGGGTCGCCGCGGCCGGCACCGAGCTCGCGGGCCGCATCCTGCCGGCCGGACAGGTCGTCCACGCCCTCATCGGCGCCGCCCACCGCGATCCGCTCCTCTTCCCCGACCCGCACGCCTTCGACCCCGACCGGCCCCCGCAGCGGCTGCTCGCCTTCGGCACCGGCCTGCACTACTGCCTCGGGTCCCACCTGGCCCGTACTCAGGCGGTGGCCTTCGCGCGGGGCTTCGCCCGCGCGCTGCCCGGGGCGCGCGCCGCGGCGCCGCCGGAGCGCCATGCCGGCCCCAGCATGGCCGACATCGCCCGTCTTCCCATCCACTCGCCCCTCAGTCAAGGGAGTCCGAGCCAGTGACCGACATCCAGGACGCCACCGACGTGTTCGACAAGGACCTGTCCTCGTCGACGTTCGTCCGGGCCATGGAGACGACCGGCATCCGGCCCTTCTACCGGCCGATGCACGCCTCGGCCGACGGCGAGGCCCTGGTCGAGGGCCGCCCGGTGGTGATGGCCGGCTGCAACGACTACCTGGGCCTGTCCACCGACCCGCGGGTCACCGCGGCCGCCGCACGGGCGCTGACCCGCTACGGCGCCTCCTGCTCCGGGGCCCGCACCCTCAACGGCACCCTGCCGCTGCACGGCGAACTCGAGCGCCGCGTCGCCGACTTCCTCGGCACCGAGGCGGCCGCCGTGGTCACCACCGGCTTCCAGGCCAACCTCGCCATCGCCGCCCTCCTGGGCAAGGGCGACATCGTCTTCAGCGACATGGCCAACCACGCCTCGCTCGTCGACGGCATCCGGCTGGGCGCCGCCCGCCGCGCCCTGTACCCGCACTCCGACACCGGCCACCTGGACACCCTGCTGGAGCAGGCGACGGCCGCCGACCCGGCCGCCGGCAAGGTCATCGTCACGGACGGCATGTTCTCCATGGACGGCGACCTGTGCCGGCTGCCCGACCTCACCGCGCTCGCCACCCGGCACGGCGCGCGCCTGATCGTCGACGGCGCGCACGACATCGGGCTGCTCGGCGCGGGCGGCCGCGGGGTGGCCGAGCACTTCGGGCTGCTGGACCGGGTGGACCTGTTCACCGGAACGCTGTCCAAGTGCTTCGGCTCCACCGGCGGCTTCCTCGCCGGACCCGCCCGGGTCATCGACTACCTGCGCTACACCGCCCGTTCCGTGCTCTTCTCCGCCTCCATGCCGCCGGCCGCGCTGGCGGCCGGACTGGCCGCGCTCGACATCGCCGAGACCGAACCGTGGCGGCGCATGCGCGTCCTGTCGCTCGCCGACCGGCTCCGCGCGGGACTCCGCGACCTCGGCTACGACACCGGGAACTCCGTCACCCCCGTCGTGCCCGTCCTGATCGGCGACGCCGCCGACTGCGCCCGGATGTGGCAGGCCCTGCTCGACGAGGGCGTGTTCACCAACGCCGTCGGCGCGCCCGCCGTGCCCGAGGGGCGCTGCGTCATCAGGGTGACCGTGCAGGCCACGCACTCCGACGGTCACCTCGGCCGCATCCTCGGCGCCTTCGAGGCGGCCGGCCGCCGCGTCGGCCTGCTGCCCGCGCTCCCCCGCCAGGCGGCCACCCGATGAGCGCCGCCGGCTCCGCCGCCGCCACGCGCACCGCCCCCGGCGCTCGCGTCACGGTCTCCCCCGTCGAGGGCCGGGCCGACACCAACGCCTTCATCCGCCTGCCGTACGCGCTCTACCGCGACGACCCGCACTGGGTCGCGCCCCTGGAGCGGGAGATGCGCGCCTTCCTCGACCCGCGCCGCAACCCCACCTTCGACACCGCCGAGATCCGGCTGCTGCTGGCCCGGCGCGGCAAGGCCGTCGTCGGCAGGATCGCGGTCATCTCCGAACCGCGCTACCAGGAACGGCACGACTTCACCTGCGGCCACTTCGGCCTCTTCGAGTGCGCGGACGACACCGAGGCCGCCGCGGCGCTGTTCGACGCCGCTGCCGGCTGGCTGGCCGAGCGGGGGCTGACCCGGATGCTCGGCCCGCTCAGCTTCTCCGTCAACGACGAGTGCGGGCTGCTCGTGGACGGCTTCGACGGACCGCCCAGCGTGGGCATCCCGTACAACCCGCCGTACTACCCGCGGCTGCTGACCGAGTGCGGCTTCGGCAAGGCCAAGGACCTGCTGTCCTGGCTGGTGCCGATGCCGCCCGACGGCGAGCCGCCGGCCGGCATCCGCAGGGTCGCCGAGCGCACCCTGTCCGACCCGTCGGTCACGGTGCGGCCGCTGGACCCGGCCCGCTGGGACGACGAGATGGCCGCCATCAAGGACATCTACAACGACGCCTGGGCCGAGAACTACGCCTCCGTCCCTTTGACGGACCAGGAGTTCCGGCACATGGCGGCCCAGCTGAAGGCCGTGCTCAAGCCCGAACTGGTGCGGATCGCCGAGGTCGACGGCGAGCCCGCCGCCTTCACCCTGTGGCTGCCCGACGTCAACCAGGCGCTGCGCCCCGCACGCGGCCGGCTCACCACCTGGGGGCTGCCGGTGGGGCTGCTGCGCGTCACCCGCGGCATGGGCCGCATCACCCGGGTGCGGGGCGGCACTTCGGGCGTGCGCAAGGAGCACCGCAGCCGCGGACTGGTCGCGGTGCTGCTCGCGGACGCGCAGCGCGCCGCGCACCGGCTCGGCTACACCGAGACCGACCTGTCCTGGATCCTGGAGGACAACCGCGGCTCCAACCGGCACGCCCAGGCCATGGGCGGCGTCCACTTCCGCACCCACCGGCTGTACGTGCGCGACGGCGGCCCCCGATGAGGTACCTGGTCACCGGCGCGACCGGTTTCGTCGGCGGTCACCTCGTCCGCCATCTCGCCGAACGCGGCGACCAGATCACCGCCCTGGTGCGCGACGGCCGCCGGGTGCCCGGGGCCCGGCTCGCCCCCGGCGACCTGCGCACCGGCGAGGGACTCGACGACGCGCTGCGCGACGTCGACCGGGTCATCCACCTCGCGGGGATCACCAAGTCGGCCGACCCGCGCGCGTACACCGCCGTCAACACCGACGGCACGCGGCGGCTGCGCGACGCCGTCGCCGGACTCCCCGTGCCGCCGCGGCTGGTCTACTGCTCCTCCCTGGCCGCCTCGGGTCCGGGACGCAGGCGCCGCGCGGAGGAACCACCCGTGCCCGTCTCCCTGTACGGGCGCAGCAAGCTCGGCGGCGAACTGGCGCTCCGCGAGTCGGCCGGGCAGGTGCCCGCCGTCACCATCCGGCCGCCCATCGTCTACGGCCCGGGCGACCGGGAGTTCCTGCCCCGGCTGGTGGGCGCGGTGCGCACCGGACTGCTCCCGGCCGTCGGACGGCCGGGGCCGCGGCACTACTGCCTCATCCATGTCGACGACCTGTGCCGCGCGCTCATCGCCGCGGCCGACCCGGCGACAGCCCCCGGCACACACCACGTCTGCGACGGCACCGAGCACCGCTGGGACGACATCGGCGCCGCCGTCGCCGCCGTCCTGCGCCGCCGCGCCCCCCGCGTCGTCCACATCCCCGCCCCGCTGGCCGCGGCGGCCGCGCGCCTGGCCGGCCGCTCCTCCATGCTCAACCCCGACAAGGTGGCCGAGGCCCGCCATCCCGCCTGGACCTGCGCCCCCAGCGACACCCTGCCCTTCGGTCCCGCCACCCCGCTCGCCGAGGGCCTGCGCGCCTCCCTCACGGGCTGACCGGACCCGGCATGCACACCCCGAGGAAGGTGAGACCGTCATGCGCCGTCGACTGTCGCCGTACGAACGCGTGATCTGGGCGGCGGGCGAACGCCTCCCCGTCAACATCGCCGCCGTGGCCCGGGTGACGGGCCGGACGACCGCCGGGCAGGTGCGGGAGGCCGTCGCCTTCGCGCGGGAGCGGCATCCGCTGCTCGGGGTGCGGGTGGCGGACCCCGGGTGGTGGCAGGCACGGCTGACGACGGCGGGCGCCGAGGACCCGCCGGTGCGCGTGGTGCGGGCCACGGACGCCGGGGGAGCCGCCGGGCAGGACGTCTGGCCCCGCGTCGTGGAGGAGGAGCTCCAGCGTCCGTTCGACACGGCCACGGGCCCACTGGCGCGCTTCGTGCTGGTGGACGCGGGCGAGGCCTTCGACCTCGTCGCCGTCTTCCACCACCTCGTCGCGGACGCGGTGTCGGCGGGCGTGGTGGTACGGGACCTCCTGACGCACCTGGCCGCCGCCCCGGTCGCCGGCACCGGCCCCGTACTGGCCCCGCCCGCCGACCGCCTCGTCCCCGGCCCGCGGGCCAACCCCGCCGACCTGCTGAGGACCGCCCGTGCGCTGGGCGGCCCGGTGAAGGTGCCGCGTCCGCGCGGCGGGCCGCTGGCGTTCCACCCGTGGACGCTGGACCGGGAGGAGACCGCGCTGCTGCTCAAGCGGTGCCGGGCCGAGGGGACGACCTTGCAGTCCGCGCTGTGCGCGGCCTTCGCCCGGGCGGCGACGCCGGGGCGCGCCGCGCGCATCGCGGTGGCGGCGGACCTGCGCCGGGTCCTGGATCCGCCGCCGGGCGAGGCGGTCGGCCTGTACGCGGCCAGCTTCGTGATCTCCGCGGACGGCGGGGACGACCTGTGGACGGCGGCCAGGGACGCACGGACCGACATCCACGCCCGGCTGACCCCGGACGCGCTGCGGCCCCTGGTCCGCGTCTTCCGGCTGACCTCCGCCGTCCCGCACCGCGCGATCGGCGCGCTGCTGCGCCGCGGCGAGGAGCGCGGGCCCCGCTTCGACGTCTCCGTCAGCAACGCCCGGATGCCCATCCCGGAGGAGTACGGGCCGCTGCGGCTGTACGCGGTGCACGGCGCGGCGCACACCAGCCTGTCCGGCGCCCCGCTGGTCATCGTCATCGGCTTCGGCGGCCGGCTGTTCTGCAGCGTGACCTCCACCGACGGGGACGCCTCCGCGGACCTGTGCCGGCGTGCCATGGAGCACCTGACGGACGGCGGAACCGGGATCTGAACCGGCCGCCACGGGTACCGCCGCCCTCAGCGGGTATCGAACAGTCGTGGCACGCACCGTCGGGGTCGAGGAAGAACTCCTTTTGGTGGACGCGCGGACCGCAGAGCCGCGGGCCGTCGCAGACGCCGTGCTGGACGGCAGCCAGTGGGCCCGGGAACTGGTGGCGGAGCTCCAGCAGGAGCAGCTCGAACTCAACACGTCACCGTGCGTCACGCTCGACCAGCTGCGCGGGGAACTGCGCACCTGGCGCCGCCGGGCGGCGCGGCTCGCCGCCTCCCAGGGCGTGGACATCGCTGCCCTCGGCACCTCGCCGACGCCCGTCTCCCCGAGCCTGACGCCGCAGGGCCGCTACCGCAGGATGGTGCAGAACTTCGGCCTCACCGTGCAGGAGACGCTGACCTGCGGCTGCCACGTCCATGTGGGCGTCGCCTCCGACGAGGAGGGCGTCGCGGTCATCGACCGCATCCGGCCCTGGCTGCCGCCCCTGCTGGCCCTCAGCTCGAACTCCCCGCTGTGGCAGGGCACCGACACCGGCTACGCCAGTTACCGCTACCAGGTCTTCGGCCGCTGGCCGACCGCCGGGCCGACCGCGGGCTTCGGGTCCGCCGCGGACTACCACCGGGCGGTCTCGCGGCTGCTGGGCACGGGCATCCTGCAGGACCAGGGCATGGTCTACTTCGACGTCCGGCTGTCGGCGAAGTTCCCGACGGTGGAGGTGCGGATCTGCGACGTGTGCGCGGACTACCAGGACTCCGTGGTGCTGGCCGCACTGGTGCGGGGCCTGGTGGAGACCGCGGCCCGCGACTGGGCGGACGGCCGCCCGGCCCCCGGCCCCGGCCTCGACGTGCTACGGCTGGCGTCCTGGCGGGCCAGCCGCTCCGGGCTCGACGGCGCCCTCCTGCACCCGGACACGCACCGCCCGGCGGGGGCGCACGACGTGGTCGAGGCGCTGGTCTCCCACGTCGAGGGCGCGCTGAAGGACTCCGGTGACCTGTACGCGGTCCGCGCCGGCGTCGACCGCCTCACGTCCCAGGGCACCGGCGCCCACCGGCAGCGCGAGGCCTACGCACGGGGCGGCCCGGTCGCGGTCGTCCGCGAAGCGGTCGCCCGTACCCGGGCGTGACCGGGCCACCCGAACGTCCGCGACGCACCCGGCGGGCCCCCACCAGGCACCCGGACGCGCCGCTTTCCGGCGGCCCGGCCAGAGGCCATCGACAACCAGCGGCACACGCGCGAACCGTCCAACGGCGCACCGGCGCCGCACACCCGGCGGCGTGCGACAGCACCGAGACCTCCGCGCCCGCCGACACCAATCGCCTCACCGTGGCACTGGCCGGCTACGCGACGCGGCACGCGTCCGCGCCCAGCGGCGTGCGGCAGCACCGGGCGGCACCCGCCCGCCCCTCGGTAGCCGGCCAAGAGGCCGTCGACGACCCACGGCAGAGCGCGAACCGGGCAGATGGCGCCCGCGCGCGCCGCACGCGGCAAAGCCGAGCGGCTGCGTCGCGGAGCCCACGGCGGCGGCCGATGCACAGCCGCCGCACACACAGCGGCGTGCCACAGCATCCGGCGGCGCGGCCCCGTCACCGTCGTCCGGGGAACCGTCGCCCACACCCCGGGCAGCACCCCAACGCCGCACTCCCGCAGCCCGTGTGCGCCGGCACGCGAGTCCTCCGGGGAGCCGTCGGCGGTCCAAGGTACGGGCACCGCAGCCGGGGGTGACCGGGCGGTCACGGGGAGCACGGGGGCGCGGTATCGTCCCCAGGGACGCGTGCTGCCCCAGCACATGCGGCGCACGCGGCACTCGCACGGACCGGGGGACGGTGCATGAGCGACGCACGCGCGGCGGTGGACCGGATGCTGGCGCGCTTCGGGGTGTCCGCGCCGCCGCGGACCGACCGGATCGTCGCCGGTGCCGGTACGACCCCCGGGAGCCTGCTGCGCACGGCCATCGAGTTGCTGCGCGCCGCCTGGGGCGGCGAGCGCAAGCCCGCGGCCGCCGCCGCGCTCGCGCTGATCGTGCTGGCGCTGGACACCGCACCCCGGGACCACCCGCTGCGCGCCCGGCTCGTGCTCCATCTGCAACTGGCCGAGCGCACCTTGACGTCGTACGGCGACGTCCGGGTGTCCGCGGAGGTGCGCCACCACCTGGCCGCGCAGACCCAGCACCGCTCCCCCGACGACCTGGTGTCCGTCGCCGCCCGCTGGCCGGGCGGGCCCGCGCAGCAGCCGTTCGCCCCGGCCGACCCCATCGAGGCGCGGGTGGACGCGCTGCTCGCCACCCTGCCGCCGGACGACCTCTGCCGCCCGGGACTGCTGGCCAGGCTCGCGCACGAGGCGCTGATCCGGTACGAGTACGGGGCCATCGACGAGTTGCCCGGGCTCTGGCCGCGGGCCCGCGCCGCGTTCGAGGGACTGTCCCCGCGGCACGTCGACGCCCCCGACGCGGGCCGCGTCGCGGTGCTCGCGGGCGTCACCTGGATGCGCGCCCATCCCCAGGACCGGGACGCCGTGGACGTCGCCGTGCGGGGCGGCCGGCTGGCCCTGGCCGCGACGCGGGAGCAGACGGCCTCGGGCGGGGTCCGCGACCGGCACAAGGTCCGCACCGTGCACCTGGCACTGGCGGCCGCCCTGATGTGCACCCTGCCGTGGGCACCGAGGCGCGAGACCGTCGACGAGGCGATGGAGCACCTGGAGGCCTACCGCGCCGAGGGCCTGCCGGACGACGATGCCGCGTACGAGATCAACGTGGCCTCGCTGCTGACCGCCCGCGCCCTGATGGCCTGGGATGTGGCCGACGCCGACGAGGCCGCGCGGATGCTCGGGGAGGTCCTGCGGCGGCTGCCGCCGGACCACCCACTGCTGCCGCACATCGAGGACAAGGCGGCCCGGGTGGGCCAACTGCGGTCCGCCATCTCACGGTTCCCGCGCCCGATGGGCTCGATGGCGGCGAAGTTCCTGCCGATGGCGATGCGCGTCGCGCCCGCGCTGCCGCCACTGCAGCTCCGGACGGTGTTTCCGTCGCCCGGCGCGCCGGTCGACGCACCGCCGTCCGGCGGCTCCATGCCGCCGGACCCGCCGGAGCCCCGACCGGCCGCAGCCCCGCAGTTCACGATCCCCGTACCGCCCGAACTCGCGCCCCTGCTGGAGGCGCTGGCGAAGGGCCCCGGCGCCGGAGCGGGCTTCGACCCGGCCTTCGTCGCCGACGCCGAACGGAGGTTGCGGGCGGCCCTGGACGAGACCGCGCCCGGCAGTCGCGAACGCGTCGAGGTGGCGGGCGCGCTGATGTCCGCCGTCGGTATGCGTTACATGAAGGACCAGGACGCCGCCGCCGTCGAGGAGGCCACCGCCATCGGCGACCGCGTACTCGCCGAACTGCCCGACGGGTCCCCCGCCCGCACCGACCTCGTTCTCCTGGCCGCGCCGTGGCATCACATGCGGGCCATGGTCGCCATGGACGTCGACGCCCTGCGGGTCTGCTGCGAGGACCTGCGCGCCGCCCTCGACCGGCTGCCCGAGGACAACCCGAGGCGCATCGCCGGCGAGGTCGAGTACGCCAACGGCCTCACCAACCTCGCGGGCCTGACCCAGAACGCCGCCCAGGCCGCCGAGGCCCGCCGGCTGAGCAGGCGGGCCGCCCGGCGCGTCCTGCAGACCCCGGTCCTGGCGGACCTGCTGGGCGGCGTGGCCACCTCGTACGGCCACTGGGCGGACTTCACCGAAGCGGTCGTGCGCGGCGACCCCGACGAGATCCGCGCGGCGGAGGCCGTCCTCGCGGGCGAGTTCGGCAGTGACGTACCGGCGGTGCGCTTCGAGTCCGCCCGGAACGCGATGGGCGACGCCCTGGAACGCCATGCCTGGGGCGAGGCGGCCGACGCGGCCGAACGCGCCCTGGAGATCCTGCCTCTGATCGCCTCACGTGCCGTGGGCCGGGACGACCGCCGGACCCTGCTCGACCACGCCCTGCTGGGACGCCGCTACCCCATCTCCCAGCCCGGAACGGACGGTGCCGGCGACCCGGACGCCGCAGGACGCCCGGATCCGCTGACCGGCACCAGCCTCAGCCGCACGGGATGCGCGGCGGCGATCGCCGCCGGACGGCCCGCGCAGGGGCTCGCCCTGCTGGAACAGGGCCGCGCGGTCCTGATGAACCAGGACCTGGAGGGCCGCGCCGACCTCGGCGGCCTGGCCGCCGCGCACCCGGCGCTGGCCGCGGAGTTCCGGACGCTCGCGGCGCGCCTGCGGCGGGCCGAGACGCCGGACGAGGCGGGCGCGGCGGACGCGGGGACCGGGCGTCACCTGGAACGCCACGTCGCGGCGGCCGAGTGGGAGGGGTTGCTGATGCGGGTCCGCGCCCGCCCGGGATTCGAGCGCTTCCTGCTGCCGCCGACCGAGGAGGAGATGCGGGCCGTCGCCGCCGAGGGCCCGGTCGTCGTGGTCAATGTCGACCGGTTGCGCTGCGACGCGCTCGTCGTCACCGAGGAACGGATCACCGCCGTCCCCCTGCTGGAGGTGACAGAGGGGCAGCTCGCCTTGCGCGCCCGAGCGTTCCTGGCGGCCGTGAACCTGCGCCGGGACGCACCGCGCGAGGAGCACGAACGCGCCCGCGAGACCGTGCTGGACACCCTCGCCTGGCTGTGGCACACCACCGCGGAACCGGTGCTGCGCGCGCTCGGCCTCACGCGGCCGCTGCCGCCGGACGCGCCCGCGGCGGACGCGCCGCGCCTGTGGTGGTCCGCCTCCGGGCCGCTCGCGTACCTGCCGCTGCACGCGGCGGGGTTGCAGCGCAAGCACCAGCTCGCGGAGCGCCGCACCGTCCTGGACCACGTCGCCTCCTCCTACACCCCCACCCTGCGTGCCCTGCGGCACGCCCGCCGGGCCCCCTCCGGCCGCACCGGGGGCCGGCTGCTCGCGGTCGGCAGGCCGACCGGGCACGGCGGTTCCGCCGGTGCCTCCGCCCGCGAGATCGCCGCGATAGCCGACGCCCTGGGCGGCGTACGGGCCCTGGAGGGCGAGGCCGCGACGCCCGGGCGGGCGCGGGAGGCCCTGCGCACCGCGCGCTGGGTGCACTTCGCCTGCCACGGCGTCAGCGACACGGCCGACCCTTCCGAAAGCCATCTCGCGCTGCACGGCGGGACACTCAGCGTCGGCGAGGTCTCCCGGCAGGAGCTGCGCTACGCCGAACTCGCGGTGCTCCTGGCCTGCCACACCGCCCACACCGGCCTGCTGCCCGACGAAGCGGTCCATCTCGCCTCCGCCTTCCAGGTCGCGGGATATCCGCAGGTCGTCGGCGCCCTCTGGGAGGCCGGCGACACCGCCTCCGCCGTTCTCGCCGGCCGCCTCTACGCCGCACTGCGGGCACCCGCCCCCGGCGCCGTCGCCTCCCTGGACGCCGGCCGCGCCCTCAACCACATCACCCGCGCCCTGCGCACCCGCTACGCGCGTTCCCCCGAGGCCTGGGCCGCCTTCGTCCACATCGGCCGCTGAGGCCCGGGCGGCTCCGCGGCCGACGCGCCGTCACCGCTGGCGGCGCAGCAGCAGGTCGAGTTCCAGCCAGGTGGCCGGCGCCACCGGCCCCGGGGGCACGGGCAGGCCCGCCGCGCGGGCCAGGGACCGCATGCGGAGGTCGACGAGGGCGTCGGCCAGGTCGGCGAGGACGAAGAGGCGTTCGCGCCCGGTCCACCACGCCGCCGCCATGACGGCGGCGCCGGCGATCAGGGCGGGCCACCACAGGGTGCCCGCCGCGAGCAGGACGTAGAGCAGGCCCCAGGCGGACAGCCGGGCCGCCGCGTCGAAGGAGGCGGCGGCGGCGCGGATCTCCGCGCGGTCCGCCTCGGACGCGGCCAGCCACAGCCTCGGCCAGAGCGCCGTGAAGGGCACGGCGTAGTACTCCCCGACGCGGTGCTCCAGCGCGTGGACGCGGTCCCCCATGCGGGTGGGACGGGCGGGCGGCACCGGGGAGATGCGGTCCCGGCGCGCCTCCGCCGCGTGGGCGGCGGCGAGTTCGGCGGGGTCGCCGTCGGTCTCGTGGCGCCGGATGTGCTCCGCCACCCGCTGGTCGGCCCGGGAGCGCCGCTCACGCCGCCTGCGGACGAGCCGTTCACCGGCGCCGGCCGGCCACGGCCCGAGCCACAGGAGCTGGACACCGCGCGCGAGCAGCTGCACGACGAGCCCGGGGACGACGGCGAGGAGCAGCAGGGCGACCAGTACGAGGACCAGTCCGGCGGCCCCGTGGGCGTCGGTCCAGCGCATTGGGCGTTCGGCCTCCCGCAGCAGCCGTGCGGCGTCGAACGGCCGTCGTGCGCCGAGCACATGGGCGGCCCACGCGGTGCCGAGGAAGAGGGTGCCGGGCAGCGCGAGCAGGGCGACCCAGCGCTCGGCGAGCTTGCCGCCTATCGCGTCCAGCAGGCCGGCCACCTCTAGTACCGCACGCGTCGCAGCTCGGCGCCCCAGACCGCGCAGCGCGGCGCGGAGACGGACGCCGTGGGGTCCTCGCTCCGCGCGCACATCCCGCGCGGGCAGCGGTAGCGGAGGATGCCGCCGCCGCCACCTGTCAGGCCGGGCACGGTGGCGTACGTCCCGGCGTCGCCGCGCCGGCCGTCCAGCCGGACGCCGAGCCGCGTGGCCAGGTCGCCCACCACGATCAGGTCGCCGCGGCCCGCACGGACGGCCTCGGCGACCGCCTCGACCTCGGCCGCCTCGTCCGGGTCGGCGCGGGCCGTGCGCCGCAGCTCCGGCAGCGCCTCACAGAACGTCATCACCGCGGCCTCGTCCACCGGCCCAGCGTACTGATCTGCGATCATTGCCGTATGGCGTTCACCGAAGAGCTCGCGCGGGCCGTGCTCGCGGCGGACGGGCACCACCAGGCGAAGCTGATCGCCCTCGGCGAGAACGCGGTCTTCGAACTCGCCGACGGCACGGCCGTCGCGAAGGTCGGCCGCGGTCCCGAGCTGCTGGAGCGGGCGGCCCGCGAGCTGCGCACGGCGACCTGGCTCGCCGCGCACGGCGTGCCCGCGGTGCGGGCGGCGGAGCCGGAGGCCCGGCTCGTGGACGGCCACCCGGTGACGTACTGGGAGCGCCTGCCGGACACCGTGCGCCCCGCGGAGCCCGCCGACCTGGCCGCGCTGCTGCGGCTCGTGCACGCCCTGCCGGAGCCGGACTTCGCCCTGCCCCGCCGCGATCTGCTGGACGGGGTGGAGCGCTGGCTGCGGCTCGCGGGCACGGCGGTCGACCCGGCCGACGCCGCGTATCTGCGTGAGCGGCGTGACGGGTTCGCCGCCGCGGCCGCCGCCCTGACGCCGCACATCGCGCCGGGGCCGATCCACGGCGACGCGCTGCCGCGCAACGTCCACATCGGCCCGCAGGGGCCCGTGCTGGTCGACCTGGAGACCGTCTCCAGCGATCTGCGCGAGCACGACCTCGTCGTCATGGCGCTCAGCCGGGACCGCTACGGCCTCGACCCGGCGGCCTACGACGCCTTCACCGCCGCCTACGGCTGGGACGTCCGCGACTGGGAGGGCTGTGCCGTCCTGCGCGGCGCCCGTGAGACCGCCAGCTGCGCCTGGGTCGCCCAGCACGCGCCCGGCAACCCGGCGGCTCTCGCCGAGTTCCGGCGCCGTGTGGCATCCCTGCGCGACGACGACCCGACAGTGCGCTGGCACGCGTTCTAGGCCTGGTTGTCACATCCCCCATGCCCCGCGGCGTTCCCCCCGGCCTTCGGCCCGGGGAAATGGCCGAATCGTCCCAGCAGCCCCGCTGCAAGAACGGCTGACGACCCTCCGCCCGCTGGGATGCACCGCAGACCAATAGCGCCTGCCCGCGGCAGCCGGGGAGCCAAAGCGACGACTGGGCCCGGCCCCGCCGTGCGACGGCCCGTCAGGCCGGCTCGCGCAACGGCCAGCGCGTGTCGATCTCGACCTCGGGGGCACCGCCCTGGCGCACCAGCCAGCGCTGGTAGCCCTCGGCCCAGTCGGCGTACCAGCCGATCTGGGAACGGTGCAGTTCGCGCAGGCCGCCCGCGGCCCGCGGGTAGCGCTCGGCGATGGCGCAGGCGACCCGGACGGCGGCCAGCGCGTCCGCGCTCGCCTCGTGCGCGTCGTCCAGGGTGACGCCGTACTCGCGGCAGGCGGCCTCCAGGTTCCGCTTGCCCTTGCGGTAGCGGTCGAGCGTGCGGTCCATGACGAGCGGATCCACGACGGGCCCGACCTCGCCGCCCAGCCGGTCCTCCAGGGACGGCAGCTGATGCCTGCGCAGCTCGGCCGCGAGCAGGCTGAGGTCGAAGGGCGCGTTGTAGACGACGACAGGGACACCGGCCGCCCAGTGGGCGACAAGGGCGTCGGCGATCTCGTCCACCGCCTCGGCCGCCGGCCGGCCCTGCTCCGCAGCGTGCTCACTGCTGATGCCGTGCACCGCGGTGGCCTCGGCGGGGATGGGGACGCCGGGGTCGACGAGCCAGCCCAGGTGGCGTATCGGCTCCCCGTCCCTGACCTCGGTGACGGCCGCCGTGACGATCCTCGACCGGAGCGGATCCGTGCCCGTCGTCTCCAGGTCGAAACCGACCAGCAGTTCCCGGTGCCATCCCATGGCCATTGGCGTACGTCCTTCCCGCGGTTCCCCCGTGTGCTGTGCCATCATCCCGTGCGCCACTGACAGTCCCGCCGCCGGGCGGCCGCCGGCCTCAGGACACCGGCCGGGAGTCCACCCACACGCCCTCGAACTCCTCGCGGTAGATGCCGAAGAGCCCTTGCTCCGCCTCGGCCGCCTCGCCGTCCTTGGTCTGCACGAGGTCGCGGGGCCCGCCGCGGAGGATGATCACCGGGGACTCCATGCCCCGGGCCCTGCGCAGGTAGGACTGGACGACGGCGACACCGTTCGCGGTGTCGCCGTCCACCAGGTAGGCGGTGAAGCGCGGGGTCTCGTCGAAGACCCGGATCTCGAAGGCGCCGGGGTCGCGCAGCCGCGCCCTCACCCGGCGCATGTGCATGATGTTCATCTCGACGGCGCGGCTCAGCTCCCCGCGGCCGAGGCCGAGTTCGCGCTCGCGGCGCCGGACCGCGCTGCTGGCCGGGTTCAGGAAGAGCAGCCGCATCCGGCAGCCGGACTCCGCCAGCCGCACCAGCCGCTTGCCGGAGTAGTTCTGCACGAGCAGGTTGAGCCCGATGCCGACGGCGTCCAGCCGCCGGGCGCCGCCGAACAGGTCCTCGGCCGGCAGCTGACGCTGGAGCCGCACCCGGTCCGGGTAGACCCCGACGACGTCGGCGTACCGGTCGGCGACCAGTTCCTCGACGGCGTCGACGGGCAGGCGGTCGGCCGACGGGTAGCCGGGACCGGAGCCGAGCATGTCGAGCAGCCGGGCGGCGGCCCGCTCGGCCTGGTCCAGTACGGTGCGGGACAGCGCGCGGTTGCGGGAGACGACGTGCCGGGCCACCTCCAGTTCGTCCAGGGCGAGCTCGAGTTCACGGCGGTCGTCGAGGTAGGGCTCGAAGCACGGCCAGTGCTGGACCACCAGCTCGCGCAGCTGCGGCAGCGTCAGGAAGCTGAGGATGTTGTCGTCCGCGGGGTCGAGCAGGAAACCCTTGCGGCGGCTGACCTCGCGCACGGCGGCGGCGCGCTGCACCCATTCGTGCCCGGCGGGGCCTGCCGCGGCGACCACCCACTCCTCGCCGTGCACGGGCTCGTAGATGGGGCGCAGGACGGCGTTCACCACGGCGCGGAGCCGCTGCTCGACCAGATTGAGCCACACATAGGCCCGCCCGGCGCGGCGGGCGCGGGTGCGCACCTCGGCCCACTCGTCGGCGCCCCAGTCCAGTTCCGCTCCGATCTCCAGCGGCAGTGCCAGGGAGGCGGTTCCGGTGCCGTTCCCCTCGCCGATGCCGCCCTGGTCCCCCTGATCACCACCACCAGGGAGCACCAGACCTCCCGACATCACGACTGCACCCGCCTTCCCGCCCCCGTACACGATCAAGGAAGGGTACTGCGGGGCGGTGGGCGGTGCAGCCGTAACGACGCTACTTCACCACATGCTTACTCGCTTCGACCTGCCAACGGCCTCAATGGGCACGGCCGTTGTGGCCCGCGAGGTCGTCCGGGGTGAGCGGGCTCATCGCCGTGACGTCCCGGGGCACGAGCTGGAAACCCTGCCAGTGGATCGGCATGGGCGTCTGGTCCTCGTCGCGGGGGATGTGGTGGAAGCCGACGTTCACCCACACCACGGGGTGGGTGAGGGTCTCGGCGTTCGCCCACTTGTCCACCGAGGTGCCCCGGCCGGCGCAGGCCGGGTCGCTGTTGCCGCTGGCCAGTTGCTCGCAGGCGCGGTACTGGGTGACGTACACGTCCTTGGAGGTGTAGGCGTGGGCGTCGTAGTGGTCGGAGTGCTGCTGGACCAGCTCCCAGGAGCGCGGGTGCCGGTCGGTGTTCTTCGCGGTCGGGGAGACCACGCGCCACCAGCGCCGCAGCGCGGAGGTCGCGGCCATTTCCTTTGCGACCGGGGTCCGGGTGGTCTTCAGGACGGCGGAACCGCTCCCCCGGCCGGCCGTCTTGGTGTCGTCCTGCTCGACCTTGGAGCGGGCGGAGCCGTCGGCGGCGAAGTCCAGCCGCCAGAAGACGGAGTGGTAGTGGCTGGTCGCGTGGTCGTGGCCGCCCTTGCCGATGGGCCAGCCGGTGCCCTCGCCGCTGTAGTCGGAGGGCGACAGGTCGCCGGTGGCGCCGACCTTGGCGGTGACGGTGCCGTCGTCGGAGAAGTTCCACTGGGTGACGTACTCGTACCAGCCGAGCTGCGAGACGGAGAAGACCACCAGGTCACTGCCCTGCTTGGTGTACTTCTTTGCGTTGCCCCGCTCGTCCTGGACATCGCTGCGGTAGGCGTAGCCGTGCGGCGCGGTGGTGGCGCACAGCGCCTTGACGGTGCGTTCCTGCTGCGGGACGTAGGCGGAGCCGATGGTGCCGCCGGGGCACTCGTCGCTGCCGATGTCGACGGCCGTGTTGCCGAAGCCGATGTCGGACAGGTCGTTGTACTCGGTCAGGCCGGAGTCGTAGGGCACGTTGACCTGGGCGAGTGCCGCGGAGTCCAGCACCTTGATCGGATGCGGTTCCTTGCGCGGCTGGTAGGCGATCTTCTCCAGGACCAGGCCCTTGGTGCCGCTGATGCGCCAGCACATGGTCCAGGTGGTCCCGTTCGGCAGCTTCTTGGTGAGGGCGGTGGCGGTGCCGCAGCCGGCGGCCGCCTGGGCGGCGCGTGGCGCCGCGACGGCCGCGGTGGCCGTGCCAGGTGTCGTCCCCGCGACGAGCGCGGGCAGGAGCAGGAGCGCCGAGGCCGTACCGACGGCCCGGCGCACGTGTGCGGTGCGCATGGTTGCTGGGTCTCCGCTCTTAGTGGATCCGGCCGACGGTGCGGTCGCTGAGATCGACGACGAACCGGGTCGTGTCGATCCACGGCCCGTCCTTCACCTGCGTGAACAGACGTACGCACCGGTGCTCGCCGCACTTGCGCAAGCCGGCCGGTGCGGACTGCTCCGCGGTGTTGAAGGAGATGCCGCGCAGCCGCAGCTGATCGGGCGAGGTGAGCGCGGCTCCCTCGGTGGCCGCCGAGAAGTCGTCCCGCAGTCCCTGGCCGAGCGGGTCCTTGATGAGCAGCCCGGCCGCCTCGGCGGTCTCGTCGGCCGAGGGAGGCGGCTGCAGGCCGGAGGCGGTGTCCGTGCGCTCGACGGTGCCACGGGTGAGGTCGACGGTCTTCTTCACGAGCCGGTCGTGCCCGTAGTCGTAGAACAGCACCTCGGCCCGGCGGTCCTCATCGGTCCGCGCGGGGTCGTCCGCCGGGGCCGCGAGGTCGGTGTCGAGGTACTCCGGCCCCCGCCCACCGTCCACGTCCCGCGCACTGCGCAGACCGTCGCGCTGCAGGGCTATGGACTTCGCCCGGTCGACCTCGGCCCTGGTCAGGGGCCCCGGTCCGGTCTGCTGTCCGCCCTGGGGCGCCTGAATGACCGTCACGGCGTCACTGCCCGTGCCGGTACCGCTGTCGCCACCGGCTCCTTGCTGCGACGGCGCTCCCGACGGCACGGCGGAGCCGGCCGTCGTGGAGTGGTCGTCGCCCGCGGAAGCGGCGCGCGGAAGGGTGATGCCCACCATCACCGCGGTGGCGGCGACGGCCACGCCGGCGCCCCATAAGACGCGCCTGACGCCACGTCCGGCCGCCCCCGTTTTCCCCGTGGGACGGCTTTCCCCCTGATCTGTCACGTAAGTCCCTCCTGTGTCGTACTGTCACCTGTTCAGATGACGGCGCGGCGACCCAGGTTGCCCGCGGCGAGCGGATTCTTGCGGCAGGCAGGGGAATTGGAACACTCGTACCGGGGAAGATCTCGGCAATAGCGTGCCATCGCGGGTGCGGGTGCGTGACGATGCCCTTTCGGCACGTTGTGACCGGGGGTGCGGGCTACCGGCGCCCGGCAGTGGAGTGGAAGAGTCGACGACATGCAGGTCTGGCCGGGTCAGGCATACCCCCTCGGCGCCACGTACGACGGCGCCGGCACCAATTTCGCGGTCTTCTCGGAGGCGGCGGAGCGGATCGAGCTGTGTCTGCTGCACGACGACGGGTCGGAGACCGCCGTCGAGCTGCGTGAAGCCGACGCCTTCGTCCGCCACGCCTATGTGCCGGGCATCATGCCCGGTCAGCGGTACGGCTTCCGGGTCCACGGACCCCACGAGCCGACCCAGGGGCACCGCTGCAACTCGGCGAAGCTGCTCCTGGACCCGTACGCGAAGGCGATAAGCGGCTCGATCGACTGGGACGAGGCGGTGTACGGCTACCGCTTCGGTCAGCCGGAGTCCCGCAACGACCTGGACTCGGCGCCGCACACGATGTCCTCCGTGGTGGTGAACCCCTACTTCGACTGGACCGACGACCGCAGCCCGCGCATCGACTACCACCGCACCGTCATCTACGAGGCCCACGTGCGCGGCCTGACCATGCAGCACCCGGAGCTCCCTGAGGAGATCCGCGGCACCTATGCGGCACTCGCCCATCCGGCGGTCATCTCCCACCTGGTGGAGCTCGGCGTCACCACGCTGGAACTGATGCCGGTGCACCAGTTCGTCCACGACCACCGTCTGGTGGACGAGGGGCTGCACAATTACTGGGGCTACAACACGCTCGGCTTCTTCGCCCCGCACAACGCGTACTCCTCGATGGGCGACCGCGGACAGCAGGTGCTGGAGTTCAAGACCGCGGTGCGCGCGCTGCACAAGGCCGGCATCGAGGTGATCCTCGACGTGGTCTACAACCACACCGCCGAGGGCAGCCACCTGGGGCCGACGCTGTGTTTCCGGGGCATCGACAACGCCTCGTACTACCGGCTCGCCGACGACCCGCGCTACTACATGGACACCACCGGCACCGGCAACTCGCTGCTGATGCGCAGCCCCCACGTGCTCCAGTTGATCATGGACTCACTGCGCTACTGGGTCACCGAGATGCACGTGGACGGCTTCCGCTTCGACCTCGCCGCGACGCTCGCCCGGCAGTTCCACGAAGTCGACCGGCTGTCGTCGTTCTTCGACCTGGTGCAGCAGGACCCGGTGGTCAGCCAGGTGAAGCTGATCGCCGAGCCCTGGGACGTCGGCGAGGGCGGCTACCAGGTGGGCAACTTCCCCCCGCTGTGGACCGAGTGGAACGGCAAGTTCCGTGACACGGTGCGCGACCTGTGGCGCGGGGAGCCCGCCACGCTCGCCGAGTTCGGCTCCCGGCTGACCGGCTCGTCCGACCTCTACCAGGACGACGGCCGCCGCCCGCTCGCCTCCATCAACTTCGTGACCTGCCACGACGGCTTCACGCTGCGTGACCTGGTGTCGTACAACGAGAAGCACAACGAGGCCAACGGCGAGAGCAACCGGGACGGCGAGAGCCACAACCGCTCATGGAACTGCGGCGCCGAGGGCGACACCGACGACGAGGCCGTGCTCGCCCTGCGCGAGCGCCAGATGCGCAACTTCATCGCCACCCTGATGCTCTCCCAGGGCGTGCCGATGATCTCCCACGGCGACGAGTTCGGCCGCAGCCAGCAGGGCAACAACAACGCCTACTGCCAGGACAACGAGCTGGCCTGGGTGCCCTGGCCCAAGGAGGGCGACACCAGGGCCGAGCAGCTGCACGAGTTCACCCGGCAGATGGTGTGGCTCCGCCGCGACCACCCGGTCTTCCGGCGCCGCCGCTTCTTCCACGGGCGGCCGATGGAGGGCACGCACGACGAGCTCTCGGACATCGCCTGGTTCACCCCTGAGGGTGACGAGATGACCCAGGACGACTGGGAGGCCCAGGCCAACGCCCTGGTGGTCTTCCTCAACGGCAGCGCGATCTCCGAGCCGGGCGACCGCGGCGAGCGCATCGCCGACGACTCCTTCCTGCTGATGTGCAATGCCTGGCACGAGCCGCTGGACTTCGTGGTGCCGGTCAACCACGGCAAGGAGTGGCAGGTCGTCGTGGACACCCAGCGGCCGGAGGGCGTGCCGGCGGGCAGCGGGCGGAAGGTGACTCAAGGCGACCGGCTGCGGCTGGCCGACCGGAGCATGGTGGTGCTGCAACGGCCGGCGTAACCGGCGTCCCGGTGTGATGGGCACACCGGCCGGCGGGGTAGGCAGAAAGCTATGACAGAAAGCGCCGCGACCCCGCCGACCGCTGTCGCCCCCGCCGTGCCGACGGCCACCTACCGCCTGCAGCTCCAGCCGGACTTCCCCTTCGCCGCCGCCGAGGCCGTCGTCCCCCACCTGGCCGCGCTCGGCGTCTCCCACCTCCACCTGTCCCCCGTGCTGCAGGCCGTCCCCGGCTCCACCCACGGCTACGACGTCGTGGACCACACCCAGGTGCGCGAGGAACTGGGCGGCGAGAAGGGCCTGCGGTCGCTGGCCCGCACTGCCCGGTCGCACGGCCTCGGCCTGGTGCTGGACGTCGTGCCCAACCACATGGCCGTACCGGCGCCGGAGTACCTGGCCCGGCCGCTGTGGGAGGTGCTCCGGGAGGGCCCGGCGTCCCCGTACGCGCGCTGGTTCGACATCGACTGGGCCGCACAGGGCGACCGACTGCTGCTGCCGGTGCTCGGCGCGCCCCTGGAGGACGTGCTCGACGACCTGCGCGTGGAGCGCGACCGGGACGCCGGCGAGCGGGTCCTGCGCTATCACGACCACGCCTTCCCGCTGCGGCCCGGCACCGGGGAACTGCCGCTGCGACGCCTGCTGGACGCCCAGTGGTACCGGCTGGCGTGGTGGCGGCAGGCCCGCTCGGAGCTGAACTACCGGCGCTTCTTCACCATCTCCGAACTGATCGCCGTCCGCGTCGAGGACCCCGAGGTCTTCGCCGCCACCCACGCCACCCTGCTGCGGCTGCTGGACGAGGGCGTGGCCGACGGCCTGCGCATCGACCACCCGGACGGCCTCGCGGACCCGGCCGGCTACCTGCGGCGGCTCGCCGAGGCCTCCGCCGGCCGCTGGACGGTCGTGGAGAAGATCCTCACCGGTGACGAACGCCTCCCGGCCGGCTGGGCCTGCGCCGGCACCACCGGCTACGACGCGCTCGACCGCCTGGACGGGCTGTTCACCGACCCCGCGGGGGCCGAGGAGATCGCCGGCTTCTACCGGGAGTTCACCGGCGCGGCCGCCGAGCAGGGCGGTCTCTGGGAGCCGACCGTGCGGGCCGCCGCGCACCGGATCGTCGTCCACGACCTCGCCGCCGAGGTGGACCGGCTGACCCGCGCCGCCGTCCGGGCCACCGGAGGGGACGAGCGGGTGCTGCGCGAGGCGCTCCGGGAGGTCCTGGTGCGGCTGCCGCGCTACCGGCCGTACGTCGTGCCCGGCGAGCCCGCTCCCGAGGAGGACGTCGCGCTGCTGGAGGCCGCGGCGGAGGCCACCGGGCTGCCCGCCGCGGAGACCATCCGCGACCTGGCGCTCGGGCGGTTCGGTGACGGCGGCGGGGACGGGGACGGCGCCGAGGGCGGCGCCGAGGCCGGTGGCGCGCTCGGCGGCGAGGACGGGGACGGCGGCGCGGACGTGGCCGATTTCGCCGTGCGCTTCGCGCAGGTCTCGTCCGCGCTGCGCGCCAAGTCCGCGGAGGACACCGCCTTCTACCGCTACTACCCGCTGCTGTGCCTCAACGAGGTGGGCCGCGAACCGGACCGCCCCGCCACCTCACCCGAGGATTTCCACGCCTTCTGCGAGCGGCTGCGCTCCGACTGGCCGCTGACCGGGACCGTGCGCTCCACCCACGACACCAAGCGCAGCGCCGACGTCCGCGCACGCCTGGCCGCCCTCACGGAGCTGCCCGGCCCCTGGGCTCGGTGGCTGACGGAGACCTCGGAGCAGCTGCGCGCCTACCTCGCCGGCCGCGGGGTGCCGCTGCCCGAGCGGCACGTGGAGTACCAGGCGTGGCAGTACGCCGCGGTCTTCTGCGACCCGGCCGCCGCGGACCTGGTCGCGGCCACCATGCTCAAGTCCGAGCGGGAGGCGGGTCTGCGCACCGCGTGGACCGACCAGCGCCCGGAGTACGAGCGGGAGCTGACGGACTTCGTCCGGGAGCTGGTCGGCGGGCCGTCGGCCTTCGCCACCGGGCGCATCGCGGACGAGCTGGCCGCCCCGGAGCGCGTCAACGCCCTCGGCGCGCACCTGGCGCACCTGACCATGCCGGGCGTGCCGGACGTGTACCAGGGCGACGAGGAGCGGCAGTTGCTGCTCGTCGACCCCGCCAACCGCGCGCCCTACGACCCGGGCGCGGCCGACGGCCCGCCGAGCGAGAAGCGCCTCGTCACGGTCGCCGCGCTGCGGCTGCGCCGGTCCCGGCCGCAGTGGTTCACCGGCCCCGAGGCGGGCTACGAGCCGCTGTACGCCCGCGGCACGGCGGGCGCGCACTGTGTCGCCTTCGTCCGGGGCGGCCGGGCGCTGACCGTGGTCACCCGGCTCTCCCGGCGGCTTGCGGAGGCCGGCGGCTGGCGCGGCACCGAACTGGTCCTGCCCGAGGGGGTGTGGACGGAAGTGCTGACGGACCGCAGGTTCGAGGGCGTGCTGCCTCTGGAGGCGCTGCTGGACCGGCTGCCCGTGGGTCTCCTGGTGCGCGACATCGAGCACTGACGGGGAGCCCGCCGCGGACCGGGACGTCCGCGGCGGGCCGGAGTGTCGGACCCCGCGGCTAGCTTTTCCCCATGGACGCATCGAACTCGGCGCACCTTTCCGCCGTACCTGAGGACCTGCTCGCCCGCCTCGCGAGCGACCCGGCCGTGACCGCGTACCTCGCGTGGCCGGGCGATTTCGACCTCGGCCGGCGGTCGCCGGTGGAGGAACTGACCCTTCCCTCGGGCGATCCGCTGCGCCCGATAGCGGGGGACGGCGCGGGAGGCACGTACTTCCTGGTGGGGAAGGAGGGCGACCCCGTCCGGCCGGTCCTGTACGCGGACTCCGAGGGCCAGGCGGCGCTGATCGGGGCGAGCCTGCGCGAGGCGGTCGAGCTGGTGGTCGTGTGCCCGCTGTGGCGCGACGCGGCAGCCGGTTTCCCGCTGCCCGAACTGGAGGCGCAGGTCCGCGCCGACATGCCGGACTTCGACCGCGCGCGGGAGGAGGTGGCCGCCGCCCTCGGGCTGACGCCGCCGCCGGCGGACGAGGCGGTGGCCCGGCTGCTGGCGACCGCGGCGCGCACGGTGCCGGACTTCCTGCCGTACGTGGACGACGACGACCACGAGCCCTATGAACCGCTGATCGGCGGCTAGGACGAGCCGGGGTGGGACCGCCGGCGGCGGACCCGGGCCGTGCCCGTCAGACCGCCGCCAGGCGGAAGTGCATGGCGCCGAAGGTGACCCGGTCGCCGGGGCGGACGACCGCCGCGCCCATGACCCGGCGACCGTTGACCCAGGTCCCGTTCATGGAGCCGAGGTCGCGCAGCACCCAGATGCCGTGCTCGTGGCGCAGTTCGGCGTGGATGCGGGAGGCGGAGGCGTGGCTGAGGCGGAAGCCGCAGGACAGGTCGCGGCCTATGCGCAGCGGGACCGGCCCGGGGGCGGGGAAGAGCAGCGGGGGCAGCTTCTCGGCCTGCCAGGCGTCGCGGAAACGGACCTGCAGGGCGGAGATCCTGGCGACGCCGCGCTCCAGCCACCGGCCCAGTCGCGCCATCCGGCCCTCGGCGGGCGGGAGGTCGGCGATGAGCGCGTCCAGCTCGTCGGAGCGGCCGGCCGTGAGGGCGAGTTCCACCCGCTGCAGGAAGGTGTCGTGCGAGAGCCGTCCGTCCACGGCACCGCCGCGCAGCACCTCGATGGCGTGCTCGCGCTCCGCCTCGGTGGGCCGTGGCGCGGGTGCGGACGGCGGCGCGGAATAGGTCGGGAACTCGTGGCTCACGTGCGTGATTGTCGGGCCGAACGCCCCGGAGTGTCCAGAAGCCCGGCCCCGACGCGCCGTTGTCGGCGGGACCGGTCGCCCGGCTCCGCGGGCGCGGGCGCAAAAAGCAATGGACGCGCGGGAGTCGGCATGGCTACGGTGCTCACACGCCCGTGACCGAGGAAGGAGGCGGAAGCCATGTACGTGTTCACCACTCCGCGCTCCCGCCCCGATGTCCGCAGGGCGATCTCCGTCTGACCGGGAGCGCCCCACTCTCCCGTGAGGACTCCTCCTGTCATGACCGACCTGGTCATCCGCCCGCTCGTCGCGGGTGAGACGCATCTCTTCCACTCCCTGGTTCCCGAGGACACCGGCCTGGTCGGCCGGTCCCTGCTGGGCCACACCTACGCGATGACCGACGAGGGCGGCGAGTACCGCCCCGACTGGACCTGGGTGGCCCTGCGCGGCGGCACGGTCGTCGCCCGCGCGGCCTGGTGGGGCGCTCCCACCGACGACAAGCCGATCGCCCTGGACTGGTTCGACTTCACCGACGCCGACGCCGCCGTGCGGCTGCTGCGGACAGCGCCGCTGAAGGCCGAGTTCGAGCTGTTGCTGCCGCCCGGCTGGCGGGAGCGGCGGGAGGTCCGCGAGGCCGCCCAGACCCGCATCGACGCGGCGATCGTGTCCGGCATGGAACCGGTCGTCGAGCGCTACCGCTACACCTGGACGCCCGAGTGCGGGCTGCCGCAGCGCACCGGACGGCTGGAGTACCGGCCGGAGCCGGACGACGCCGTGATCCTGGACGTGCTGAAACGCATCGGTACCGGCAGCCTCGACGCCCACACCCGCCGGGCCGTGGCACTGCACGGGGCCGACGCCGCCGCGCGCGAGGAACTGGACGTCCTCAACTGGTTCCCGTCGCCGCGCGAATGGTGGCGGCTGGCGTACACGCCGGAGGGCGCGCTCGCGGGCATCCAGGTGCCCGCGCGCAATCCGACCGCGTTCTGCGTCGGCTTCATCGGCGTCCTGCCGGAGCAGCGCGGCCACGGCTACGCCTACGACCTGCTGGTGGAGTGCACCCACGACCTGGTCGGACACGGCGCACGGCAGATCGCCGCCGCCACCGACCAGACCAATCTGCCGATGGCGGCGCACTTCGCCAGGGCGGGTTATCCGGTCACCCAGGAGCGCGTCAACCTGGTGTGACCCCCCGGCCTGCGGGCAGCATGGTGCCCATGCGCTTCGACGTGTGGGCACCGGACGCCGGTGAGGTGGAGGTACGGGTCGACGGACGGGCTCACGACATGGAGCGCGACCCCGGACGCGAGGGCTGGTGGTGCGCCGAGGCGCCCGCCGGACACGGTTCGCGGTACGCCTTCGCGCTCGACGAGGGCCCGCCGTTGCCCGACCCCCGCTCCCGCCGCCAGCCGGACGGTCCGGACGGCGCGAGCGCGGTCGTCGACCACGACGTCTTCGACTGGACCCACGACTGGGCGGGCCGCCCGCTGCCGGGCGCGGTCCTGTACGAGCTGCACGTGGGCACCTTCACCACCGCCGGCACCTTCGACGCGGCCGTCGAACGCCTCCCGCACCTGGCCGGGTTGGGGATCACGCACATCGAGCTGATGCCCGTCTGCCCGTTCCCCGGCACGCACGGCTGGGGGTACGAGGGCGTGTCCCTGTGGGCGGTCCACGAGCCCTACGGCGGCCCGGACGGCCTCAAGCGGTTCGTGGACGCCGCGCACGGCCACGGGCTCGGGGTGGTGCTGGACGTCGTCCACAACCACCTGGGCCCGTCCGGCAATCACCTCCCCCGGTTCGGGCCGTACTTCACCGACCGGCACCACACGCCCTGGGGCGACGCCGTCAACCTGGACGCGCCCAGCTCGGACGAGGTCCGCGACTTCCTCGTCGGCAGCGCCCTGGCCTGGCTGCGCGACTACCGCCTCGACGGACTGCGGCTCGACGCCGTGCACGCCCTGGTCGACACCCGCGCGGTGCACCTGCTGGAGGAGCTGTCCACGGCCGTCGACACGCTGTCGGCGTCGCTGGGCCGGCCGCTGTTCCTGATCGCCGAGTCCGACCGCAACGACCCGCTCACCACCACGCCCCGCGACGCGGGAGGCCTCGGGGTGCACGCCCAGTGGAACGACGACTTCCACCACTGCCTGCACACGGCCGTCACCGGCGAATCCGCGGGGTACTACGCGGACTTCGCCGTCTCGCCGACCGCGGCCCTCGCCAAGGTGCTGGAGCGCGTCTTCTTCCACGACGGCACGTACTCCGGCTTCCGCGGCCGCCGGCACGGCCGCCCGGTCGACCGCGCGACCGTGCCCGGGCACCGCTTCCTGGCGTACACCCAGACCCATGACCAGATCGGCAACCGCGCCACCGGCGACCGCCTCGCCGCCACCGTGCCCCCGGGCCTGCTGGCGGCGGCCGCGGCACTCGTGCTCACCTCGCCGTTCACCCCGATGCTCTTCATGGGCGAGGAGTGGGGCGCCCGTACGCCGTGGCAGTTCTTCACCGACCACAGCGACCCCGAACTCGCCGCCGCCATCACCCGGGGCAGGCGGCGGGAGTTCGCCTCGCACGGCTGGAACGCCGAGGACATCCCGGACCCGCAGGACCCCGCGACCCGGCTGCGCTCGTGCCTGGACTGGTCCGAGCCGGACGGGCTCCCGCACGCCGGCCTGCTGGCCTGGTACCGCCGTCTCATCGCGCTGCGGCACGCCGAACCGGCGCTGACCGACCCGGCCCTGGACGCGGTGCGGGTCACCGCCGGCGAGCACACCCTGTGCCTGGAACGCGGCCCGTTCCGCGTCGCCGTGAACCTCTCCCCCGAGGACGCCGGGATCCCCCTGCACGACGCCGGCCGGGCCGGGGCTCCCGGCCACGGGGGCTACGAGGTGCTCGCCTCCTGGCAGCCCTGCGCCGACCCCGCGGACTCCCGCTTCCTCACGCTGCCGGGCCACTGCGTCGCGGTCCTGCGGGAACGGCTGCCCAGGGCCTGAACCCGGCCGGGCCCGTGCCCCGTTCAGTCGCCGAGCAGCCGCTTGCGGGCGTGCTCCACGTCGAAGGACGCGGGCGGGCACTGCGGGTCGATGAGTTCCAGGTGCTCCATGAGCAGCCGGCCCACCGCCCAGTCGCGGTACCACTTGCGGTCCGCCGGCACGACGTACCAGGGGGCCGTCTCGGTGGAACAGCGGTTCAGCACGGCCTCGTACGCCTCCTGGTAGGCGGGCCACAGGGCCCGGTCGTCGAGGTCGTCGGGGGTGAACTTCCAGTGCTTGCACGAGTTGTCGAGGCGCGCCAGCAGGCGGGCCCGCTGCTCGGCGTAGCCGATGTGGAGGAAGATCTTGACGACGCTGACACCGTCGTCGGCGAGGGAGGCCTCGAAGGAGTTGATCGTCTCGAAGCGCTCCTCCCAGACCTCCGGGGGGACCTGTCCGCGGACCCGGGCGGCGAGCACGTCCTCGTAGTGGGAGCGGTCGAAGATGCCGATCTGCCCGGCGTGCGGGAGGGCCCGCTTGATGCGCCAGAGGAACGGGTGCGACTTCTCCTCGGCCGTGGGTGCCTTGAAGGCGGTGATGCGGCACCCGGCCGGGTTGAGCAGGCCCGCGAGATGGCGGACGGCACCGCCCTTGCCCGAGGTGTCGGTGCCCTGGAGGACGACGAGCACGGAGCGCGGATCGCCCGCGGTGGCCTGTGCGAAGAGGCGTTCCTGCAGCACGGTCAGGCGGTCCCGGGTACCGGGCACGGCCTCCCGCGCCTCGCGCTTGCCGGGCGGACCGCCGGGGGTGGCGCGGGGGTCGTACGCGCGGAGCCGGACGTTCCCGCCGGCGCCCGGGGGGACCCGGAGCAGCGAGCGCAGCCCGTTCGTTGCGGCCCGTCGATCCGGCACGGCGCCCTCCCTGGCATCGAACGTCTTGTCCGATGGTCCGCCGGATCCGCGGCGCCCGCCAACGGACGCGTCCCCCGGCCCGAGCAGGTTCCGCCGGAAGGCCCCGTACCCCTGTACGGGAGCCCGTGACACCGCGCCCTCCCCGACCCGAGCGGCCGGCCGCGCCGCTCGACGCCCGGAAGGCGTGCCCGCGGCACGCACCGACCCGCCGGGCGGCGACCCGGCCCACGGGAGCCTGGGCACGTGCCGCCGGGCCAGGGCGACGACCCACCAGACACCCCCGGCCCGAAACGGCCACGCCGCTCCCCCGCACCCCAGTTCACCCGAACCGGTCACCCCCGCCAGGCACTCATGCCCCCGGAACGACTCCCCCGGCCGCACACCGACCCGCCGGGCAGCGGCACGCGAGGACCGCGAGAGGGTTCGACCGGGGCGGTCAGTCCGCCAGGCGTGCCGCGTCGCGGGCCAGGGCGGTGAGCCGGGAGATCGCCCGGAAGTACTTCTTGCGGTAGCCGCCCGCGAGCATCTCCTCGCTGAAGATGCGGTCGAAGGGCTGGCCGGAGGCCATGACGGGGACCTCGCGGTCGTAGAGCCGGTCGGCCAGGACGACCAGGCGCAGCGCGGTGGCCTGGTCCTGGACAGGTTCCACGCCGCGCAGGAAGACCGCCTCGACGCCGTCGCAGAGGGCGCCGTAGCGGCTGGGGTGGACCCGGGCGAGATGTGCCAGCAGGGTGGCGAAGTCGTCGAGGGAGGCACCGGCGGTGCGGCCGGCGGCGGCGGTGACCTCGTCGTCCGAGAACGGTGCCGGCGCCTCGGGCAGACCGCGGTGACGGTAGTCCTGGCCGTCGATGCGCAGGGACAGGAAACGGGCGGACAGGCCCTGGATCTCGCGCAGGAAGTCCGCGGCGGCGAAGCGGCCCTCGCCGAGCTTGCCGGGCAGGGTGTTGGAGGTGGCGGCGAGCCGCACGCCCGCGTCGGCGAGCTTACCGAGCAGCGTCGAGACCAGCACGGTGTCACCGGGGTCGTCGAGTTCGAACTCGTCGATGCAGACCAGCCGGTGCCCGCTCAGCGCCTGGACGGCCTGCTGGAAACCGAGGGCGCCGACGAGGTTGGTCAGCTCCACGAAGGTCCCGAAGGCCTTCTGCTCGCGCGGCGCGTCGGTGGCGTGCCAGAGCGAGGCCAGCAGGTGGGTCTTGCCCACGCCGTAGCCGCCGTCGAGATAGACCCCGCCGGGGCCGGCGGGCGCCGCGGGGCCCGCCGCGCGGCGGAACCAGCGCCTGGGCCCGGGGGCGGCGGGAGCGCCGCTCGCCGCGGCGAAGGCGGCGAGCGTGCGCACGGCCTCGGCCTGGCTGGGCTGCCCCGGGTCCGGGATGTAGTTCTCGAACCGTACGGAGTCGAACCTCGGGGGCGGGACCATCTCCGCCACCAGCCGGTCGGCCGGCACCTGCGGCTCGCGGCCGCTCAGCGACACGGGGGGTTCACCACCGGGTATCGGGGTGGATTCGGGCGCTGCGGCGTAGGACGAGGACACAGCTCTCCAGGGTAGTGCCTCGCGGCGGTTCCCCCGGCCCCGAGTGGCCCACCCCACGCCTCCGGGGGCACGTGGAAGACTGCTGCCATGCGCCGCCTGTTCCCCCCGCCCGAGACCCTCAGGACCACCCCGGCCCCGAACGGCCCCGCCGCGTCGCCGGAGGCGGACCTGGACACACCCGAGTCGCTGGCCGACGCGTACGCGTACCCGGCCGGGGCAGACGGGCTTCCGTGGCTGAGGGCGAACATGGTGGCGTCGCTGGACGGCGCGGCACGGTACGACGGGCGCTCGCAGCCGCTGTCGTCGGAGGCCGACATGCGGGTCTTCGGGGTGCTGCGGGCGCTGGCCGACGTGGTCGTCGTCGGGGCGGAAACGGTTCGCCAGGAGGGCTACCGCCCCGCCCGGGCCCGCGAGGCGTTCGCGGCCCGCCGGGCAGCCGCCGGGCAGCCGCCGGCCGCGGTGATCGCCGTGGTGAGCGCCCGGCTGGACCTGGACTTCTCGTTGCCGCTGTTCACCTCGCCACTGGTGCCGACCCTGGTGCTGACCGGTGCCGCCGCCCCCGCGGACCGGGTGGCGGAGGCGGAGAAGGCCGGTGCGCGGGTGGTCGTCGCGGGCGACGGTGCCGGTGTGGAGCCGGCCCGTGCCAAGCGGGAGCTCGCCGCGCTCGGACTGCGGCGGATGCTCACCGAGGGCGGCCCGCGACTGCTGGCGCAGTTCGCGGCGGCCGGCGTGATCGACGAGCTCTGCCTGACCATCGCCCCCCTGCTGACCGCCGGGGACGCCATGCGGATCATGAACGGCCCCGGCGTCGCGGAACCCGTCCGTCTCTCCCCCGTGTCGATTCTCGAGGAGGACGGGTTCCTGTTCACGCGCTACACGCGCGGATGACGGATCGGCGGCGGGCCGGACACCCGGCAAACGCCGCCCGCCGATCCGCCGCCATGCACAATCCGCTTGCTGCCATGCGGGAAGACTTCCACCGCGTGCTCCACAGCCGGACGGGGCAGGATGGTTCCCGTCACCGGCCCGTGGGGCCGCGAGAAAGAAGGACACGTCCGTGTTCACGACCGTACTCATGATCGAGCAGCCGCTCGTCCCCGCCGACGTGGAGCTGGTCACCACGCTCCACGGCGACGAGCCCGTCTCCTTCGTCGTGCTGATGCAACCCCGCGGGGACCAGGACCGGCTGCTGCGGTCCATCGACGACGTCGCCCTGGGCGAACTCGACAAGGCCGTCCACGAGCACGACCGGCCCGAGGGCGAGAACGCCCTGCTGCCCGCCGAACGAGCGCTGAGTCACAGCCTCAAAGCGCTGCGGGACCACGGCAAGGAGGCGGTCGGGGAGGTCGTCGAGCGTCACCCGATCGAGCTGCTGAAGTCCGTCGTCGAGCAGACCCACGCCGACGAGGTGATCGTCCTGACCGCACCGCACCTGGTCGAGGAGTTCTTCCACCGCGACTGGACCTCGCGCGCCCGCCACAAGGTCGGCGTGCCGGTCCTGAAGCTGTTCGCCCACAACGCCGAGGACTGAGCGGCGGGGGCGGGGGACGGGCGTCCCCCGCCCCGCGCGGATGAAAGAATCGGAGGTGGCCCGACCACCACGGCACACGCCCGAGCACGCAGGGAGCAGCGCGCATGAGCCCCACTCTTCCCCCCGCCATGGACCGACCGCACTTCATCGGGATCGGCGGCGCCGGGATGTCGGGCATCGCGAAGATCCTCGCCCAGCGCGGTGCGAGCGTCGCGGGCAGCGACGCCAGGGACTCGGAGACCGCGCAGGCGCTGCGGGCGCTCGGCGCGACCGTGCACATCGGGCACGCCGCGGAGCACCTGGCGCCGGACGCGACCTGCGTGGTCGTCTCCAGCGCGATCCGGGACGACAACCCCGAGCTGGCCGCCGCTCGCGGGCGCGGCGTCCCGGTGGTGCACCGCTCCGACGCGCTTGCCGCGCTCATGGTGGGCCTGCGGCCGATCGCGGTGGCCGGCACGCACGGCAAGACCACGACCACCTCCATGCTCGCGGTGAGCCTGTCGGCACTGGGCCTGGACCCCTCGTACGCCATCGGCGGCGACCTGGACGCCCCGGGCTCCAACGCGCACCACGGCACGGGCGAGATCTTCGTGGCCGAGGCGGACGAGAGCGACCGCAGCTTCCAGAAGTACGACCCCGAGGTGGCGATCGTGCTCAATGTGGAGCTGGACCACCACGCGAACTACGCGTCGATGGACGAGATCTACGAGTCCTTCGAGACCTTCGTCGGCAAGATCGTCCCCGGCGGCACCCTGGTCGTCGGCGAGCACGCCGGGGCACGCGAGCTCGCCGCCCGCGTCGCCGGCCGCGAGGGCCTGACCGTGGTCAAGGTCGGCGAGGACGCCGGCGCGGACCTGAGGATCGCACGGATCACCCCGCAGGGCATGGCCGGCGAGGTCACCGTGTGCCTGGGCGGCCGGGAGCACACCTTCACCGTCTCCGTCCCGGGCCGCCACTACGCGCACAACGCGGTCGCCGCGCTGGCCGCCGGCATGGCGCTGGGCGTCCCGGCGGAGGACCTGGCCAAGGCGCTCGGCACGTACACCGGCGTCAAGCGCCGTCTGCAGCTGAAGGGCACCGCGGGCGGCGTCCAGGTGATCGACTCCTACGCGCACCACCCCACCGAGATGACCGCCGACCTGGAGGCGCTGCGCGAGGCCGCGGGCGACCGGCGCATCCTGGTGGTGTTCCAGCCGCACCTGTTCAGCCGCACCCAGGAGCTCGGCCGCGAGATGGGCCAGGCCCTGGGGCTGGCCGACGCCTCCGTGGTGCTGGACATCTACCCGGCCCGCGAGGACCCGGTCCCCGGCGTCACCAGCGCGCTGATCATCGACGCGGCGGCCGCCCACGGCGCCGACGTCACCGCCGCGCACGACAAGGACGCCGTGCCCGCGCTGATCGCCGGAATGACGGGACCCGGTGACCTTGTTCTCACCATGGGCGCCGGAGACGTCACGGACCTCGGTCCGCGGATCCTGGCCCGACTGGAGAGCTGAGCACGAGGGACACGAGGGAGAGGACACCATGGCGTACGAAGTCGACAAGTCCGAGGAGCAGTGGCGCGAGGAGCTGACGCCGCGGGAGTACGCCGTCCTCCGCAAGGCCGGGACGGAGCCGGCGTTCACCGGTGAGTACACCGACACCAAGACCAACGGCGTCTACTCCTGTCGCGCCTGCGGCGCGGAGCTGTTCACCTCCGACACCAAGTTCGAGTCCCACTGCGGCTGGCCGTCCTTCTACGACCCGCGGGACAGCAAGGCCGTGGAGCTGATCGAGGACCGCTCGATGGGCATGGTCCGCACCGAGGTGCGCTGCGCCCGCTGCGGCTCCCACCTGGGCCATGTCTTCGAGGGCGAGGGCTACCCGACCCCCACCGACCAGCGCTACTGCATCAACTCGATCTCGCTGCGGCTGGAGCCCGCGGAGGGCTGACCCCGACCGGCGTCCTGACCGCCTCCCCGTGCGGCGCGTCCTCACGGACCGCCGCCGGGTGGGTAGCGTGCCGGCCCCCGGCAAACCCGACGCGGGGAAAACAGCTGGTGCGGTCGTGGGCGGCGGCCCCACCATGAGCGGATGCCGACCTTTCTGCTGCCGTTCCTCGGGGCGTGCCTGCTGATCGCCGCCGCCCCGGGGCCGAGCACCGTACTGATCATCCGCCACTCGCTGCGGAGCCGCCGCGCGGGTTTCCTGACCGTGCTCGGCAACGAGACGGGCGTCTTCCTGTGGGGCCTGTCGGCGGCCCTCGGTCTCACCGCGCTGCTCGCGGCCTCGCAGGCCGCGTACGGCGCCGTACGGATCGTGGGCGCGGCGGTCCTGCTCTGGTTCGGCGTCCAGGCGCTGCGGTCGGCCCGCCGCGGCCGCGGGGGCGACGCGGAGGAGCCGGAGCCGCGGGCCGTTCTCGTGACGCCCGGGGCGGCCTACCGGGCCGGGCTCGGCATGAACCTGGCCAACCCCAAGGCGGCCGTCTTCGCGATGTCGTTCCTCCCCCAGTTCGTTCCCGCGGAGGCGCCCCAACTGCCCACGATGGTGGGGCTGGCGGCCCTGTGGGCGGTCTTCGAGGTCGGCTGGTACGGCTCGTACGTCTGGTTCGTCGACCGGCTGAGGTCCGTCCTCGGCCGCGCCGCCGTCCGGCGCAGGCTCGAACTCGTCTCGGGCGGGGTGCTGGTGGCGCTGGGCGTGCGCATGGCGCTGGAGAACTGACGGATCGTCACCCGCGACGGGAGCTCAGCAGCCCCGCGACCGCCACGGCACCCGCCGCCAGGACCACGGCGGCCAGGAGTGACGGCAGCGGGTAGGGGACGCTGCCGGTGTGCGAGGCCGTGACCAGGTCGCGCACGGCGGCATTGGCGGGCGAACCACCCGCGACGAGCACCGCGACCGCGGCGCCCGTGGTGACCGGCACCGCCCAGCCGGGACGCACCAGGACCGGCGGATTGGTGAGCGCCCCCACCGCCGTGCCCAGGAGCGCCGACACCAGGACCGTCAGCACCCCCGACACGGCGGCCGGCCCCAGCGGCACGGCCTTGAGGTGGTCGGTGGTGTGCGGATCGGCAACCCACAGGACCACACCGGTGCCCACGACGCCCGTCAGCGCCGAGCACCCCAGCGCGGCCAGCACCGCCGCCGTGTGTGCCCGCGCCGGTCCCGCGGCCGCGGCCACCACCGCGCGGGCGGCGGGGGGCTCGCCGGTGACGCAGACCCGGACCAGCCACGCGGCGGCCGGCAGCAGCGCGGCCGCGTTCCAGCCGAGGGAGTCCAGCAGCGGCTGCGGCCCCGCGGTGAGGCCGATCGCCAGGAGCGCGGCGTACAGCAGCAGCGGCGCCGGCCAGCGGTACGAACGCAGCAGCAGGGCGGTCTGGTAGCGCAGCAGCGCGGTCATGCGTCCTCCGTCGGCCCGGCCGCCGGGCGCACCGCCCGGATGTGCCAGGGCGGGTTCGCGTCGAGCAACCGCCGCAGGACGGCGTCGGATTCGCGGGCGGGGACGGTCAGCCGGAGCGTGCCGGGCGCGGACGTGCCGTCACCGAGGCCCGCGGGCGGCTCTCCGCGCCCTTCGGCCTCGACGACCACCAGCGGCCCGGCGTCCCCGTCGCGCGACACGGGCACGGGCACGGGCACGGGGACGGGCACCAGCCGGGCGTCCGCCACGCGGTGCGCTGCCGTGGTGTCCCCGGCCAGCCGCCGGACGTCGTGGTCGACGAAGACCGCGGTGCCGCCCGCGGCGACGGTGGCGCGCACGGCGTCGTCCAGCACGGCGCGCGCCTGCGGGTCCAGGCCCGTCCACGCCTCGTCCAGGAGGAGCAGTTCCGGCTCGGCGAGCAGCGCCTGGACGACGGCGACTTTCTGGCACGTGCCCTTCGACAGCTCCCGCAGCGGCGTGCGGGCGTACCGGGCGATGCCGAAGCGCTCCAGCCACTGCCCGGCACGGTCGGCCGCGGTACGGCTGCCGAGGCCGTGCACCCGCCCGAGGTGGACGAGATAGCCCAGCGCGTCGAAGGGCAGCGCGGGCGGGAAGCGCTCGGGCACGTACGCGGTGCGCGGGCGCCCGGTGACGCGCCCGGCGGTGGGGCGGTCGATGCCGGCCAGGACGCGCAGGAAGGTCGACTTGCCGCTGCCGTTGGCGCCCTCGACGCGCAGCAGCTGGTGCCCGGGCAGCTCCAGCCCCACGTCCCGCAGCACCCACGGCCCGCGCGCCCCATAGCGCCGGCCGACCGCCTCCAGCCGCACGTCAGTGGGCGCTGGGCTGGTGCGGCTGCGACTCGCTGGGCCGCACGATCACGAAGCCCTCGCCCTGCAGCATCAGCTGGACCGCCTCGCCCGAACCGCCGCGCAGCATCGAGCCGAAGCTCTGCGAGCGGTGCAGCGAGGTCTGCAGCTGCGCGCTCCAGCCGACGACGGCGTCGGTGTCGACGTAGACCGGCGCCTGCGGGGTGACCGGGATCACGATGGGGTTTCCCTCGCACATCACGCCCAGGCGGCCGTGACCGGTGAACACGCTGTTGAACAGGCCGCCGCCGACCATGCCGGCGCCCTTGACGACCTTTATCTCGTAGGCGAGCGTCGCGTCGAAGACCAGCACGTTGCGGCCGTTGATGGTGAGGCTGTCGCCCGGGTCGATGTCGATGACGAAGCAGTTGGCGGCCTCGTGCGCGAACCAGGCCTCGCCCTGGCCGCGCACCGTCATCAGCGGGAGGCCCTCGCCGGTGAGGGCGCGCTTGAGGAACTTTCCGACTCCCTGACCCTTCACCTCGAACTGCAGGTTGCCGCGGAAGGCGATCATCGAGCCCTGCCGCGCGAAGCACTCGCCGTTGACGGCGTACTTGATCGACTTGGCGTTCTGCAGGGTCATGCCGGGCTCGGTGGCCGGCCGCGCCGTGTTCTCGGTCGCGAAGAGGTCGCTGCGCACGGGCACATCCTGGCCCGGAGGGATCGCCCCTGCCAAGCCCGTCCGGGCCGGGTGGCAGACTGTTGCGGTGAGCACCGATCCTCGTGACAGCCGTCCCCAGTTCGTTCTCCCGCTGGTCGTCCGCATCGAGCGGGACGCGCCCCCCGCCCGCACCGACGCCCTGGAGACCGCCGCCCGCGCGGTCCTGGCGCTGCGCTCCGACGAGCGCGCCACGGCGGAGGACGGCGAGTGGGCCGAGGCCGTGCACGGCTGGGAGGACGCCCGCATCCGCAAGGTGGTGCGGCGGGCCCGAGGGGCCGAGTGGCGGCGCGCCGAGGCGCTGCCGGGGATCACGGTGACGGGCACGTCGACCGAGGTGCGGGTCTTCCCGCCCGTGCCGCTGGACGGCTGGCCGAAGGACCTGGCCAGGCTGCAGGTCTCCGGCACCGAGCTGGAGGACCCCGAGTCGCCCGCGGAGGCCGAGCCGGGCACCCCCGTGCTCTGGCTGAATCCCGGGGTGGAGATGTCGGCGGGCAAGGCCATGGCGCAGGCCGGGCACGGCGCGCAACTCGCCTGGCTCGCCCTGTCGCCGGCCGACCGGGAGCTGTGGCGCGAGGCGGGCTTCGCACTTGCCGTGCGCACCGCGCACCCCGAGCGGTGGGAGGCGCTCGCATCGGGCCGTCTGCCCGTCGTGCGGGACGCCGGGTTCACCGAGATCGCGCCGGGCTCGTGCACGGTCGTGGCGGACCACCCGGCGCTGCGGTGACCGCGGCCGCCGCGGCGGCCGAAGCTCAAATCGAGCTCTGAACCGGCGGCGGACACGGTTCGTGCCACTTCTGCGGGGCCACAACCCCGGCAGGAGGAAGGGGGACCGGTGGAGCACTCGATGTTGGGCACGGGGATCGGCTGGCGTCCGGAGATCGCGGACACCGTCGAGGAGCTGGCGGAGGCCGGCCGCGTCGACTGGGTCGAGGCGGTCGCGGAGAACGTGTGTCCGGGCCATGTCCCGGACTCCCTGGTACGGCTGCGCGAGCGCGGCGTCACCGTCGTCCCGCACGGGGTGTCGCTCGGCCTCGGGGGCGCCGAGCGGCCCGACCCGGAACGGCTGGCCGCGCTCGCGCAGCGCGCCCGGGCGCTGGGCGCACCGCTGGTGACCGAGCACATCGCCTTCGTCCGCGGCGGCGGCGAGACGACCGGCTCCGCCCCGCTGGAGGCCGGGCACCTGCTGCCGGTGCCGCGCACCCGCGACGCGCTGGACGTACTCTGCGAGAACGTGCGCATCGCACAGGACGCGCTGCCCGTGCCGCTCGCGCTGGAGAACATCGCCGCGCTGGTCGCCTGGCCGGACGAGGAGATGAGCGAGGGCGCCTTCCTCGCCGAACTCGTGGAGCGCACCGGGGTACGGCTGTTGATCGACGTGGCCAACCTGCACACGAACCACGTCAACCGGGGCGAGGACCCGGTCGCCGCCCTGGGCGCGCTGCCGGCCGGCGCCATCGCCTACGTCCATGTCGCTGGCGGCTACGAGAAGGACGGCGTGTGGCACGACAGCCACGCCCACCCCGTGCCCCCGGCCGTGCTCGACGTGCTGGCGGCGCTGTACGAGCGGGCCTGCCCGCCCGGCGTCCTGCTGGAGCGCGACGACGACTTCCCCGCGGGGGACGAGCTGGCGGCCGAACTGGCCTCCGTCCGCGCGGTGGTGGAGGGCGGGGCACGTCTCCCGGCCGGTGCGCCGCCCGCCCTGCCCGACGCGGTCGCGCCGGCGGCGCGGGCCGCGCGGCAGCGGCTCGCCCTGCGCCAGACGGCACTGCTGTCCGCGCTCGTGGCCGGCACTCCGGTGCCCGAGGGCTTCGACCGGGTCCGGGTCGGCGTGCAGAGCCGGGCCCTCGCGGCCAAGCGGGCCGGCATCGTGGCGAAGGTCGCGCCCGAACTGCCGGAGATCCTCGGCCCGGTCTACCGGCCCGCGTTCCTGCGGTACGCCGCCGCCCGACCGCTCGGCGGGGGCTACCGGCGCGACGCCCTCGACTTCGCCGCCCACCTGCTCGACGGGGCGGGCACACCCGGCACAGCGCGCACAGCCGGCGCTTCCGGCACTGCCGGCACCACCGCGCTGCCCGACGCCGCGGCCCTGCGCCAACTCCACGTCTGGTGGCGGGAACGCTCGGGTCCGGCCCCCCTGAACGGATGGCAACGACGGCTGCTGCGGCACCGGTCCGCGATCTCGCGACAGCCCTCACGCGTATTCATACGTATGCGGGACACGCTCCGTTCAAAGCTGCCATAATCTTTTTCAACAGGCCTCCGACCTGCGACGCAAATACCAGCGGAGGCCGTTCACCGGGAAACGCAACAACGTACCAAGAACTGCGCGGTGATTCCCCGGATTCGCGAATACGTGATGTTAACTCGCCCGGACCGCGTCAAACGCACTAACGTGCGGTCCCATGCGATCCACCCGTTACGCCACCGGACTGAGCCTTGTGGTCGGGGCTTTCGTGGTCACCCTGGCCGCGCTGGCCTACCCGGTCATGTCAGGGCTGAACAGCCCCGCCGTCACCGCGGCCGCCGCCCAGACGGTCGCCACGCAGTACGGTCCGCTCACCCAGCTGGACCGCACCTTCGTCACCAAGGTGCGACTGGCCGGCCTGTGGGAGTTCCCCGCCGGACAGATGGCCCTGCAGAAGGGGACGACCCCCGCCGTCAAACGTGCGGGACAACACCTCATCGACGGGCACACGGGCCTGGACGAGACGTGTCGCACGATCGCCCCCCTATTGGGCATCACCCTGCCCAATCAGCCCACTCAGCAGCAAATGGGCTTTCTGGCCACCTTTTCCGCGGCCAATGGCAAGGACTTCGACCAGAAGTTCGCGAACATCGTGCGGCTCGCCCACGGCCAGGTCTTCTCGGTGATCGCCCAAGTGCGTGCCACCACCCGCAACTCACTGGTCCGCCAGCTCGCGGACCAGGCGAACGCGACGGTGCTCGACCACATCACCGTCCTGGAGAAGACCGGGCTGGTGAACTTCGACCAGATCGCCGTCGACACGACCGCGAGCCCGACCAACCCCGCGGCCGCGATACCGGTCTCCCCGGCCCCCGGAGAACCGACCTTCGTCGTCACGCCGTCCCCCACGTACTCCCTCCCTCCCGCGGCGTCCTCACCCCAGCCGTCGCAGTAGAAATGAGCTATCCATGCCCACACGACAACAGATGAACCACCGGCGCAGGTTGAGCACCAAGCAACTCGTGCTGATAGCCGTGCTGGCACTGCTCGGCTCCGGCGGCACCTTCGCCCTGGTCACCGGCTCGGCTTCGGCCCACTGGCGGCCCTCCTCCGGCCACTCCGACGGGTGGCAGAAGCCCAACCCGTGGAACAGCACCAAGGCCGACACCGGGAACAACAACGGAGGGAACCAGAACAACGGCGGCCAGAACGGCGGGACCGCCGCGCCGTCGGCCTCCGCCTCCGCCTCGGCGTCCGCGTCCGCCCCCGCCGGCGGTACGCAGACCAACGGGCCGGTCGCGGCGGACTTCGCGGACATCCGCTCGGTCCAGCCCAACGTGCAGCGGGCGGCCAACCAGCGGGGCGCCTCGCGCGGCGCCTTCACCGCGCGCTGCGGACGCAACGAGAACAAGCACAACAACCCCGACAACTTCATCGTGGCCCCGGGTGTCTCCAACGGCGCGCACCACGTGCACGACTACGTGGGCAACCTGAGCACCGACGGCTTCTCGACCAACGAGACGCTGGCGGCGGCCGGCACCACCTGCGCCCGCGGCGACAAGTCGGCCTACTTCTGGCCGGTGCTGCGCACCCGCAGCGCCAACGACGCGCCCGACGCCGACGGCAACACCGGCACCATCCTCCAGGCCCGGTCGGTCAGCCTGACCTTCAAGGGCAACCCGACCGCCAAGGTGGTCGGCATGCCCTCCACCCTGAAGATCATCACCGGTGACGCCAAGTCCTTCACCAACGGCGTCGCCAACGCCAAGGCGTCGTGGAGCTGCACGGGCTTCGAGAACCGCCAGCTCACCGACAAGTACCCGCTGTGCCCGCGGGGCAGCCAGGTGGTCCGCACCCTCAACTTCCCCAGCTGCTGGGACGGCGTGAACACCGACAGCGCCAACCACCGCACCCACATCGTCTTCCCGGACGGCGCCGGCCAGTGCCCGTCCGGCACCAAGGCGGTCCCCCAGCTCCAGATGCGCCTGACCTATCAGGTGCCGCAGGGTCCGAACTACGCGGTCGACAGCTTCCCGGAGCAGCAGCACAAGCCGGTGACCGACCACGCGGACTTCGCCAACTTCATGCCGGCGAACCTGATGAACCAGGTCGTCAGCTGCATCAACCGCAACCGCACCTGCGGCTGACGCCCCGGGGCCGCCCGCCCGTTCCGGGAAACCCCGGGCGAACCCCACGGGGGTTGGGCTAGAACTCCCCCATGTGGATGCTGTTCCTCTGCGTGGCCTGGGCCGCGGCGATCGTCTCCTGCGCACACCTGTGCAGGGCGGCGGTCGCCGCGGCCCAACCGCCGTCCCGGGCCCCCAGCGAGGGAGAGCGCCGGCTCGGGCTGTACGAGATGGCCTACCTGTCCGGCGGGCCGCGCAGGGTAACGGACCTGGCGATGGTCACGATGGGCCGCCAGCGGCGTCTGCACCTGGCGGGGACCGGCTGGGCGACCGTCGTCGACCCCGAGGGGCGCAACGCCATCGAGCGCGCCCTGATCGCCGCGATCGGTCCCGAGGGCCAGCGGGAGATCCCCGCGACCCGCGTCGCGCACGCCGGCTCCGACGTCGTCGAAGCCCTGGCCGACCGCCTCACCGCGGCCGGTCTGGCGGTTCCCGCCGCGGCCCGCGAGTCCGTCGCCGCGGGCATGCGCGAGGTCCGCGCCGCCCTCGTGGTCATCGTCGTCGCGCTGGCCGCCGCGACCGCGGGCAACCCGGGCGGCGGCGCCCCGATCGCGCCCTGGTTCGCGCTTCCGCTGCTGCTGACCGCCGGCTGCCTCGGCATCGCCCACGTCGAGGTCCACCCCTACAGCCGCTGGGCCTCCCCCACCGGCCAGGACCTGCTGCGCGCCGTCCCCGTCCCGCGCGCCCCCGCCCCCGACGACCCCCATCTGCTCACCGCCCTCGCGGTCCGCGGCCCGTCCGCGCTGCCCGACCCCGAGCTCCGGGCGGCGCTGGCCTGAGGACGCCGAAGGGGCGGCCGGTTCCCCGGCCGCCCCTTCACACGTACGGCGGCGCCGTCAGGCCAGGCCCGCCACCAGTTCCGCCACCGACCGGCGGCGGCCGGTGTAGAACGGAACCTCCTCACGGACGTGCATCCGCGCTTCGGAGGCCCGCAGGTGGCGCATCAGGTCCACGATCCGGTGCAGTTCGTCCGCCTCGAAGGCCAGGATCCACTCGTAGTCGCCCAGCGAGAACGACGCCACCGTGTTCGCCCGCACGTCCGGGTAGCCCCGCGCCATCTTGCCGTGGTCGGCGAGCATGCGGCGGCGGTCCTCGTCGGGCAGCAGGTACCAGTCGTAGGAGCGGACGAAGGGGTAGACGGAGACGTAGTCACGGGCCGTCTCGTCGGCCAGGAAGGCCGGGATGTGGCTCTTGTTGAACTCCGCGGGGCGGTGCAGGGCCATGTTGGACCAGACCGGGTCCAGACCGCGGCCGAGGCGGGTGCGGCGGAAGCGGTTGTAGGCGTCCTGGAGGGCGTCCGCGGTCTCCGCGTGCCACCAGATCATGACGTCCGCGTCGGCGCGCAGACCGGAGACGTCATAGGTCCCCCGGACCGTCACGTCCTTGGCGGCGAGCTGTTCGAAGAGCTCCTCGACCTCCTCCGCCCAGCCGGCGCGGTCCTCGGGCAGGACGTCGCGGAGCCGGAACACCGACCAGAGGGTGTAGCGGATGACCTCGTTGAGGTCCTTGGCCTTCTTGCCCGCGTTGGGGGCCTTGGCCGGTGCGTCGGAAGCAGTCGAGTCGGTCATGGGGCTATTGTCCCGCGCCCGGTTCCGCGGACGGCCGCAGGGTGCCCAGCACCTGGTCCGCGGCGCCGCGCGCGCTCGCCACGCAGGCGGGGACGCCCACGCCCTCGTACACCGCCCCGCAGACCGCGAGGCCGGGCAGCTTGGCGACCTGCTCGCGCACGCGGGCGACGCGGGCGAGGTGGCCGACCGGGTACTGCGGGAGGCCGCCGTCCCACCGGGTGACCCGGGCCGCCACCGGCGCGGCGGTGAGCCCGACGGCCTCGCCGAGGTCCTCCCGGGAGAGCCGCACGAGGTCGGTGTCGTCCCAGGCGAGATCGGCCTCCTGGCCGTACCGCCCGACCGAGGTGCGCAGCACGTAGACGTCGGAGTCGGCGGTCCCGCTCCAGTGCCACTTCTGGCTGGAGAAGGTGGACGCCTTGATGGTGCGCCCGTCGACCGGCGGGACGAGGAAACCGCTGCCGGGCAGGGCGTGCGTGATCTCGCGGCGCCGGAAGGCCATCGTCACCAGGGCCACGCTCGCGTACTCCACCGCCGCGAGATCGGCCGCGGCACCCGGGGACTCCGAGCCGAGCAGCTTGGCCGCGGCGGGCGCCGGCACGGCCAGCACGACCGCGTCGGCCTCCAGCACCTCGCGGACGCCCTCGTGGTCCCAGGTGACCTGCCAGCCCTCCGGGGTGCGCCGCAACTGCCGTACGGGCGCGTCGGTCACGATGCGGGCGCCGGCGGCGCGGCACGCCTCGGCGACCGCGACGGGCAGCCGTCCGACACCGCCGCGGATGCCGGCGAAGACCGGCGCCGGCTCCTTTTTCGCGGAGGCGGCCGCGGAGGCCGCCGCGGCCGCACGGCGCTGGGTCTCGCGGACCGCCTCGATGAGGGAACGGCCGGAGCGGGCGCTCTCGTACAGCTGCGGGATGGCGGCGCGCAGCGAGATCTCGTAGGCGTTGCCCGCGTACACCCCGCCCAGCAGCGGGTCGACGAGCCGGTCGACGACCTCGTGGCCGAGCCGCGCCGCGACGTAGTTGCCGACGGCGACGTCGTCGCCCACCTTCGTGCGGGGCAGCACGTGGTCCAGCGGCAGCCGCGCCAGACCGGCCGCGGAGAGCACGCCGGAGGCGGCGAGCGAGCCGATGTCGCCGGGGACGCCCATCACCCCGCCCTTGGGCATGGGCCGCATCCTGCCGCGCGTCCAGAGCCCGGCGGTGGTCGTCGCGGGCGGCTCCAGGTCGTCGCCGAGGCCGACGGCACGGGCCAGGTCCACCGCCTCGGGGCGGCGGGCCAGCAGCGACTCCGCCCCGAGGTCGACGGGGACGCCGGCGATCTCGTCCGCGTACAGCTTGCCGCCCAGCCGGCCGGAGGACTCCAGCACCGTGACGCGTGCCGCACCGCCCTCCAGCAGGAAGTGCGCCGCGGAGAGTCCGGAGACCCCGCCGCCGACGACCACCACGTGTCCGGCCCGGGGCTGCGTTTCGCTCATGCCTCCACTGTCTCAGACGCCGGAACGAGCCCTAACCGTGACCTCTTCGGGATCACGGATCCGAAACCCCCCTCGGGTCGGCGGCGTCGAACCTGCAACATCGGCACCGGCCCCAGGGGGGACCCCATGAACGCACCAACGACCACTGCCCGCAGAGCACTTGCCGCGCTCGCGCTGGCGGGCGTGCTGGCGCTCACCGGATGCGGCGCGTCGGCCGACGGCGGCAGCCTCCAGAGCAGCGCGGACGACAAGGCCGCCGCGGCGCCGGAGAAGGCGGCACCGGCGGACGGCATGGCCCAGGCGCCCTCCGGCGCCACCGGTTCGTCGGGGGCGAAGGGCACCCGGACCCCCGTCCTGGACCGCAGCCTCATCGTCCGTACCGCGACGCTCACCGTCGAGGCCAAGGACGTCCCCGACGCACTCGCCGAGTCCCGCACCCTGGTCGAGGCCGCGGGCGGCTACATCGGCGACGAGAGCACGTCCCTGGACGACGAGGGCCGCGAGCACTCCCGCGTCACCCTGCGGGTGCCCCCGGCGGACTACGAGCGGGTGCTCGGGGACCTGGCCGGCCTCGGCAAGCTGCTGCAGCGCAAGGTCACCGCGGAGGACGTGACGAGCCAGGTGGTCGACGTCGAGAGCCGCATCAAGTCGCAGCGGGCGAGTGTCACGCGGGTGCGGGAACTGATGGACCGGGCGACCCGGCTGAGCGACGTCGTCACGCTGGAGGGCGAACTCAGCACCCGCCAGGCCGATCTGGAGGCACTGGAGGCGCAGCAGGCCTCGCTCAAGGAGCGGACCGGCATGGCGACGGTGACCCTCGTCCTCACCGAGCCGGAGAAGGCCGCGGTGCCGGAGAAGGCCGACGGGTTCTGGGCCTCCGTGGGCGACGCGCTCGGCGCGGGCTGGCACGCGTTCTACGTGACCCTGCGCGCCCTGCTGATCGCCCTCGCCGCCGTGCTGCCGTTCGCCGTTCTCGCCCTGCTGGGCGTGTTCGCCGTCCGCATGCTGCGCCGCCGCCGCGGCGGCCCCGTCGCGCCCGCGCCGGTCACCGCGCCGGTCGCCGCGCCCGTGGAGCCGCGCCCCTGAGGCGACGCGCGCACGGTCCGTGCGGCACGGCTCCCGCCCGCCGCACGGACCGCGCGCGGAGCCTCAGCGCGCCGTCTGCTGGTGGACGAACTCCACGAGCCGGGTGAGCGCGTCCGGGTCGGTCGACGGCAGGACGCCGTGCCCGAGGTTGAAGATGTGCCCGGGCGCGGACTGCGCGGAGTACAGCACCTCGCGCGCCTTCTTCTCCACGGCCGCGGTCGGGGCGAAGAGCACGGCCGGGTCCAGGTTCCCCTGCAGCGCCTTGTCGGGGCCGACGCGGCGCGCCGCCTCCTCCAGGGGCACCCGCCAGTCGACCCCGACGACGTCCGCGCCGGCCTCGCCCATCAGCCCGAGCAGCTCGCCGGTGCCCACGCCGAAGTGGATGCGGGGCACGCCGTACCCGGCCACGGCGTCGAAGACCTTCACCGAGGCCGGCATGACGTAGCGCCGGTAGTCCTCCGGGGCCAGCGCGCCGACCCAGGAGTCGAAGAGCTGCACGGCGCTCGCGCCGGCCTCGATCTGCACCTTGAGGAAGGCCGCGGTGATGTCCGCGAGCCGGTCCAGCAGCCGGGCCCACAGCTCGGGCTCGCCGTACATCAGCGCCTTGGTGCGCTCGTGGTTGCGCGAGGGGCCGCCCTCGACCAGGTAACTGGCCAGCGTGAAGGGCGCGCCGGCGAAGCCGATCAGCGGCGTGGCGCCCAGTTCGTCGGTGAGCATGCCGATCGCCTCGGTGACGTACTTGACGTCGTCGGGCTCCAGCGGACGCAGCCGGTCGAGATCGGCGGCGGTGCGGATGGGCTCGGCGAAGACGGGGCCGACCCCGGGCTTGATGTCGAGGTCGAGCCCGATCGCCTTCAGGGGCACCACGATGTCGCTGTAGTAGATGGCCGCGTCGACCTTGTGGCGGCGCACCGGCTGCAGCGTGATCTCGGTGACGAGGTCGGGCCGCATGCACGACTCGAGCATCGGGATGCCCTCGCGCAGCTTGAGGTACTCCGGCAGGGAGCGGCCTGCCTGGCGCATGAACCACACGGGGGTGTGCGGCACGTGACGACGCCGGCACGCCAGGATGAAGGGGGAAGCAGCGGTCTGCTGGTGCGCACTCACCCCCAAATCTTCGCATGCGCCAAGTGGGCGACCCGCCCAACCGGGTGTCGTCCCTCACTGAAGCCGCCCTTCGGCCTACGCTTCCGGGCATGGCAGCGGCTCATGGGCACCTCTCGGACGGGAACGACGCCCCTCTCCCGTTCCAGCACGCGGTCGACGCGCTGCGGCGCGCTCGCGTCCGGAACGAGGTCGAGCTCGAACCCGTACCGCCGCCCAAGCGCCTGGCCCCCCACGCGTACGCCGTGGAGGCGGCCGTCGTGGTGGACGGCGAGGAACTGGCGGACGGACGACTGGTGCTGCTGTACGACGCGGACGGCCAGGAGGGATGGCAGGGCGCCTTCCGTCTGGTGACGCTCGTCCGGGCCGAGCTGGAACCGGAGATGGCGGGCGATCCGCTGCTGCCCGAGGTCAGCTGGTCGTGGCTGACGGGCGCCCTGGAGACGCACGGCGCGGCCTTCGAGGCCGCGGGCGGCACGGTGTCGCGCAGTTCCTCGCACCACTTCGGCGCGCTCGCCGAGCGCGAGGACTCCACCCGTATCGAGATCCGCGCCTCGTGGACCCCGGTGGCGGCCGCCGGCGGCGTGCCGGACGTCGCCGCGCACCTGGCGGGCTGGTGCGACCTGATGTGCACGAGCGCCGGGCTGCCTCCGGCACCGGCCGACCCGCGCCCGCCGCTGGGCGGGGCGCCGTCCGTCGTACCGCTGCCGAAGCGGCGCGGTCCGCAGCAGACCCGCTGACGCGAGCACATCCCACCCCTGCGCCCGACCTCGCGCTTTACCGCCGTCAACACGGGCTCACACGCGATGAACGCGATCTTCACACCTTCGATCGACAACGATCGACAGGGCGTCCGAATTGCCGGAATTGTTACTAAACAAACCGTGATCTTTCTCTAAAGCCGGGCGAAGTTGCTGCCGAAGGAACCTGTGACCCTTCCAGCCACAGTCCCCCAGGAGGCCCGGTGTCGGTTCTTCTCGAGCACCCCACAAGCCTGGTCGCCTACCGCCCGAACAAGCCGACCGCAATGGTGGTTGTCGCCGACCCCCGCGTTCGCTCCACCGTGACCCGCCACCTGTGGGCGCTCGGGGTGCGCGACGTGATCGAGGCGTCCTCCGTCGCTGAGGCCAGGCCGCGGGTCGGCACCCCCCGAGACATCTGCGTCGCCGACGTCCACCTCCCCGACGGATCCGGGCTGACCCTGCTCGCAGAGACCCGCGCCGCAGGCTGGCCCAACGGCCTGGCCCTCTCGGCCGCCGACGACATCGGCGCCGTGCGCAACGCCCTCGCGGGCGGCGTCAAGGGCTACGTCGTCACCGGTACGCGCACCAATCTCGGCATCCCCGGGCGCCCCGGCGGCGCCCCCATCGGCGCGGCAGGACAGCGCGTCCAGCGCCGGCCCCCCGGTGCCCCCGGCCACGGGGGCGGCTACCGGGAGCTGTCGGGCCGCGAGGTCGAAGTCCTCCGGCTGGTCGCGGAGGGCCAGTCGAACAAGGCGATCGGCGTCTCGATGGGCCTGTCCGCGCTCACCGTCAAGAGCCACCTGGCGCGCATCGCCCGCAAACTCGGCACGGGCGACCGCGCGGGCATGGTCGCGGTAGCGCTGCGTACCGGCATCATCCACTGATCGCAGTCACCGCCCCGGGGGCGCCCCCCCCCCCCCCCCGCCGCCGCGCCGCGCCCCCCCCCCCCCCCCACACCAGAGAAGGGGGCCCCCCCCCCCCGACACCCAACCCACACAACCACCCCCCCCCCCCCCCC